>NZ_CP108509.1:1200000-1500000 GCF_035917275.1 Streptomyces sp. NBC_01237 | reverse complement strand
CTTCTTCGCACTCGGCGGACACTCCATGGCGTCGATGAGGCTCCTGGGCCGCATCCGCGCCGAGTTCGGGGTGGAGCTGAGCATCCGGGACGTCTTCGACGCGCTGTCGGTCGCCGCTCTCGCCGCCAAACTGGAGGGCGCGGCGGCCACCCGCCCCGCTCTGGTCGCGGGTCACCGCGACGAGCCGCGGGTGCCCGCACCGGTCCAGCGCGTCCAGTGGGAGTCGTCGCGCCGCAACCCCGGCTTCGACCACGCTCTCGTCCTGCGGTCCACGGGCGGGCTCGACGCACAGGCGCTCTCCGCCGCGCTCGCCGACGTGGCGGCCCGCCACGAGCCGCTGCGCACGGCGTTCACCGAGCGGGACGGCGTGCTGCACCAGCGGCCGGCCGGGGCTCCGGTGCTGGCCGTGGAGTCGAGCGCGGACCTGGAGGCCCGGCTCGCCGAACTCGCCACGCGGTCACCGGACCCGGAGGCGGGGGCGCCCGTGGGAGTGCGGCTGCTGACCGGCCCGGACGGCGGGCAGGCGCTGCTGGTCACCGCGCACTACCTCGCGGTGGACGAGTGGTCGGTGGTCCCCCTGTTCCGTGACCTCACCACCGCCTACGCGGCCCGCACACAGGGCCTGGCACCCTCCTGGGAGCCGCTGCCTGTCACCTACGGCGACTACACGCGGTGGGCGCACGAGGTCCTGGGCGACCTCACCGACCCGGACAGCCGGGGCGGACGGCAACTCGCCTACTGGCGGCGGACGCTCAGGGATGTCCCGGAGCGGCTGGCGCTTCCGGCGGACGGGCCTCGCGAGGCAGCGCCGGACGCGTACGGCCGGTCCGCGGACCAGGTCGGGTTCGTCCTCGACGCCGATCTCCACGAGGCCGTGGACCGGCTCGCCCGTACCACCGGCACCAGCATGTTCATGGTGCTGCACGCGGCCCTGGCGGCACTGCTCACCGCGCACGGGGCGGGCACCGATCTGCCCATCGGCACGATGGTCGCGGGCCGGAGCGAGGACCGGCTCGCCGAACTGGTCGGCTGCTTCCTCAACACGGTCGTGCTGCGCACCGACACGGCCGGCGACCCGGCCTTCACGGAGCTGCTCACCCGGGTGCGGGAGACCACACTGAGCGCCCTGGACCGTCAGGACATCCCGTTCGACGAAGTCGTCGGGGCGACCGGACTGCCCGCGGAGGGACCGCAGGTCATGGTGATCCACCATGAACAGGCCGATCTGGAGCGGCTGGAAGGCGGCCTGGGCTCGCTGGAGGCCCTGCCCACCGGCTCGACCCGCGCGGAACTGACCCTGAGCTTCTACGAACCACGGGGTGAGGGCCCCGTGCACTGCGCCCTCATCCACGCGACCGACCTGCTGGGCACCGCGAAGGCGCGGCGTCTGGCCGACGAACTACAGGAGCTGCTGCGCATCGTGGTGGCCCACCCGGAACAGCCGCTCTCCGAGCTGTTCACCGCAACGTCCAAAAGGAGCGACAACGCATGACGACCAACCCGTTCGAGGACCCGCAGGGCACCTTCCTGGTCCTGGTCAACGATGAGAACCAGCACTCCCTGTGGCCGTCCTTCGCCGAGGTGCCGGCCGGGTGGCGGACCGTCCTCGGCCCGGACACCCGCGAGGCGTGCCTCGCCCATGTGGAGTCCCACTGGACCGACATGCGTCCCGCGAGCCTGGTGGCCCAGCAGGGCTGAGGGAGCAGAACGCCGCCGCCCCGGAGCGAGGATCACCTCACTCCGGGGCAGCGGCGTTCTCCTGCCCGGTCTGCGCGCGCCGACGCGGTCGGCCCGCAGCCACGCTCAGCCGGCCGGTGCGACGGAGCGCGCGTCGGTGTCCCCGAGCGGCGCGTCCTCCCGCGGGCCCCGGCGGCTGTCGGACCACGCGGCCCAGAGCGCGGCGTACGGGCCGCCCGCGGCGACGAGTTCGTCGTGCGTGCCGGTCTCCACGACCCGCCCCTCGTCGAGGACGACGATGCGGTCGGCGGTCGCGGCCTGGGGGAGCCGGTGGGCGACCATCAGGCCCGTACGCCCCTCCAGAGCCTTGAGGGCGGCCTCCTCCAGCACCCGGGCTCCCGCGCTTCCGGCGTCGGCGGTCGCCTCGTCGAGAATGGCGATCGGCGGATCGGCGAGAACCAGGCGGGCCAGGGCGAGATGCTGGGCCTGGGTCACCGTCAGCCGGTGCCCTCCCTCGCCCACGACGGTGGCCAGACCGTCGGGCAGGGCCTCGGCCCACCGCAGGGCACCGACGTGGCCCAGGGCAGCGCGCAGTTCGTCGTCCGTGGCCTCGGGGCGGGCGAGCCGCAGATCCTCCGCCAGCGGACCGGCGAACACATGCACTTCCTGGCTGATCAGCGTCACCGCGCTCCGTACACCCGCCGGGCCCAGCTCACGGACATCGACCCCGCCCAGGGCGATCGACCCGCTCAGCGGCTCGTGGACACCGGCGATGACCTTGGCCAGCGTGGTCTTCCCGGCGCCGCTCGCCCCCACCAGCGCCACCCGTTCCCCGCTGTGCACCTCCAGGGCGACATCGCACAGCACGGGACGCCCGGCGGCGTACGCGTGGTGGAGGGCGGTCACCTTGACCGAGCCGTCCACCGGAGCGCCGTGCCCCGGTGCGGTGCGCTCGGCCGGCAGCTTCGACACCCCGATCAGGCGGGCGAAGCTCGCGCCCGCGGACTGGGCGTCGTCGATGAGGAACAGCGTGGCGTTGATCGGGTTGAAGAGGCTGTGGAAGTAGAGCGCGGCGGCGGTGGCCGTACCGATGGTCACCGAGCCGTTGTCGACCAGCAGGAAGCCGGTGCCGAGCATCGCGGCCAGACCGATGAACTCGCCGAGGTTCAGCCGCGAGAAGAAGCCGGTGACGATGTGGAGGCCACGCAGCGCCAGATCGCGGGCGGACGCGGAACGGCCCTCCAGCAGCGCGGCGTGCGTGTCGCCCAGACGGAAGGCGCGCACGGTGCGTACGCCGCCGACACTGTCGAGGAGCTGGTGCTGGAGCGCGCCGGTGGCGACCCGGTGTTCGGCGTACACGGGCGCGGCCCGGCGCAGGTACCAGCGTACGGACAGCACCTGAACGGGCATGGCCAGAAGCGCCGCCAGCAGGAACCGCCAGTCGAGCACGGCCAGTCCGACCAGGGTCAGCACGATGGTGAGGGCGGAGCGGGTGAACTCCGGCAGCGCCTGGCGCACCGACTTCGCGATCATGGAGACATCGCTGGTGACCCGGGAGACCAGGTCTCCGGAGCCGGCCGCCTCGACGCGTTCGAGCGGCAGCCGCAGCGCGCGCTCGATGAACTGCTCGCGCACGGCCGCCAGTACGGTCTCGCCGAGCCGGGCCACCAGGGAGCTGCCGATCGCCGCGGCGGCGCCGCGTGCCAGTGCCACCACGATGAGCAGGACCAGCGGCAGCGTCAGGGCGTGGGAGCCCCGCTGTTCCACCACCAGGTCGACGATGTGCCCGAGCAGGGGAGCGGTCAGCAGCCCGATCGCCGTTCCGATGACCAGCACGGTGAACGCGCCCACCGCCAGGGGCCGGTGGCCGCGCAGCATCGTGCGGAGCGCCGCCAGGCACTCGGCGCCGGTGGCGGTCGGCAGCAGTGCGCGGTCCGGCCGGTCCGCAGGGGTGCCGCTCATGGACTCCGCCGCCTCTTCCGACTCGGGGGCTGTGGCCCCTCCGGCGTGCTCTTCGTACGTGGACGTCATGCCAGCACCGTCGCTCGGTAGGTCTCGTCGGCGACGAGTTCGGCGTGGTGGCCCGTGGTGGTCACGGTGCCCTCTTCGAGGACGACCACCCGGTCGGTCACGGCGAGCAGAGCCGGACTGGTGGTGACCAGGACAGTGGTACGGCCCCGGCGGACCGTGCGCAGCCGCGCGGCGATCCGGGACTCGGTGACGGTGTCCACGGCGGTCGTCGGGTCGTGCAGGACCAGCACCGGCCGGTCGGCGGCGAGTGCGCGGGCGAGCGCGACCCGCTGGCGCTGTCCACCGGACAGGGACCGGCCGCGTTCGGCGAGCAGCGTGTCCGCCCCGTCGGGAAGCAGCCGTGCCACCTCGTCCGCGGTGGAGGCGGCGAGGGCGTCGTCCACGGCGGTGGGGGCACTGTCCACGGCGCGGGAGGTGCCGTCCGTGGCGGTGGAGGTGCCGACCACCGCGGTCGAACCGGCCCCGGCCCTCACATTGTCCAGCAGGCTGCTCTCGAACAGGTCGGCGTCGTGGTGGGCCACCAGGACGGAGCGGCGCAGCCCGTCGGGATCGAGCTCGGTCAGCGGTACGCCGTCGAGTTCGATCACGCCCTCGGCCGGGTCCGCCTCCCTGGCGAGGCAGCGCAGAAGGTCGTTCGCGGCGGCCGGGTCCCTGGTGACGACCCCGGTCAGGCTGCCGGCCGCGATGTCGAGGTCGACTCCCCGCAGCGCGCCCAGGGACACCCCGCGCAGCCGGATGTGGACGGCGGTCCGTCCGGACGGTTCCGCGTGTCCGCCCTCCACGGCCGCGGGCGAGGCCAGGACCTCGGCGATCCGGCGTGCGGAGGCGCGTCCCTGGGCGAACTCCGCGTTGACGTAGGTGAGCAGCTGGAACGGGCCGAGGAGGAACTGCGCGAGACCGACCGCCGCCACCAGCTCACCGACGCTGATGGTGCCGCGCATCGCGAGGTAGGCGCCCACGATGCCGATGACCGCGATGAAGACGCCGGTCAGGGCGAGGACGGCGCCCTCGTGTCCGGCCCGGCTGCGGGCCGCCCGCAGTGCCGCGGCGAGCGAGTCCTGGCTGGTCGTGCGGTAGCGGGACACGGCGGCCGACTCGGCGCCCATGCCCTTGAGGACCCGCAGCCCGGCGACCAGGTCGGCGGCGACTCCGGAGGCGTGTGCGGCACGCTCCTGCTCGGTCTCGCTGCGGCGTTCGAGGGGCCGGCTGATGCGGTGCCCGAGCCAGAGCAGCGGGGGGATGCCGAGCAGGACGAGCAGCCCGAGCGGCACGGAGATCCGCAGCAGCGCCACCGCGCTGACCGTCAGGGCGGCCACCGCCGCCAGGCCGTACGCCAGGACGGTCGCGACCGAGCCCACCCGGCGGGCGTCGTTGGTGGCGATGCTGGTCAGCGCGCCCGGCAGCCGGTTCGTGTCGGCGCCGCCGCGCGGGTCGAGCACCCGGGCGCCGAGCTCCAGCCGGAGCCGGTGCGCGGCGTGTTCGCCCGCTCCCTCGGCGATCCGGGCGCTGGTCCGGTAACACGTGGACAGCACGAGGAAGAGCGCCGCGAGCACCAGCAGCCACTTCAGCAGCGCCCCGGAGGAACCGGTCGCCACCGCCGTGTCGATGGCTGCCCCGATGACCACCGGCACCAGAGCCTCACAGCCCTGGTGCGTCATGCCGAGCAGCGATGCCGAGACCACGCGGCGGCGTTGGCCTCTGATCGCTTCGCGGAGGACATGGCCCCCGGTCGGTCCTCCAACTGGCATGCGGCCCTCCGCGAAGATGTCAGACAGTTAGGTAAGGCTACTCTAATTTCATGGTAGGAAGGTGCCTCCTGATGGTAGGGGGGTATCTCCGTCGCGAGGTCCCGTTCGCGACTCCGCGCCCCTGCTGCCGGTCGCGGCCGCGTTCCCCTACTGGCCGTCAGGAACGGCGCGTTGACCGCCCAGGTGTGTTCGGTTAGCCTCACCTAAGTCTTTGTCTGTGTCCCTGCATGACGTTGCTTGCGGTGGAACTGACTGCCGTCAGGGGGAGTTGTCGTTGCCGGTCGAAGCCCGCGCGGTGCCCGAGAACCAGGCCGCCGCTCCGGCCGCCGCCCGGCCCGGCCGGGGAGTGACGGCGCTGCGGGGCGTGGGCCTGCTCGCGGCGCTCGGTGCCCTGGTCCTGGTCGGACTTCTCAGCGTGTGGGTGGGGACGCGGGGCATCCCGTTCACCTCCACCTGGAACGTGCTGTGGAATCCCGACGGCTCCGAGACCTCGATCATCATCCATGACTACCGCATCCCCAGGACCCTTCTGGGCCTTCTGGTCGGAATGGCACTCGGTCTGTCCGGGGCGCTGATGCAGGCCCTGACCCGCAACCCGCTCGCCGACCCGGGACTGCTCGGCATCAGCCTGGGCGCCTCCGCCGGAGTGGTCGTGGCCATCGCCTTCCTCGGCATGGGCTCGGTCCTCGGCTATGTGTGGTTCGCCTTCATCGGAGCGGCCGTGGCGTCGGTGGTGGTGTATCTGCTGGGCGCCTCGGGCCGCAAGGTGGCCACGCCCGACCGGCTGGTCGTCGCCGGAGCGGCGTTGACCGCGGTGCTCTACGCCTTCAACTCGGCCGTGCTGCTGCTCAACCCGCGCGCATTCGACCAGTTCCGGTTCTGGACGGTGGGCTCCCTCGCGGGCCGGTACTACGACGTCATCCAGGTCATCCTGCCGTTCGTCGCCGTCGGCGTCCTGATCGCCCTCGGCCTCGCCCCGTCGCTCAACGCCCTGGGGCTCGGCGACGAGGTGAGCCGTGCCCTGGGGTTGAACGTCGGCCGGACCCGGGCGCTGGGCGCGGTCGCGGTCATGCTGCTGTGCGGCGCCGCCACCGCCGCGGCGGGGCCGATCGGCTTCGTCGGGCTCGCCGTGCCGCACGTCGCCCGGTTCGTCGTCGGCCCCGACCAACGGTGGGTGCTGGCCTACTCGATGCTGCTCGCGCCGATCCTGCTCATCGGAGCCGATGTCCTCGGGCGGGTGCTGGGCTCGCCGGGCGAGGTCCAGGTCGGCATCATCACCGCGTTTCTCGGTGCGCCGCTGTTCATCGCGCTGTGCCGCCGTCGAAAGCTGGTCATGCTGTGAGCGCTGTACGGGAGAAGATCTCCGCCGCCGGGAAGTCCCCGGAGAGGGCCGGGAGACTCACCGAACGGCCGCGGGTCGTCAGCGGGATGGTCCTGCGCACCCGGGCCGGGGGAATGTCCGTACGGCTCCAGGGCCGCACCCTGGCCGTGACGGGTGTGGTGCTCGTCGCGCTCATCGTGGTCATGCTCGTCACGCTCACCACCGGCGACTTCGAACTGTCCGTCGGTGAAGTCCTCCGGGCCGTGGTGGGCAACGGATCGGGCGGCGCCGACTTCATCGTCAACACCCTGCGTATGCCCCGTCTGCTGACCGCGCTGTGCGTGGGCGCCGCCCTGGCGGTCAGCGGCGCCATCCTGCAGAGCCTGACCGGCAACTCCCTCGGCAGCCCCGACATCATCGGCTTCACCAACGGCTCGGCGGTCGGGGCGCTCGTCGTCATCATCGTGCTGCACGGCAGCATGACGCAGATCGCGGTGGGCGCGCTGATCGGCGGCCTCGCCACCGCCGCCGCCATCTATCTCCTCATGCTGGGCAGGGGGTTGCAGGGCTTCCGGCTGGTCGTCGTGGGCATCGGCGTGAGCGCCCTGCTGCTCTCCGTCAACTCGTACCTGATCACCCGGGCCACCTGGCAGGAGGCCCTGGAGGCGCAGGCGTGGCTGATCGGAAGCCTGAGCAACCGGGGCTGGCCGCACGCGAACGCCATCCTGGCCGCCGTCGCCGTACTGCTCCCGCTCGCCCTCTTCTTCTCCCGCCGGCTCTCCATGGTGGAGATGGGGGATGTCACCGCGACGGCGCTCGGGGTCAACGTGGCGCGTACACGCGCGGTGCTGCTCCTCATCAGTGTCGCGCTCGCCGCGTTCGCCACGGCCGTGACCGGCCCCATCTGGTTCGTGGCGCTGGCGGCCCCCCAGCTGGCCCGCCGGCTCACCCGGTCCTCCGGTCCGGGACTGATGTCCGCCGCGCTCATGGGCGCGCTGCTGCTCGCCGCGAGCGACCTGGTGGCCCAGCGTGTCTTCGCCCCGGCACTCCTTCCGGTGGGCACGGCGACCGGGACCCTCGGCGGGCTGTACCTCATCTGGCTGCTGATCAACGAGTCGCGAAAGAGCCGCGCATGACCGAGAAGACCGCATCACACGCAACGACTACCTCACACGTATCGGCCGCCGCGGCCACGAGAACCGCATCGGGCACGTCCGTCGCAGCGGCCACGACGGCCGACGCGTCAGGCACGAAACAGCCCGGTCCCCGCCTGCGTGCCGAGGACCTGACACTGTCCTACGACCAGCGGACCGTGGCCACCCACCTCGGCGTGGACATTCCCGACAACTCCTTCACCGTGATCATCGGACCGAACGCCTGCGGGAAGTCCACCCTCCTCAAGGCACTCGCCCGGATGCTCAAACCCCGGGCCGGGCAGGTCCAGCTGGACGGAGCGCCCATCGGCTCCTACCGGTCGCGCGAGGTCGCCCGTCGGCTGGGGCTGCTGCCGCAGTCCTCGACAGCGCCCGGCGGCATCACGGTCGGTGACCTCGTGGCCCGGGGCCGCTACCCGCACCAGGGGATGCTGAAGCAGTGGTCCGCGGAGGACGAGGCGGCCGTCGTCGGGGCGATGGAGCAGACCGGCGTGCTGGACCTGGCCGACCGCTCCGTCGACGATCTCTCCGGTGGGCAACGCCAGCGCGTCTGGCTCTCGATGGTGCTCGCGCAGCAGACCTCCATCCTGCTCCTGGACGAACCCACCACGTTCCTCGACATCGCCCACCAGGTCGAGGTGCTCGACCTCTGTGCCGACCTGCACGCCCGCAAGGGGCACACCGTCGTCGCGGTCCTCCACGACCTCAACCAGGCGTGCCGCTACGCCACCCACCTCATCGTGATGCGCCCCGGCGGGACGGTGGCGGCCGAGGGCGACCCGGCCACCGTCATGACGGCCGAGCTGGTCGAGGACGTCTTCGGGCTGCCGTGCCGGATCATCGACGATCCCGAGACCGGCTCCCCGCTGATGGTGCCCGCGGCGCCGCGACGGTACGTGCCCCAGGACAGTAAGGCCGAGCACGGCGCGCCCGAGGACCGTACGGGCAGGACCTCCATCACCGACACCGTGATGGCCGAGACCAGCTAGGACGGAGAACCGCGCACGATGCTCTGCACACGGCTGACGAACGCCAACATCCTCACCATGGACCCCGACCGCCCCGTCGCCCACGACCTGGGCATGTGGCAGGGCCGGATCGTCGGCCTGGACGAGGAGGTGACCGCGCTTCCCGCGCGTGAGGTCGTCGACCTCCAAGGCGCCACCGTGCTCCCCGGGTTCATCGACAGCCATGTCCACCTCGCCTGGACCGGTCTGAAGGCGAGCACCCCGAGCGTCGCCCCCTGCGAGCGGATCGAGGACGTGCTCGCGGCGGTGGCGGACGCCGTCTCCCGGAAGGCCCCCGGCGCCTGGGTGGACCTGGCGGGCTACGACCAACGGGCCCTGGGACGGCATCTGACCGCCGCCGAGCTGGACCGGGTCAGTGACGGGCGCCGGGTGTTCCTGATGCACGACTCCGGACACGCCTGCGTGGTCAACAGCGCTGTGCTCGGCCTGTTGCCGGCCGACGTGCCGCGCCAGGACGGGTTCCTGGTGGAGGGCGCCATGACCGCCGCCCGGCGGCTGCGTCCGGCGTACTCCCAGGCCGAACTCGCCGACGCGATCGAGCACGCGGGCCGCGCCTGCCTCGCCGAAGGCGTGACCGCCTGCGCCGAGGCGGGCATCGGCGGCGGACTGCTGGGCCACAGCCCGGTCGAGCTCGGCGCCTACCAACTGCTCAGGGACCAGGGCCGGTTGCCTCTCCGGGTCCAGCTCATGGCGGCCGGTGACACCCTGCGGCCGCTCACCACGCATCGGGACGACGGCATCCCGCGCGCCCTCGACCTCGGAATGCGCACCGGCTTCGGCGACGACTGGCTCTCGCTGGGCGCGCTCAAGATCTACACCGACGGCGGCATGATGGCGCGTACGGCGGCGCTCACCACCCCGTACGAGGGCACGACCCGGGCCGGACAGCTCCAGGACGACCCCGACCGCCTCGCGGACCTCATCGTGGACGGGCACCTCGCCGGGTGGCAGCTCGCCGTCCACGCCATCGGCGACCGCGCCGCGGACCTCGCGCTGGACGCTCTGGAGCGGGCGCAGAAGCTACGGCCGCGCCCGGACGCGCGGCACCGCATCGAGCACGCCGGGCTGATCCGCCCCGACCAGCTCCCACGCTTCGCGCGGCTCGGCGTCAGCGCGGTGATCCAGCCGAACTTCCTGCGCTACTTCGGCGACGACTACGCGACGGTCATGGGGGAGCTGCGGGCCCCGTGGATGTACCGGGGCCGTGGGTTCCTCGACCACGGTGTCACGGTCGTGGGCAGCTCCGACCGGCCCGTCACGGACGGATCGCCGCTGCGCGCGGTCCAGTTCATGGTCGAGCGCGCCTCCGTCTCGGGCCGGCTGATAGGCCCGGACGAGAGCGTCACCGTCGACGAGGCGCTGCGCGCCTATACGGTCGCCGGTGCGTACGCCTGCCGCTGGGACGGCAGCGCAGGCAGCCTCACACCGGGGAAGCGGGCCGATCTCGTGGTGCTGGGCGATGATCCGACGCATGTCGACACCTCCCGGATCGGGGACATCGAGGTCCTGTCGACCTTCGTGGACGGCCGCGACACGAAGCAGGTGACGCGGTCGTGAGCGAGTGTGCGGACGGCCTCGAATCCTGGGCGTCCCTGTGGCAGCCGCGGACGTCCACACCCCGGTGGGTCATCTGGAACGCGGACGGGGACACCATGGCCTTCGACCGGGAACTCAACGTTCCGGCCCCCGTGGAGGACGAGTTCCTGCCGGACGTCCTGCACCGGATGCGCCGTGCCGGGGTGCCGGAGAGCGACGACTACCCGGGACGCCCGTGCGCCTGATGACGCCCCCGGCGGTCCTGGGCAGGGACCCGTTGCCGGAGCCGTGGGTGGCCGGCGCGGGCCCGATGCTGTGGTCCCTGCGCGTGGGCGAGTACCGGGACCGGGCCGTCGCACGGCAAGCGGTGCTGGACGGTGCGGAGCTGGCGCGCTGCCGGGCCTTCCTGCGCGACACCGACCGCGACCGCTACCGGGTCGCGCATGTGGCGCTGCGACAACTGCTCGGCGCCTACCTCGACCGGGATCCGGCGGACGTACGGCTGACGCGCGAGCCCTGTCCCGGCTGCGGTGAACCGCACGGCCGCCCGGCGGTGGCGGCAGGCGCACCGCACTTCTCCCACTCACGCGACGCCGTCCTGATGGCCTTCGCGGACACTCCGGTCGGCGTCGACGTCGAGGCGATGCCCGATGCCGGGACGGCGGCGGAGATGGGAGCACTGTTCCATCCGGCCGAGCGCGCGGAGCTGGCGGCCCTGCCGTACGCGGCCCGGCCGGCCGCGGTGGTTCGCTGCTGGGCCCGCAAGGAGGCCTATCTCAAGGGCGTCGGCATCGGCCTGGGCGAGGACCTCTCCGTCACACATGTGGGAGCGGGGTCCGCCCCGGCGGCCGTCCCCGGCTGGACGCTCACCGATGTGCCCGCCCAACCGGGCTACGCGGCAGCCTGCGCGATTCGTACGGCGGACTCCGGTACGAACCGCAGCTGAGCGCAGCGGGGTTCGCCGGGCCGGGCCGCAGGCGGCAGCCGCCCGCCTCAACCGGGCGGCGGCTCTCCGGACTTGGTCGATGCGGTTAGGTGAGGCTAACCTAAGTCTTGCTGTCGCGTCGGAGCCCCGAGGCGCTCCAACTGCCCTTCGCGCACGGTGGAACCGAGGAAGGAACGCCTTGACCACGGCCACGCCACGCCCCGTCACGCCGCTGCCGCGCCCGCCGCACCCGCCCGGTCCGCTCCCGCTCCTGGTGCGCACCGCGGAGCCCGGGGACGCCGCCGCACTCGCCGCACTCTCCGAGCCGTTCGTCCGCTCGGGCGCACTGCGCGAGCGCCCCTCGGCGGTGTACGCGGCCCGTGCCGCCGACTTCTTCGTGGCCGAGGCGTCCGACGGAACCCTTGAGGGCTGCCTGGCGTTGGGCGTGCACGCCGACGCGGTGCGCGAGGGCAGCGCCTCCGGCGTCCTCTACAACTTCTGTGTCGCCCGGCACCGGCAGGGGAGTGGTCTGGGCGCACGGCTGCTGGGCGCGGCGCTGACCGGCGCGCGGGCCCGGTCGCTCGTGGCGCTGTTCACGGCGACGACCGGCAGCGGCCGCCTCTTCCTCCGGTACGGCTTCGCTCCGGCCCCCGCGAGCGCCGCCCCCGCGTCCTGGGCACGGACCCTCGACTCCGGGCGAGGCGCACAGATACTCGCCCGCGCGCTCTGACGGTGGGTCTAGGCGGGCGCGCCGGAGCGGTCGGGTGCCCGGTCCGGGACGACCGTGGTGCCGGGGCTCCGCTCCAGCAGGATGCCGTCCAGCACCGCGTGCGGCACCCGGCCGTCGAGGACCTGCGCACGGCCGACCCCGGACCGGACCGCCCGCAGGCAGCCCTCCATCTTCGGGAGCATCCCGCTGGCGAGCCGTGGAAGCAGTTCGCCCAACTCCGCGGCCGTCAGGCGGTCGATGACCTCGGTGCTGTGCGGCCAGTCCGCGTACAGCCCCTCGACGTCGGTGAGCATCACGAGCCGTTCGGCGTCGAGGGCGACGGCCAGCGCCGACGCCGCGAGATCGGCGTTGACGTTGTAGATCTGTCCGTCCGTGCCGCGTGCGACGGGGGAGACGACCGGGATGCGGCCCTGGTCGAGCAGTGCCCGTACGGTCTCCGGGTTCACGGTCACGATGTCCCCGACGAGACCGATGTCCACCGGGCGTCCGTCCACCTGCGCGGTGCGGCGCACGGCGATCATGGTGTGCGCGTCCTCGCCCGACATGCCCACGCCGAAGGGTCCATGCGCGTTGATCGCGCCGACGATGTCGCGCTGGACCCGCCCCGTGAGCACCATCCGGACCACGTCCATGGTCTCCGGGGTGGTCACCCGCAGGCCGGCCTCGAAACGGACCTCCAGCCCGAGCCGGTCGAGCATCGAGCTGATCTGCGGTCCGCCGCCGTGCACCACGACCGGGAGCACGCCCGCGCGCCGCAGCTCCACGACATCCCGTGCGAACGTCTGCTGGAGGGTGTCGTCCACCATGGCGTTGCCGCCGAACTTGATGACCACCGTCCGGTCCCGCAGCACTTCCGCGGCAGGATGCCCGGACGGAGGTTCCACTGCCGTGACCCGCTGTCCGACGGTGCTGCTCATCCCTGCCGCCACCCCGCTCATGTTCGTCCGTCTCATTTCCGTGGTGCGGGGAAGCCGTCAGCCGTTACGCGGGTCCGCGCCCGGCCGCAGATCACGCAGCAGGCCGTCCGTCGTGCAGACGACGCCGCTGCGTGCGGCCCAGCGTAGGGCCGTGGAGTGCTCCTCGGCGGAGAAATCGGCCACGGCGTCGGCGACGACGAAGGGCTGGATGTCGTTCATGAAGGCGTCCGACGCGGTCAGCAGGACACCGAGCTGCGCGTACACGCCGCAGAGGATCAGCTGGTCGCGGCCCTTCGACCGCAGCAGCCGGCCGAGGTGGCTGTGGAGGAAGGCGTTGGGGCGGACGTGGGGCAGTACGTACTCGCCGGGGCGGGGTGTGAGGGGCTCGATGATCGCGGAGTCCTCGGGCTCGTCGCCGATGCCCGGCCCCCACACATCGGCGACGAGCCCGCGCCGGTCGGGGGACTGGGCCGCCGGCTCGGTGCCGAAGACGACCGGAATGCCGAGCCGGCCGGCGAGTTCCCGTAGCGCGGCGATGTTCTCGACGAGTTCCACGACCGGCGACCGTTGCGCGGGGAAGGCGCGTACGAAGTGGTTCTGCATGTCGTGGACCAGCAGCGCGGCGCGTCCGCTGTCGATGGCCCAGGGGGCGTACGAGCGGGGGAGGGCCGAGCGGTTGGGCATGGAGTAGGACGCGATGACCGGCAAGCCCATGGCTGGCCCCTCCCGGATGACCGGGCCCGTGGACCGAGCCCTCAAACGATGATTAGCTTAGCCTAACCTAATAAATTATGATCTACGTTTCCGCGGGGCGCCCGGAGGTGGCCGCGCCCGCCGTAACCCTCCCCGCGCCCGCGTGAGTTGACGTATCCGGCGGCCGGGCCGGACCTCAGGGGAGCAACTGGCGTACGAGTGCGTCCGCGGCCCACTTCTCCCAGCGCGACGGAAGCCAGCCGCGGCCGGTGACCAGCAGGCCGTAGGTCTCCGGGCCGAGGACCGTGAGCGCGATGTCGGCGGCCGACGCGGCGTCGTGACCGTCCCGCAGCGATCCGCCGGTCTTCTCCGTCAGTGCCCGGGCGAAGCGCAGCTGGACGGTGTGCCGCTGCTCCTGGTTGATCCGCCACAGCTCGGCCAGCTCCGGATCCGAGGCCGCCGCGCCGCGTACGACGTCCAGGACCGGTGCGGCGCGTTCCAGGATCAGGCGGGCTCCGGCGGCCTGGAGGGTGAGCTGGACGGCCGGGGCCGGTTCCCCGATGACCCGGCGGGCCCAGGGGCGGTCCAGGGTCGCCACCTGGTCCGCGTCGCCGGCGATCACGCTGTCCAGGACTTCCTTGAGCAGGACGCGTTTGTTGCGGAAGGTGAAGTACACGGTCTGCGTGCCGACTTCGGCGGCGCGGGCGATGTCCTCCACGGTCGCGCCGGCCCAGCCGCGCTCGACGAAGAGGCGGGCGGCCGCGTCGAGCATCCGCAGGCGAGTGCGGCGGGTCTTCTCCGCGCGGGTCATGGGGGCGGTCACGGGACACTCCTCGATCCATATTTTGACTGTAGTGACACTACAATGTATTTCATTGGAGTATGACTACAGCGAATATGGGCGGCCCCACCGGGCGGATCCTGGTCGTCGGTGGCTACGGAGCGGTCGGCGCGACCGTGACGTCCACGCTCACGGAATGGTTTCCCGGCCGGGTGATTCCCGGTGGGCGAGACGCGGCACGCGCACGGGAGAACGGGGGAGTCCGCGTCGACGTGTCCGATCCGGAGGGCTTCCGGGAGGTGCTGGACGGGCTCGGCGATGTCGCCGCGGTCGTGCTGTGCGTCGAACCCCCGGACGCGCGCGTCGCCCGGACATGTCTGGAGCGCGGCATCCACCTGGTCGACATCGGGGCCACCCGCCGACAGCTCGACGCGGTGGCGGAGCTGCACGATCCGGCGGTCCGCGCGGGCGCCACCGCGCTGCTCAGCGTCGGCGTCGCTCCCGGGCTGACGAATCTGCTCGCCCGACGCGCCCACGAAGCCGTCGGCGGCGCGGAGAGCCTCCGCCTGACGGTACTGCTCGGCTCCGGCGAACGGCATGGAGCCGACGCGGTGCGCTGGACCGTCCAGGGGCTGGCCGAGCCCGCCACCGCGGGCCCGGAGCGGACCTTCCTGCCGGGGTTCGGAGCCCGGACCGCCCATCCGTTCCCCTTCTCCGACCAGCACACCCTTCGGCGCACCCTCGGGGTGCCGGACGTGACCACCCGGCTCTGCCTCGACTCACGGCCGCTGACGGGGATGCTGTTCGCGCTGCGGCGCGCCGGACTGCTGCGCGTCGCGCGCCGGCCGGCCGCTCAACGGCTGCTGACCGGTGTCTTCCGCCGCGTCCACACCGGCGGTGACGCCTTCGCCGTACGCGCCGACGCCCGGCATGGTGACCGGCACGCCGCGTACGGCCTCACGGGCCGCGCACAGAGCCGCGTCACCGGCCTGGTCGCGGCCTTCGCCGCCCGCGAACTGATGACGGGTTCGCTGCCAGCCGGGGTCCATCACATCGAGCAACTACCTTCTCTGGAAGGCGTCCTGGGATGGCTGGGGTCGCACGGAGTCACGACGCGGCGCCTGGACGGGAGGACACGGCGGTGAACGGAGCCGGCCCCGGCGGGACTCTCGTGCACAGGCGCAGCGATCACCGGCCGCCGAGAGAGCGAAGATTCTCCGGGGATTCGGTGACATCCGGAGCTTCCCGCGACTGATTGCCGTTGACCGGTTGATCACACACCAGCGGGAGAGAACCGATGCCCGAAGAGATGCACGGCGGTGGCCGTTCAGCATCCCCGAATCCACCGTCCGCTGAAGGGCAGCTCAGCACACGCGAGGGGAAGCCGTCGCGCGGATCCGGGGTCGAGCTCTCGCCCCGGGCCCAGGAACAGCTGGTCCGCGCGATGGAGCAGAAGGAGCTCCACCGCGGTCGCATGGCGAAGAAGGCCGGCCGGGACCTGGCCGACGACATGTGGGCCAACATCATGGTGAGCCTGCACGTACGGCTGGGCAACCTCGGCCCCGTCGAGCACCTCGACCCGTATCTGAACAGCTGCGTCAGCAACCAGCTCAGGAAGCTGCGTACCACGGTCGAGATCCTGGTCGGCGACGAGAGCCTGGCACTCCTCAAGGGCGACCCCGACTTCGGGGAAGCGCTCGAACTCAACCACGAGCTGATCGAACTCGTCAGGAACATCCGTGCCTCGGGCGTCCTCAAGCCCGCCGAGGCGGACGTCTTCGTCCTGTCCCAGGTGGTGGGCCAGGACCTCGACACGATCGGGCAGTGGCTCGACCCGCCGACGACGTCCCGGGCCGTGGCCCGGATCCGCCGCAGGGCCGTCAAGAAGGTCAACCGCGCGTACCACGAGGGCAGGTTCGCCGATCTCGGGTACGGGCCGACGCGTGAGCGCACGCGGGACACGGCGCGCGACTAGGGACCAGAGGCTGGAGCGCCCCGCTGCCGGGCGGCCCGGAGGACCCGGTCCGCGCGGACGGCGGGGAGGTCTATCACCTCTCACCGGTCGACGAAGGAGTACTTGTGTTCGCACCTCTCACCGCATTGGTGGCACCACTGGCTGCCATCTGGAATGGAGTCGTCACCTGGTTCATCAGGCTCATCACGCCCGAATCGGCTCTGACTCTGCCGCGTGCCGTCGTCGCGCCCCCGGCGGGCGAACCGGTGCGCATCGACCTTCCGGGCCAGGTGGCACGGCTGTGACCGGCGCACCCCGCACGACGAGCCGGCCGCATATGGGGGAGCGGCCGGCTCGTCGGACGGATGGTCACCGGCGTCATGGACGGACCGTGAGTGACCTGCGGCGTGAGAAGAGGTAAGAACTCACGCCGATGGAGAAGGGCTCCCGGAGGCCGGGAGCCCTTCTCCTGTCCGCGGACAGACAGCGCGGCCCGGTCAGGCGGCCGCCGCACCCTCAAGCCCACCTACGAAGCCCGAGGACGGCACCATGAACGGCTTGATCCAGGAGCTCCTCGCCCTGGGGGTACCGCTGTGGCTCGTGTACCCGCTCCTCCTGACCGTGGCCCTGGTGCTGGTCATCCGCACCGCGGCCTCCGGTATCGCCGAGGTCGTGAGGGCAACGCACCCGGGCGAGTCCGCCGACGCGGTCGCCATGCAGGCCAACCGCATCCGCCACCGGCAGTGGAAGGCCCGGCGGCGCGACGGGAACCGCCGGGCCCGCCGGGCACGACGCGTCCGCGTCCGCGCGGGCGTCCGGGACCGGTTCACGGGCCGCCGCACCGGTCGATACGCCGACAGCCTGATCGTCCTGCCCAGGCTCGTCCTGCCGCCGGACACGGGTGCCGGTGGGGCGGCAGCCGTGTACCGGCGGGGGATGGGCGCGTAGATGTGCCCAACCCGAGTGTCTTCAGGGCCCGTTCGTCGCCTCCGCCGTGGTGCGGAGCGGCCCCGGCCCCGGGCTGCCGGGGCCCGTCCACGACGGACGTGCCCCCCGACCCGCCCCGGTGACAGGTCAGTTCAGCGGTACGGGAGGCGGCGTGCCGTAGAAGGTGATCGGCGGCCAGCCCTTCGCCTCGGCGAGCGCGGACAGCGCCTCGGCGATCTCCAGAGGCGTGATCTCCTGCGCCGTCGGAACGCCGTTGGGCCGGTCCACCCGTACGCTGAACGACATCTCCATCAGCAGGTCGGAGCCGGAGGCGTTGGCCTGCGCCGAGAACTTCGTCCCCGGATCGAACTCCACCGAGGCCGAAGGCGATTCCTCCGCACCGGCGGCCGTGGCCGTCCCGGCGGACGCGAACGCGGCGCCCGCCACCGCCGATCCCGAATACCCCAGCAGTGACCGTCTGGACATGCTCGACATGGTCCCCTCCTCCTGTCGCCGCTCCCGTCCCACCTGCGGGAGCCGAGGTCGATCATATGGACGATATTTCTGCGACGGGGTGACTTCTCGTCTTTTCTTCCCCTCGTCCTCTTCCGGGCCGTGGGGCGTGCGGTCGGCCTCGGCGGCCGTCCTCGAACGGGCAGGGGCATAAGCCGGTCGCTTCCGGCCGGGCAGGCGCCGGCCGTGGCCGCCCGCGACGCGAACGCGGGCCGGGCCCACGCGCCGGAGGCAGGCACACAGGAGAGCGATGCGGCTGGATCAACGCCCCCTCAGGACCCGGTCGAGCGCCGCCCGCCCCGCCGGACCCCACGCCGGCTTGCCGCCGGGCAGGCCGCGGTCCCCGTTCTGGCCCATCAGCATCAGGAAGAGGCTCTTCATCGCGGCCAGTCCGCGGGCACGCCGGACCGTCGCCTCGTCGGCCTCCCCGTACGCGGCGAAGAAGCGTTCCGCCGCACCCGCCGGCAGCAGCACCCAGGCAGCCGCCAGGTCCGCTGCCGGGTCGCCGACGGACAGGTCGCCGAAGTCGACGACGCCCGCCAGCGTCCCGTCCGCGACGACGACGTTCGCGGGATGCAGGTCGCCGTGCACCCACACCGACGGACCCTCCCATGCCGGGGCCGCGACGGCGTCGTCCCAGACGGCCCTGACCTCGGCGGCGTCGGAGCCGATCGTGGCGGCGTCGACGGAGTCGAAGAACTGGTCGAAGCTGTCCTTGTACTCCTTGGGGTGCACCCCGCGGCCGGTATCAACCCCCGCGTCGGCGGGCACAGCGACATGCAGCGCCCGGAGGAACGCTGCCAGAGTGTCGGCCGCGTGCTCGCCGCGGGTGATCGTCCCGTGGTCCAGCGGCAGGCCCGGCACCCACGTCATGACCGTCCAGATCTTGGGGAACCGTTCGGAGGGCGCACCGCTGCGCACCGGGACGGGGATGGGCAACGGCAGGCGTGGGGCGAGCAGCGGCAGCCACCGGCGCTCCTTGAGCTGGTGATCGGGGTCGGTGTCCATGCGCTGGATCCGCACGGCCAGCTCGTCCCCGAGGCGCCACATCTGGTTGCCCCAGCCGCCCTCCACCTCGCGGAGGGGCAACCCGGCCAGGTCCGGATGCTGGTCCAGCAGCAGGTCGCGGACAAGACCCGCGGTGATCTCGGTCTCGGTCTCAGTCATTGACAGTTGGAGGCGCGGCGCCCCTTGCGGGCCCGTACCCTCCGTCCCCTTTCCATCCGTGCGTGCACCTTTCCCGCACACGACTTACCGATGATCCTCTACGATGCCGGCCTCATCGACGTCACCCGCATCGCCCTCGGCATCGTCCGCGGCAGGGCCAAAAGCGGCGAACACGCAGGTCCAGGCCCCGTGACCCGGGGCACGCCGGGATGCGGGACGAACGGTGGGGAAAGCGCCGCCGGGCTCGCGACCACTCGTTGTCGCGCCTTCGGCCACGCCGGTGACGCGGTTGCCGCGTATTCGCCGCACACGCCGTACCGACCCCCGCCGAGGCTACCCGGCGGCTGCCCGCGAGGTCTGCCACGTGTCCTTGAGCGTAGCCAGCCGGTCGAGGCCGGCAAGCACGGAGCCGGCCTCCACATCGAGGTCGATCATGCACGCCACCTCGTCGACGCCGATCTCGGCGACCCTGTCCAGCATCCGCGCGGCATCTTCCACGTGGCCGAACAGCCCGCCGGTCTCGAAATAGCGATCGAAAGCCTGCTCGACGACGAAGTCCAGGTCTTCCGGGTCGAGGTTGTCCGGATCCATCCCCGGGAGGAGGTCCCCCGGTGCCTGCAGGAGCAACCCCGCCTTGGTGCGCAGGAACGGGACACGGACGGTCTCCCGTACCGTCTCGCGGTCCTGTCCGAGGAAGGTGGGGAGCATGAGCGCTACCCGTGGCGCTTCGGTCCCCGTATATGACTCGCGATAGATGCTGATCTTCTCGGCGAGTTCCTCCAGATTCTGGCAGAGCAGGTGGGTGAGAAGCCCGGCGCCGAGCCGGCCGGCTGTCCGGCAGGTCTCGGTGCTGCCCGCACTCATGAGCCAGACCGGCACTTCGGGCCGCACCGGGGCTGGGTGAATGCGCTTGGCCGCCGGTTGGGCGGTGCCGTCCGCCAGTTCGAAGGTCTCCTGGCGCCACAGCCGTCGCACGGCATCGATCGTTCGCAGGAGAGCTTCCCGGCGCTGGGAATAGTCCTCCGGCGGCAGGACGAAATCGGGGCCGGGCCAGCCGGGTCCGAAGGACAGCGCTGTGCGGCCCTCGGAGAGGTTGTCGACCACCGCCCACTCCTCCGCGATCCTGATCGGGTCACGAAGCGGGCCGACGACACTCCCCGCCCTGATCTCCACCCGGTCCGTGACGGCCGCGACCGCCGCGCCCGTCAGAGCGGGATTGGGATGGATCCCGCCGAACGGGTGCAGGTGCCGTTCCGGGGTCCACACCGCCGCGAACCCATGCCGGTCCGCGAAACGTGCTCCTTCCAGTAGGAGGTTGTAAGGCATCTGCCGGGTTCCGTCGGCTCCGTCGTGAGCGAAGCAGAAAAGACTGAAATCCACGACTGTCCTCCAGTGATCGACCTGTTGCCGGTGATCTGCCGCATTGGTTCCGGCGCCTCCGGCGCGGCGGAACAAATGCCGACAGGTTGTTCATCTCTCGGTTTCCCCGGTCATCGCCCCAACTGGGACAGCCCTCAGGGGTTTCATGTGACTGCCCGTCCAGGGCCGTCACGAGGGAAACGGACTACCGGTCCGCTCCGTGCGGGCGCGTGAGCGGGCCGGATTCGGCCCCCTGCACGGGTTCCTGTTCCCCGGAGCGGCCGTCGACGGCACGAGCGAGGCGCTCGACGGTCCGGTGCGCGAAAACCTCCCGCACCGTCAGCGGCAGTCCGGCCCTGCGAGCGGCGTTGACCAGCCGGATCGCGGTGAGGCTGTTTCCGCCGAGGTCGAAGAACGGGACATCGGCGCCGACACCGGCGAGGCCGAGCTCCTGCGCGAACAGCCGGCACAGGAGTTCCTCGGTCCCGGAAACGGGAGACCGACGGGAAGCAGCGTCCGGCAGCTCCGGGGCGGGCAACGCCCCGCGGTCCAATTTGCCGTTGGGGGTCAGCGGAAGCGCGTCCAGCACAACGATCGATCCGGGCACCATGTAGCCGGGGAGCACCTCTCCCGCGAAAGTCCGCAGGTCCACCGGGTCGAGAGGTGCCGCGACCGACCCGTCCGGGACGGTGGGAACCACATAGCCGACCAGTTGCCTGTCCCCTGGACGGTCCTCCCGGATCACCACGGCGGCCTGCGCGACACTCCCGTGAGCGGCCAGAGTGTTCTCCACCTCGCCGAGCTCGATACGGAACCCCCGGAGCTTCACCTGCTGGTCGACCCGGCCGATGTAGTCGAGGGTGCCGTCGGCCCGCCGGCGAGCCATGTCGCCCGTCCTGTACATCCGTGAGCCCGGCGGGCCGAACGGGTCGGCCACGAAGCGTTCAGCGGTCAGTGCGGCACGGTTCAGGTAACCGCGGGCAAGGCCGGCGCCGGCGATATGGAGCTCCCCCACGACGCCATTCGGAAGCGGCCGCAATCCGGCGTCGAGGACGTACACCCGGGTGTTCCGGATCGGGCGCCCGATCGAAATGTGGCCGGCTGAGGGGGGAACGGTGGCCATCGTCGAATAGATCGTGGTCTCGGTGGGGCCGTAGGCATTGACCACCTCAGCTGCCCGCTCCGCCATGGCCCTGGCCAGCGCCGGCGGGAGCACCTCCCCACCGGTGAGCATCCGCAGGCCCGTCACGCCGTCGAGGTCGGCACCGAGCTGGGACTGCCACAGCGATGGCGTGGCCTGCATGACGGTAACTCCGGCGGACTTGACGACGGCGCTGAGGGCGGCCGGATCGTAGACGATGTCCTGGTCCGCGAGGACGACTCCGGCACCGGATATCAGCGGCAGCCACAGTTCGAGATGGGAGATGTCGAAGGCGATCGTGGTCACCGCGAGCCACCGGTCGCTGTGGCCGAGCGGGAAACGCTCACCCATGGCCCCGAGGAGGTTGACCAGCGCGCCGTGGGAAATGACGACCCCCTTGGGCCGTCCGGTCGATCCCGAGGTGTAGATCACGAAGGCGGGTGCCGCCGGCGGGACCGGGGCCGCGGTACCGCTGTCGGCGTCCTGCCCATCGCCGGTCGGCCTGTCGTCGGCCGGGTCCCCGTCCAGGAGCAGGCACGGCACCTTGGCCTCCGCAAGCCCGGCAGCCGTCGCGGACGTGGCGAGCGCGAGCACGGGGGCGGCGTCGTCCAGGATGTAGGCGATGCGATTCGGCGGGTAGTCCGGGTCGACCGGCAGATACACACCGCCGGCCTTGAGCACCGCGAGCAACGCGACGACCAGCCATTCGGATCGCGGCATGCACACGGCCACCAGCTTCTCCGGACCGACACCCCGCGCGGCGATCCGCCGGGCCAGATCGTCTGCTCGCGCGTCGAGTTCGGCGTAGCTGAGCCGCCGGTCGCGGAAGGCCACCGCGAGACCGTCAGGCGTCCGGCGCGCCTGGGCCTCGAACTGACGCTGTACGGGAACCGGCTCCGCATCTACCTCGGTACCGTGCCACTCCGTCGCCATGCGCTCGAATTCCGCTGGTTCCAGCAGCGGCGGCCGTCCGATGGGCAGGCTGGGATCCGCGGCGAAAGCGCGCAGCAGACGCACCAGCCGCGCCGCGAAGCGCTCGACGCTGACCCGGTCGTACAGGTCGTCGGCGTATTCGACGACCCCGCCGAGTTCGCCGCCGGGCTCCTCCCGAAAGTCGATCACCAGGTCAAAGCGTGCGTCGGCAGTGTGCACGTATTGCTCGGTGACTTCGATTCCGGGCAGGGCGAACTGCCGTACCGAGGCGTTCCGCAGTACCAGCATGATCTGGAAAAGCGGGTGCCTGGCCAGGGAGCGCGTCGGATGGACGGCGTCCACCACGCGGTCGAACGGCAGGTCGGAGTTGGCACGGGCCTCCAGACCGCTCTTCCGTATCCGGTCGAGCAGTTCGGTGAAGGCCGGATCGCCCGATGTGTCGGTCCGCAGCACCAGCGTGTTACGAAGGCAGCCGACCATGTCCGCCAGGGCCGCGTCGTCGCGGCCGGCCACCTGGCAGCCCAGCGGGATGTCGGTCCCGGCGCCGAGGCGGGTGAGCATGGCGGCGAGTCCGCCCTGCAACACCATGAACAAGCTTGTACGGGTGGTCCGCGCCAGCTGTGTCAGCCGGCTATGCAGCGCGGCGTCAAGCCGGATCGGAACGGTCGAGCGGCGCCGGCCGGCCGTGGCCGGGCGGCGCCGCTCGGTCGGTAGGTCCAGCTCATCAGGCAGTCCGGCCAGCGCCCGCCGCCAGAAGGCCAGCTGCGAACCCGCCGGGCTGCCGGTATCGCGTTCGTCGCCCATGATGCGCTGGTGCCAGAGGACATAGTCGGCGAACTGGGCGGCCGGCGGCCCGAAGCCGGGCTCCAGCCCTTGGGACCGGGCGGTGTAGGCCAGTGCGAGATCGGCTGCCAGCGGCTCGCACGACCAGCGGTCCATCGCGATGTGATGGACCGAAATCAGCAACACATGCTCGTCCGGCGAGACCGCGAACAGATGGCAGCGGATCGGCGGCGCAGCCGTCAGATCGAATCCGCGCGCCGCCTCGGCCGCCAGAGCGTCATCCAGTTCCCCGGGCGAGATGTCGGTAACCGGCAGCGCGGGCCTGAAGGCGCCGAGAACGACCTGGTGGGCGAGGTAGGCGGTTTCGGACTCCGTTCCGGGGAAGACCGTGCGCAGCACCTCGTGCCGTGTCACCAGGTCACTGAGTGCGCTCCGCAGGGCGGCGGAGTCGAGCCGACCGGACAGGCGCAGCGCCAACGTGATGTTGTTGGCCGCGGCGGCACGATCTCCGCCTCCCGCGACCTTGTCAAGAATCCATAGTTGCCGTTGCGCGGGTGACAGTGGGATCAGCACGGGACGCGACTGCCGGACCAGCGCGGGACGCCCTCCACCGTTCCCGCCGAGCGCCGCTGTCGGACTCTCCGGGGCCGGGTTCTCGGCCATGCTCATCACCTTTCGTCCTCTCGGCGCCCACACCCGTCGGGGCGTGCCATGTTCGTTTCCACGTGCTGCGATTCGAGGCCGGTCATCTCGGCGGTCCGCCCACGCGGAGCACGACGTCGGCCACGATGAAGAGGTCTCTCTCCGAACGGCCGGCCGGCGGACCGGATCTCGATCGGCGTCGTGACCGGGTACGCCAGTGAACTGCCGGGCCTGCGCGACTCCTTCACCCGCCCGGCTGCTCCACGCCCGTCATCGGGGCACCGTATTCGTGTACAACACGCCTTCCGACCAGATGTAGCGCGTCCCTCCCCAACGGGCGGCCGACGCCACGTCGGGAAAGAAGCCGCGCCCCTCGAAGTTCGCGCTGGTGTTGCACAGCACGGGCAGACCGCTGATCTCCTCGTACGCGGTGAGGATCCGGACGGCGGCCGAGCTGCTGTCGTCGCCGATGGTCTGAAGCCTGGCGGTACCGTCCAGGTGGACGACGGCCGGGACGCGTTCGGCCCACCCGGGGCGCATCCGGTGCTCGAACAGCATGTGAGGGTCCGGAGTGCCGGGGGTGAACACCTCGGGCGCCCGGGCTTCCAGGCAGATCGGGGCCACCGGCCGGTAATCGGCCCGGTTCTTCATCGCGTTGAGCCGGGCTTTCATCCCGGGATCATCGGCGGGAGCCAGGATGCTCCGGTTGCCCAAGGCGCGCGGGCCCAACTCGGCACGTCCCGAAAGGACGACCACCGGTTCGCCCTCCGTGTGCAAAAGCTGCGCCAGCCGCACCTCGTCACACGGCCGCGCCTGCCATCCGTCGGGAACCGGGCCGGCGACCAGCGCGGGTCCGGTGTAGACGTCCCAGTCGAGTGCGAGGTTCCCGCGGTGGAACGACTCGCACACGGCTGTGCCGATGGCCGCTCCGGCATCGTTCGGGAACGGCGGTGCGAATACGTCCCCGAAGAGCCCACTCGCGCGGATCAAGCTGTTCCACTTGATATTCAGGGCGCAGCCGCCACCGAGCACCAGATTGGGCCGACGGTCGGGGAACCTGCGCCTCACGACTGCGGCCAGCCGGTTCAGCAGACGCTGACCCAGGTACTCCTGAAACGTGGCGATGATGTCCGCGTCGGACATGCCCGGCATCATTTCGTCTCGGTTCGAGGCGACCTTCGCCCCCATGGTCCGTGCGTTCTTCATGCTCACGCTGGGGAATTCAGCGATGAGATCATCGAGCAAGGGGAAGGCATCGGGCTCCGCTGTACCCAGTGCCGAGTACGCCATCGCCTTACCCGCGATCGACAGGCGGTGGCGGAGCACCTCGTCCGGCGTCAGGCCAGTCAGGTCCGCCGCGTACGGGCTGAACTCCCCGGCGAAGTTCGCGAAGCTGTTGCCCGTGATCGGCAGCAGCACGGAGACCAACGTCACCTCGCGAGTGGCGGCCCGCACCTCGTAGAGCCGTGGCGCGATGCCCCCGTCCCACACCAGGGCGAGCGCGTCCTCGCCGTTCGCGGCGAAGGGGCTCGTGCAGTAGGCGGCGAGAAGATGATGGGCCACGTGGTGGAAGCTGGCATAGTCGGAACCGCCGATGAAGTCGGCACCGTCGAAACTGTGCCGCTGCAGTGGTTCCGCGCCGCCAAAGGTCTCCACGTAGGGGGCGACGGGGAGCTCCACCGGCCGGTCGCCGTTGTTCACTGTGACGGCGTGCGCACCGCTCGCGTCGGTCGTGTACCAGCCATCGATCACGAACTGGTCGACATCGGCCGGTGACAGTCCCTCGCGGTCGAGGATGTCGGACACCTTCCGCAGATCGCCCAGTGAACTGTAGCGGTCACCATTTTCTATCTTCTCGGTCTCGATACTGAACAGGAGACGGCCGTCCTCGATGACCGCGACCGCTCCGTCGTGGGTAGCCTTGATTCCGCAGATGAGCATGGATTCCTCAATTCCCTTGGGCACTGCCGGCGCAAGGGACAGGGGCCCTCGCCGGCAGTGCCGCCGGCCAGCCGTTCACATGCGCCTCACAGGCCGAGAGGCGGTCCGACCGCCCTGGGCCGCCTACTCGGTTCTGCCTTCGCGATTTCATTACCCTGCGGGAGTGGCAGCAGAGAATCCAGCCGCCGTCGATGGGTATGCACAACCTCGGCCTTTACGCCTTGCGCAGTTCGTCGATCGTCGACCACAGGGAACTCGGGGACTGCACGGTCCTGATATTGAGCCCGTCGGCGGGAACCATCACGTCGAATGCCCCCTCAAGATCCAGCAGCAGTCCGACCGCGTTGAGTGAATCGAGACCCAGGTTGATCAGGTCGGAATCAGGATGCAGTCGGTCCTCATCGCGCAGACGAGGCAGATAGCCGCGCACGAGGGTCTCGAACTCTTCAGGCCAATCGGCTTCCATCGATCTCCTCATTCACACGGACGGGGTTGGTGCGGGTTGCCGCTCGGCAGCCGCGGCGAGCACGGCCTCGACGATGTTCACCGGAGCCGTGGCAAGCGCCCGTCGCGGTAGGGAAGGAGAAGATGTCCGCGGCGATGACGTTGCGGCGGCGGACCCCGTCCGGTTCCATGCCGATCCCGGCGGCGTACAGGTCCACCGCACCGTGGCTCCCGACCTCCACGAGGCCCGGGTGACGACGATCGCGCCCCGCGGATCGGCCACCCGGCCCACTCGGGCGCCGAAGGCACTCATGCTTGCGTTCCGCTCTCGCTCATGCCTGTTGCTCCTCAGCACCCACATCTCTCAGCCGGGACGCGCAGCGTCGAACCGCTCTTTCCGCCATGCGGTGGAGGCCGCAGCTGTTCTTTCCTGAAGCACGCAGAGATTCAACGGTATGTCAGTGGTGTTGAAGCCTTTCAACACCCAGTCGTCCCAAGCGATTCACTGCAGATTATTGATGTCCAAGCGTTTCACCCCGGAGACGGCCCGCGTGCTTGTTGGAATAAGAAGTGATACTCCTGCCGGTCTGCCGAAGTGTCTAGTGGCCCTTTGACCATGGAGCATCGGCCAAATCGCCTGAATCGACGGTGAAGCGGCGTCGGACCTTGCGCACAGGACCCCAACAAGCGCGTCCGTCCGGGACTTCGCTGCCGCTCCTGTGCCGTGGCACGGAGCGTTTCGAGGGAAACCGGTGAGGGGCAACCGGCAGATCTCGTACGAGCTGCCGGGCAGGGCGTCGAGCGCGTGGTGCCCGCAGCGGCACCGGGCCGGTCCACGGCGGGCGGATCGATTCGCTGGGCCTGGACGCGAACGGGTCGCCGCTCGGCGTCCGCTGGAGAACCTCGGAGTCCGAGGTGTGGTGTGGGAGCTTGCTCACCGGCCGGCGGTGGCGGCGCGTGCTCCGGGGACGCGGAACCACCGGGGCGGGATCACCCCGCGTCCCTCACCGGCTCCGCCACGGGGAGGAGCGGATCAGCCGTGGTGACGGGGGCGGCCGGCACGGTGGGGGTGTGGCGGGGCAGAGGGCGTGTCACCACACCGGTCAGCAGGGCGCGGGTGACATAGCCGAAGCGGCGGGAGTCGACGCTCAGGGGCCGGTTGTCGCCCAGGACCAGGTAGTGGCCGGGCGGCACGACCGCGCCCGGGGGGACGCCCAGCCGTTCGGCGAAGAGGGCCGGAACCGGGTCGCCCGGCCCGGCGGCGACCCGTTTGATGATCAGCCCCTCGTGCGTCAGCCCCGCCTCACGGGCTCCGGGAGGCGGTTCGAGGACGACGACATCACCCCGGGCCGGGCCGGACGGGCGGCGGCGCACGAGGACGCGGTCGCCGTCACGGAGGGCGGGCTCCATGCTGGGGCCGGTGACGGTGACGGCCAGCAGACGGGTCCGCAGCAGACGGCGGGCGAGGCGCACGATCACGGAGAACCTCCGCTCCCGGAGGCGGCGGCCACCACGACGGCGGGCGGCTGCGTCCCGGCAGCGGCGCCGGAGAGCGGCGGGGCGACCGCGGAAGGCCCCTCACCATGAGCGCCGCCGTCGCCGTCGGGCGCGTACCCGCTGGCCTGGAGGCTGAACAGCCGGGCGTACACCCCGGAACGGCGCATGAGGTCGGCGTGCGGTCCCCGCTCGACGATCCGGCCGTCCTCCAGGACCACGATCGTGTCCGCGTCGCGCAGGGTGTTGAGGCGGTGCGAGATGAGCAGCCCCGCCCGGCCCGCGCGGTGGCGCCGCAGCCGGCGGTGGATCTCGTACTCCGCCTCGGGGTCGAGACCGGAGCCGGGCTCGTCCAGGACCAGCAGGTCGGCGTCGTCCCGGATCAGGGAGCGGGCGAGGGCGAGCCGCTGCCACTGGCCGCCGGAGAGGACGATGCCGGTCGTGGCATCGTCCTTGTCCCGCTCGCTGAAGAAGATCCGGCTCAGCAGGGTGTCGTAGCCGTGGGGCAGTCCGGTCAGCCGGTCGTGGATTCCCGCGACACGGGCGACCTGTTCCACCCGGTCGGGGTCCTGGAGCGCGGCGAGATCGCCCAGGGCGATGTTCTCGCGGGCCGTCAGGTCGTACTCCATGAAGTCCTGGAACGTCGCCCCCATCCGGCGGCGCAGCTCACGCGGGCACAGCTCGCGCAGGTCGACACCGTCCCAGAGGATCTGCCCCCGGCTGGGATCGTAGAACCGGCACACCAGCTTCACCAGCGTGGACTTCCCGGCGCCGTTGAGGCCGACGAGGCCCACGGCCTGCCCGGCGGGCAGGACCAGATCGACGCCCCGGAGCACCCAGGGCTGGTCCTCGCCGTAACGGAACCACACATCACGGAACTCCACCGAGTGACGCAGCGGCGGGACGGGACGGGGGCGGGCGGGCACCGGCAGATCGGGCCCTGCACCGGTCACGGTGAGGAAGTGGCGGAACATCAGAAGGGCGTGGTGGCCCATGGCGAGTTCGCCGGCGAGACCGGCCAGGGCCGCCTGCACTGCGGGCAGCGCGGTGACCAGGACGGTCACCCCGCCGACCGTGATCTGCCCCGAGCGGGCGGCCGAGACCGCCCACAGCAGGCCGGCCCCCGCGACCAGGGCCGAGAGCAGGGCGAGCCCCGCCTGGACGGCCAGCTCCTGACGGTCCATCCCCCGCTTCGCGGCGTCCGAGGTACGGCGCTCCGCGACCATCCGATCACCGAGGAATCGCCCCAGACCGAAGAGCCGGATCTCCTTCGCGGCCCGCAGATCCGTCAGGAGGGCGCTGTAGAACAGTTCCCGGCGCTCCACCGGGCCCACCGACCAGACGAGCGCGGCGCGCCGGCGGCTGAGCGCGATCTCGGCGCCGAGGACGAGGACGCCGGAGGCCAGGACCGCCGCCGCCATCCAGGGGCCGAGCAGGGCGAGCGCGCCGAGGAAGCCGGTGAGGGTCACCACGGCGCCGACGGTGCCGATGACACTGCCGACCGCGTCGACCGGGGCGGAGCCGCCGTACTGACGGGCCATCCGCAGCCGGTCCAGGAAGCGCGGGTTCTCGTACGGGCCGATACCGGTGAACCGGTCGACGGCGGTGTGCAGTTCGATCTGGGCGCGCAGCCCCACCGCCCGGCCGAGCTGGGCCCGCAGATACTGGAGGAACTGGGGTACGACGGCCACGGCGACACCGCAGCCGACCAGCAGCAGGACCGGACCGGTGAGCGAGCCGCCGGCGGAGGGGCCGGTGACCAGCCGGTCGATCACGGTCTTGAGGGTCCAGGCGGCGGCGACCGGGGCGGCGGACGCGGCCACGGTGAGCAGCAGCCAGCCCGTGAGTGTGGCGGGTGCCGCCCGGCGGGCGAGGCGGACCGCGGCGGCCATCACGGTGAGGAGCGGGGAGTCGTCGGGCTCGTCACCGGGTCCGGCGGCGGGGCCGGTCACCGGGCGGCGACGGGGGTACGGGGCCACCGGCCGACCTCGGTCACCACGAGACCGCCGTCGGGGCCGTGTCCCACCTGTACACAGCTGGGAAACGCCTTGGCGGCGAAAGCCCGGGTCACCGGGCCGTCATGGGACTCCTGGACGGTGGGCACCACGGCGGCAAGAGCGGCGGCCATCGACGCGTCGGACGCGCCCGAGCCGTGCTCGTCCGAGCCGTGCGAGTCGCCCGAGTCGTCGACGACCACGGCGAGTACCCGCCGGGCCTCCTCGGGCCGGTCCGCGTAGCGGGCGACGAAGCCGGGCAGCTTGTCGCGGCAGGGCGCGCAGGTGGGCGAGAAGAACGCGACGAGGGTTCCGTCGGCGAGATCCCGGTCGGTGACGGGGCTGTCGGGCGGGCCCGCGGTGAAGGAGGGGATCGAGGTGCCGACGGCCGCGATCCCGGACATGCCCTCGGGCATGCCGACGGCGGGCACCGGTGCGCGCTCCAGCAGGTCGGAGTGTTCACGCAGCCGTCGGACGACACCGACGGTGAGAACGAGGTTGACCAGGGCCAGGGCTCCGACGGCGAGGATGGCGACGGCGAGCGGATTCACGGGGCGGATTCCTTTCGGGGCAGGGGACGGAAGAGCGCGGCGAGGTCGTCGAGGGCCGTGACGAGCAGGCCGAGGACCGCACCCCCGAGAAGGGCGGTCAGCACCACCATCGGGTCGCCCCCCATCGGGTCGCCCGCCTCCGGGGACCGCCCGGTGACGGTGACGGCGACGAGGCCGGTGACCGCCACCGCGAGCAGAACGGAGTTGCGTACGGCGTGGACGGCGCCGAGCGGGGTCGTCGTACGGCCGAAGCAGCGGCAGGGGACACGACTGCCCCTGCGGGCGGCGTCGGCGGCCAGCGCGGTGAATGCGGCGAGCAGCACGGCGGCGGTCCCGAGCCCGGCGGCGAGTACGGCCGGGGGTGCGAGAACGCCCGGCAGGGCGAGGGCGGGTACGAGGGCGGCCTCCGCGGTCACCACCAGCACGGCGAGGGTGCGGGCGGGCAGCGGGGCGGACAGCGGCCGGGCGGGCGGCAGGGAGCGCACGGTCCCGGTGAACTCCGCGAAGGCGGCCCGGCTCCGTACCTTGCCCATGACCGAGCGCGTGAACACCAGCAGCAGACAGCCCCGGACCGCCCAGAGGGCGAGTTCCACGACGGTGTCCTTCTTTGAGGGGGTGGCCCCCGGCGGGGGCGGCGGGAGAGTTCCCCCTCCCCCGCCAGGGGCCGACGGGCTGGTCAGGCGGTGCAGTTGGCGCAGCGATAGCTCTGGTAGTAGCGGGTGCCGTCGGAACAGACCTGGTAGGTGGAGAGCGCCCTGAAGCCGGTCTGGTGGCACACCGGGATCATCGTCCGGATGCACGATTCCTCGGTCCAGCACTGGACGGCGGCGGCCGCCTCCGCCCGGGGGACCAGGCGGTCGACCAGATCATCGGACAGTTTCCGGAACCACTTGCGCACGGGAGACCCTTTCGTCGAGGAGAGGTGGGTGAGGGATGGTGCCGGGGGTGGGTCAGCCGTTGCAGCGGGCGCAGCGGACGCCCCGGTAGGAGCGGCTGCCGTCGGCGCACACCTGGTAGATGAAGTAGCCCCAGCGGCCGGTGGAGCCGCAGAGCTGGAGCGGCCCCTGCTGGCAGATCTCCTCGGTCCAGCACTCGGTGGCGGCGGCGGCCTCCGCCCGGGGGACCAGGCGGTCGATCAGGGAGTCGGAGAGGTTTTCGAACCACGCGCGCATGAGAGGTCCTTCGGTTGGTGTTGTTGTGAGCGGCCGGCCCTGGGGCCGACCGGCCGTTGCGGCGCTCGCGGCGGTGGCGCGGGAAACGCGGCTGCCGTCGGCGCGGACGTGACGGGTCACGGCCGTCCGGAGGCCGGTACCGGGTCGCGCCGCGGAGCCGGTGCGCCCTGTCGGGCGGCGGGGGATTCCCCGTACCGGCGCCCGGTGGCGGCGGCCTCCGCCTGTGGGACCGGACGGCCGGTCAAAGAACCGGGCCGGTTCTGGAACCACATGCGCATGGACTTCCTCTGGGTGAGGGGACTCGGTGTGCTCCCGGCCGATTGCGTGGAAGCGTCTTCGGCCCCGTCAGCTTCCGGGGACGCCCTTGCACGAATCTTGAGCAAATCTGAAATCGGCGGCGGCCGGTGGGATGGCACTCAGCGGACGGACGGGACGCGTTGGACATCGGGTACGGAGTGCTCGGGGAGATCGAGGCACGGCGGGACGGATGCCGTATGGACCTGGGCCCGGCCCGGCAGCGGACCGTCCTGGCGGCGCTGCTGATGGACGCCGACCGGTTGGTGCCCCTGGAGGGGCTGGCGGAGCGGGTGTGGGGTGCCCGGCCGCCGCGTCAGGTCACCGCGACGCTGCACAGCTACCTGTCACGGCTGCGCCGGGTGCTGGAGCGGCCCGCACAGGGCTCCGCCGTATCGGAGGAGGCCGGTACGGGGTGGTCCGCCATCGTGCGGCGGCCCGGCGGGTACACGGTGCTCGCCGGTCCGGGCGCGGTGGACGCGCATCTCTTCCACGATCTGGTCGCGCGGGCGCGGGCCGCCGACGGTGACCGGGCGCTGGAGTTGTACGACCGGGCGCTCGCGCTGTGGCGGGGCGAGCCGTTCGCGGGGGTGGACACCCCGTGGTTCAACGCGGTACGGGCCTCGCTGTCGGAGCAGCGGCACGCCTGTCGGCTGGACCGCAACGACCTGGCGCTGTGGCTGGGGTGTCACAGCAAGCTCCTGCCGGAGCTGGGTGCCTGCCACGACGAGCACCCCTGGGACGAGCGGCTGGCAGCCCAGCTCATGCTCGCGCTGTACCGGAGCGGGCGGACGGCGGACGCGCTGCGCTGCTTCGAGCGGGTGCGGTGCGCGCTGGCGGAGGAACTGGGCAGTGATCCGGGGCTGGAGCTGCGGCGGCTGTATCAGCGGGTGCTGGCGGGCGATCCGGCGCTCGGGCCGGCCGGGCGGTCGGCCGCCGTCCCGGTGACCGGTTCCGCCCCGGTCACCGGGACGGCGGGCTCCCTCACGGTGACCAGCTCCCCCGCGGTGTCCGGCTTCTCCGCGGTGTCCCGCTCCTCCGCCGGGGCGGGCTCCCTCACCGAGCCGGACCCCCGCACGCTCCCGGACGGGCAGCGCACCGGCGCGGTGCCGCATCAGCTTCCTCCCGCGACACGGTGCTTCACCGGGCGTACGGCTGAACTCGCCCTCCTGGAACGGGCACTGGGCCAGTCGCCGGACGAGACGGCGGACCGGGCGCCCGGCGGCGGTTCCGGCGCGGGGCCGGTGTGTGTCATCAGTGGCGGCGCGGGGGTCGGCAAGACCTCGGTGGCACTGCACTGGGCGCACCGGAACACCCGCCGCTTCCCCGACGGCCAGCTGTACGTGGATCTGCGCGGGTTCGCCCGCGAGGGCGCTCCGCTGGCGCCCACCGAGGCACTCCGGCTGCTCCTGTGCGGTCTCGGTGCGGACCCGGGGGCGGTCCCGGCCGGTCAGGGGGCGCTCGCCGGGCTGTACCGGAGCGTGGTCGCGGACCGCCGGGTGCTGATCGTCCTGGACGACGCCGCGGATGCCGAGCAGGTGGCGGCGCTGCTGCCGGCGAGCGCCGGGGCCGCCGTGCTGGTCACCAGCCGCCGCCGGCTGACCGGGCTCGCCGTCACCCAGGGGGCGCGGACGGTGCCGCTGTCCACGCTGTCCGGGGCGGACTCCAGGGAACTGCTCGGCCACCGGCTGGGCGAGGCGCGGCCGACGGCCGAGCCGAAGTCGACGGCGGCCCTCGTGGAGCAGTGCGCGGGCCTGCCGCTGGCGCTCGCCGTGGTCGCGGCGCGGGCGGCGGCCCGGCCCGGCTTTCCGCTGGCGGCCCTCGCCGAGGAACTGCGGGACGAGGCGGGGCGGCTGACCGCGCTGGGCACGGATGATCCGTCGGCGGATGTCCGGACGGCGCTGCGTCTGTCGTACCGGGCGCTGGGCGGTGCCGCGGCCGGGGCGTTCCGGCTGCTGTCGGCGGTGCCTGGGCCGGACATCGGGCTGGGCGCCGCGGGGAGTCTGCTGGGCCGTTCCCCGGCGTCGGCGCGGGCGCTGCTGCGAGAGCTGGAGGCGGTCCATCTGGTGGAGCAGCACCGGCCCGGCCGGTATCGGGTGAACGCGCTGGTGCGGCTGTACTCGGCCGAGCTGCGGGAGGCGGAACCGTTCGAGCGGGCGCTGCGGCGGGTGCTGGACCACTATCTGCACACGGCGCGGGCGGCCGATCGGCTGCTGGACCCGTACCGGTATCCGCCGGTGTGGCTGGGGCCACCGCTGCCGGGAGTGACTCCGCAGCGGCCCGCGGACCGGCGCGCGGCGGGGGCCTGGTTCCGCAATGAGTGGGCGTGTCTCGCGGGGGCCCGGCGGGTGGCGGAGCGGCGGAAGTGGGACGTGGTGGTGTGGCAGCTGGCCCTGGTGCTGGACGGCTTTCCGTCGCGGCGGGGTCGGGCGTACGGGTCCGGGACGGTATGGCCCGGGGGTACGGCGGCGGCCGGGGCGGCTGGGAGCGAGCTGCCCGGCGGAGCGCGTCGCCGCGCGGTCCACAGCCGTCGCCCGGGGCACGCCCCGGTGGAGACCGGGCCCCTGCGGGGCCGGGACGACGGCGCGGGGCGGGTAACGGCGGGGGGCGCGCCGCCGCGGCCGTGCCTGGCGTAGACGGATGATCGGGCGGGCACCCGGCCGGGGACGGTGGTGGCGGTCATGGGGCCGCAGGGCGGCGCCGGTTGCGGGGTCGCGCAGGGGCGACAGCACCTGGATCAGGGCAGCCAGGGCAGCCAGGGCATCCGGCGCCGGACCGCCGAGAGATGTCGAACGCTTGACCCGAAGGACCCAGCCGCCTGGCTCGCCCCAGCCCACCGAGTGGGGCTCGACTTCAGCTCCGCGCCGAGCCGCCCGGCATCAGTAGGAAGCCGTTCGTGGCCTACGAGGCCAAGCCCCCCACCGCGCCGAGCGAGGAGTTGGTCGAGGCGGTCGCGCGGTGAGAACGCGGCCGGGCTCGGGGCGGACGTTCCGGGAGCTGCCGCCCGGGCACATCCGCCCCGAAGACGACGGTGAGCCGCCGGGGCGGGTCGACGTCGGCGGTGCCCGGAGAAGTCCGGGCACCGGAGATGGCCGCGTCGACCGTGCGCACCGCCCGGACCGCTGGGATCACCAGGGCCATCGACCTGATCATCGGCGAGGAAGGTACGTACTGCGGGTCGTTCGCACATGCCGCGGGGCCGAACGGGCCGCTCTCCCCGGTGCAGCTCGGTCGTACCGCCCTGTGGTCACGGACCTGGCCGCTCCTCGCCGTCGCGCTGATCGTCGAGGCGGGCAACCAGGTCGGGCCAGTGCGCGGACCACCGCACCGGATCGCCCGCGGTCAACGACCACCGTGAACGCAGGGCTTCGACAGGCAGGAAGCGGACGCAGGTCCCCGTGGTCCCGTCGGCTTCGACGGGCCGCAGATCGGTCACCGGGACGCCGTGCTCATAGCGCTGGCTCCAGGATCCGTTGAGACGGCGGTTGGTATGAATCAGCCACTCGCTGAGCGCTGCGACGACGGACATGCCGCGACGCGGGTGTCCGTTCGGAAGCCGCTCCGCCTCCGGGAGGTCGAAGAACCGAAGATCCTTCGTGGCCATGACCGGTTTCTTGACCACGTGGCCATGCTCGTCGACCCGAGTGTCGGTGCCCCGGCCGTCGTCCTTCACCGACACCGAGCCGTCGGCGTGCAGCGTGACCACGCATCGTCCGCCGCCTCGGCTCGCTGCCTCGTCGGCGGCGTAAGCAACGATTTCGAGAACGAGGTGTCCAGGCCCGCCCGGCGCGAACTCCGCGGATCCCCGGCGGATCCGGCCGAGATGGTCCGCGTCCACGACGCCGGCCCAGTCGTGCGTGGTGTTGACCCAAGTAGCGCTTGATCCATCCATCCGACAAGTATCCGCCGCGCACCCATTCCGGCTGCGGCAGCGATCCGCTCAGCAGGGGTCGCCGGGACCGTGCCCGGTGCTCTCGCCGAGGTCCGCACGCCATGCTGGCGTCAGGCGTTCGTAGGTGGCTGGTGCGCGGTGAGCTCGGCCTGCCGCAGCCAGTCGCTGTACCAGCGAGTGAATGTGACCGGCTCGCCGGCCGGGTCGCGGAGGGGGACCAGGTCGCCGTCGTCCGCCCGCCAGTCGGACCAGACGGTGCCCCGATGGGTGCCGCTGATGATCAGCCACTCCCTCTGGGCGCAGCCGAGGTGGGAGATCACGATCGCGCCGGCGGTGCGCTCGGGGGCGAACACCAGGGCGTGCCAGCGTTCGTCCCACGCTTCGATGGCGTCGTCGAAGTCCTCGATCTCGTCGAAGCCCTCTTCTTCAGGGCGTACGGCGAGAAGTGCGTCGCGGTCCCGGGGATCCGGTCCGTGACCGGGAAAGGGCCGGGCGAGCATGGAAAGATCGGCCAGGTCGGCACCGTCACCTTCCCAGCGCCAGCGGCCTTGGACGCGGCGAACGGGAAAGAGGCCGTACGCAGGACCCGCGCCGCCGGCACCGACGCAGGTGAGGAAGGTTCGGTACTCATCGGGCAACCGCACGCCTATCTGTGCTTCGAGTTCGGCGAGCCCGTCGGCGGCCAAGGGGTCGTCCAGAGCCCATCTGTGCCCGTGCGAGCCGAACACCCTGCTGCTCCCCGACAGGGCACCCAAAACGCCCACACGCCGGCGGACACCGCTCCACTGCTGATCAATCATGCCCAGACCATAGGCGGAGCCAGTGACAGCGGAACCTGCCAAGGACACCGTATGACCTGTGGGCCACCCAGAACGCTGAGCCCGGCCACCCCGGTCTGTTTGAACCGGTCGTCGGTCAGCGTCCACTGCCCGGCCGCTTCCCCTCGCCACCACCCGTACGGAAAGTGTCCCTGCCTGCCGACCGGCACCTCGTCGCTCTCCACACGGGGCCGCTGGAGCACGACCCGGGTATGCGGCCGGCCTTGTTTCAGCAGGAGACATGTCCCTCGCAGGTCATGTCCGACGCAGCCTCGATCGTCAGTCGAGGCCTTCGATGATGCGGAAGTCGCGCTCGACGCCGTCAGCAAGTGCGGCCAGGGCCTCCTGGTAGGCCGCACTCGCATGTGCGGCGACCGCCTGTTCGAAGCTGTCGAACTCGATCAGGACGGTGCGCTCGGCGATTCCGGCGTCGTGGGCGACGACCCGACCGCCACGGGCGAGGGCCCGGCCGCCCCCGGCCTGGACGGCCGGAGCGGCCAGCTTGTTGTAAGCAGCCAGCTTCTCGGGGTCTGCAATGGTGCGGTAGGCGCTGACCCAGTAACCCTTGGGCATGGAACCTCCAGTGTGGGACGAGTGCATCTGACTTACGGGTTGGTCTCGGACGAGCGTCGGCGGGCGAGGGCAAGGCCGGCCATCGTCGTGATCGCCATCGCGGCGACGCCGATCAGCGCCGCGGTCGTGTAGGCGTCGTCGTTCGGGAAGAGGCGGCCCGTGGCGGTGCCGGAGGCCAGGACCAGACCGCCGATGGCGCTGCCCAGGGAGTAACCGACGCTGCGGACGACGTAGTTGAAGCTCATGGCGCTCGACGTCTCGCTCTTGGGGGTGACGGCCAGGATGACGCCCGGCATGGCGGCCGAGAAGCTGCCGACGCCGAAACCCAGCACGCCCATGGCAGCGAGCAGTTCGGCCAGGTTGGACCGGGCGGTGGCGAACAGGACGAACCCGCCGCCGACGATGGCGGCGCTGCCGGCCAGCAGCAGGGGGCCGTCGATCCGTTCGCGGACCCGCGGCGTGAGCTTGCCGGCGACGAACCCCAGCACGGAGAACGGGATGAGGACCAGCCCCGCCACGAAGGTGGTCAGTCCGAAGCCGTAGCCGGCGCTGCGCGGCGTCTGCGCGTACCGGGTGATGAGCGTGAGCAGGAGGTACATGCCGCTCCCGCCGACGAACATGGCGATGTTCGCCCCGGCGACCGCCGGGTGCCGTACCGCCCGGACATCGACCAGGGGCGACTTGGTCCGCAGTTCGGAAACGGTCCAGAGGCAGAGCAGGAGTACGGCGGCGACGGCAAGGGTCACCGCCACGGCGAGGTGTCGGCTCCACAGGCTCCTCTCGCCGGCCAGGAACAGGACGAGGAGCAGTCCGCCCGCCAGGACGAGCGCACCGGCCACGTTCACGTGAGCGTAGCGGCCCTCGGGAGCTGCGGGCATGGAGCGCCACGCGGTCACGAAGGCGATGGCGGTGACGAGCAGGCCGAGGCCGTAGGCGGCCCGCAGTCCGGCGAACTCGGCGAGCAGGGCGGCCAGCGGGTAGCCGACGCCCGCGCCGATGATGGAGACCACTGAGATCAGGGCGATCGTGGCCGCGCTGCGCTCCTCGGGAAGATGGTCGCGGGCCACGCCCATCATCAGCGCCGTGAGACCGAGTCCGACGCCTTGGGCCGCTCTGCCCACGAGCAGCCAGGCGAACGGCAGCGTCAGCACGGTGAGCGCGCTGCCGACGACGACGATCGCCAGCGTGGCGAGAATCGTGGCCCGCCGGTGCGGACCGGCTCCGAGCCGGCCGAGGACGGGTGTGGCGACGGCGCCGCTGAGCAGGGCGATGGTCAGCGTCCACTGCGCGCTGTCGAGGGAGACATGGAACGTGGTCGCCACGCTGGTGATGAGCGGCGTCCCGAGACTGGCGACCGCCGCCACGACCAGGGCGATGAACAGCAGGGCAGGGACCAGCAGACGCACTTCGGAACGTATCGGGGCAGTACTCATCGGCTGGTCATGAGCTTGGTCCCCGGTCACCGGTCCGACACCTCTCGGGCGCGGCTTTCGATCTCCGCCAGATGCAGCAGCGCCGGAAGGGCTGCTGCCAAGGCCTCGACCTCGTCACCGGTCAGTTCGTCGATCAACTGCGCGTACGCGTCGACGCCCGCCCGGCGTCGCGTCCGGACGTACGACGCGCCGGCTTCGGTCAGGCAGACCAGCGTGACCCGCCTGTCGGACGGATGGCCCTTCCGCTCGACCAGCCCGGATTCCTCCATCACCCGGACCAGGACGGTCATCGCGGGCTGGGTGACGCCCTCGGACACCGCCAGATCGGTGATCCGTCGCGGGCCGGTCCTGTCCAGGGTGGCCAAGGTGGCGGCGGACGTCAGGCTCATGTCGCGGGGAAGGCGTCTCACGGCCCTGGTGGCCAGACCGTAGAGGGCTGACCCGATGGCATCGGAAGCGTCATGCGCGGCGTCTCGGCGACTCATGGCTGAAGCATAGTGGATTTATATGAATCCTTTATGCATCTTGGATCGGGGTGGTGAACGAGACGACCGCCCGACCTGCCTGCGGCGCCCCACCCGGATCCGAAGGACCGGAGAACCCGGCCATGGTGCCGGGACTCCACCATGCCCGGGCAACAGAACCGCCTCGACCACCCAACAGTTGATGATCAACGCAGCCACCTCGGCCCAACCGAAACGGCAAGGTGAAATGACAGCGAAAAAACGCCACACTCTGTCAGTAGAAGCGCCGTAAGAATCCACTGCAGGCCAATTAGATCCCCAGACCGTAGAGCATGTGAACCATGAATCATGCTGCCGAATAAGTGACTTAATCCACTGACATCCTGCAGGCGTCTCACAAAGCTTCCCTCGGGGGGTGGGGCGGTGGTGTCGGTGTGTACGCATACGGGCTCGCCTCGTCCGCCCCGGTCCTTCGGTGCGCTCGGCGCGTGCGAAGCCAGGCAGTGCAAGAAGGTTGCGCAGCATCGCGGGTTCTCGGCCAGGGCGTCGGTCATCGCCCTGGTCAGGTGCGTGCGGGCCCCGAGGGAGGCCGACTGCTGGGCCGCATCCGGGTGAGTGTCACCGGGCGGCCGGGGGGCTCTCGCCATAATCATCTTTCGCACTGCCCCGCACTGAAATAAGTCACGAAAAAGCAATTCTGTTCCAATTGTTTCACGCTTCTTAAGTATTACTTATCCATCATCCTTGCGTGTGGTTACCCCGCTGAGCGGCCGGGGAATGGTCACAGGCGAGCGGGAAAGTAAAATGCGACCACTGCGGTTCGGATTCTGATCCGGCAATTTGAATGGCCGCTCGCTCTCCGCTCCCGTCAAGCCGTCCCGTCTCGGGGCGGGACGGCGTCCACCCGGCGCACCTCACGGGTGCGAAGAACCTCAGGAGGCGGCATGGCCACAGCGTCCACCACCACATCCTCTGAAGCACCATTACCTGCGCAGAGTCCACCCGAGGGCTCGCGCGCCCCGGTTCTCGACGGCCGCGATCCGGCGTGCGGTCCGCCGCCCGGCGAGCAGGGGCCCGCCGGACCTCAGGGTCCGCCCGGACCTCAGGGCCCGCCAGGCCGTACGGGCTGCACGGGTCCTGCCGGACCTGTGGGGCCTGCGGGCGCGACAGGTCCCGCGGGTCCCACAGGGATTCCCGGACCGGTAGGCCCGGCCGGCCCGCAGGGCCTCCGCGGCAACGAGGGGCCTGCGGGCCCGGAGGGTGCGGGCGGCCCGTCCGGCCCGGAAGGTCCCGTCGGGGCCAAGGGCGGCGAAGGCCAGCCGGGCAGGGACGGCAGGGACGGAAAGCCGGGTGCCCACGGGCTGCCCGGAGCCGACGGCAGGGAAGGACCGGCCGGGCCCAGGGGGCCGCAGGGGCCCAGGGGCGACTTGGGCCCCGAGGGGGCCGTTGGGCCCCGGGGCTCCCGCGGTGCCAAGGGCGAACCCGGTGATCCGCCCAGCCCGGAATACCTGAAACAGCTCATCAAGGAGGCCCTCGCCGAGATCGGATTCTGTGTCCCAGCCTGAGACCCCCGTGCCTTCCGGCTGATCGGCCCCGGCCGAACCCATTCACCAGATGCGGAGCATCGCTCCCGAGACAGGGCCACGGGGCGGGCCGTACCCGCCCCGTGGCAGTCGAGCGCTCCCGCAGATGCCGTTCTGCCCTCCGTCGGCGTTTCTGCTGGTGGCTGTCGCGGTCTGACATCCCGTCGCTGTCACTTGCCCACTGGCACCAACCCGGCACATCCCACCCGGACCGGCAAGCAGCGTGAACACCCGGTCCGGGCAGCCGTGCTGCCGAGGAGCGAACCCGGTTCCCCGCCCTCGGACTCACACCCCGTCCCGTCCACGCCCCCAAGAAGACCAAGAAGGGCGCCGGGGTGTTCGAGCGTGACGTACTGGCAACTCTGTGAACGCTGAAGCGGACTCGATTCTGTCGACGATCTCCCGGCCTCGGTGGCCCGTCCCGGGTGACGCCCACCTCGTGAACGTCATCGGCCCGGAACGTATCCCGCGCCCGGCCGTCGTACAGGACCGCTCCGAGCGCTGAGGGCTCCGCCGGCCTCAGGCGAGGTGTCCCGGCAGGCGCGCCGGGCACCTCGCGCATCTGTTGATCGCCACGGAACCGAAGTCTGCGCTGATCGATGGCTTCGCACGGCCGGTTCCGGTGGTTCGGCGGAGGCCGGAAGGCCAACTCGGAGCCGCCGGGACCGGACGGATTCGCTTCCGCCGTGCAGGTCGTCCGGCCCGAAGACGTGGTCGAGTCCATCCCGTCCGGGGACGACGTCGGGGCCGTCGTGGAGGTGGTACAGGCCTACACCGAGGCCGGATCCACCGAGATCGCCCTCGTCCTGATCGGAGGCGATCACCAGGAACCGTATCTGGAGTGGGCGCAGCGAGAACTGGTACCCGCGCTGCGCGACATCTGAGACCTCGCGGAAATCGGACGCCTGCCGTAGCTGTCGTCGTGCGCCGGCCAGGGATTACGGGGCAACCCTTAGCCTACGACTCATGGCTGGGGGCTCTTCCATTCGAACATGAGAATGGTCGCGTCGTCTCGGAGCCTTGCGCTCCCCGAGTCCAGAAGTGAATGGATGAGCCGGCGCAATGTCTCCGGAGCGAGCTCTCCTGCCGCGGCGGCGCGTACGACGTAGTCGACGAAACGCTCGACTCCGAACTCCGTTCCGTTGCGCATGCGTGATTCCGTCGTGCCGTCTGTGTACATGAGCACACGGTCTCCCGGTTCCAGAGCGATCTGGTGGACCTGGCGGGGGCCGGAAGCGAAGACGGAGGGAAAGCCCATGGGCGGGTCCGCCTCCATTTCCATCGCACGGGGGACCAGCGCCCCGCACCGGATGAGCAGCGGGGCCGGATGACCGCAGTTGATCCAGCGCAGTACGCCGGAGGGCAGGTCGAGCTGGGCCAGGATGCCAGTGCAGAACTGTTCCGGAAGCCACTGGGAAAGCGCGGCGTCGACGCTGTCGACGAGCAGCGGCAGGTCGGCTCCGGTGCGACGTGCGTTGCGGCAGGCGGCCAGCGTGACGGAGGTGGCGAGGCCGGACGTCAGGTCATGGCCCATGGCATCGAGGATCGATGCGTGCAGAGTCGTAGCCGTCAGGGCGTGATCGAACCCGTCTCCCGCGATTTCGTAGGCAGGCTCCAGAACAGCCGTCGAGACGACGTGAGTGGTGCCGATGGTGCGGGGAGGAAGAAGCGCCCGGAGCAACTCTGCGGGCAACTGCATCGGTTCGGTGCGGGTCCGGCGCACGAAGGAGTCCTTGTAGGACCGCTTCGAGGTGATCATCATGGCCAGAAGGGCGGCGAGGGCCCGGGCACGGCAGAGCAAAACGGGGTCGAGTACGGGAGACAGCACCGCCACCACACCCAGGCGTTCCGCGCCGTCCACCAGCGGCAGCCACGCCGTCAGGCCGCTCACTTCGCCTTCTTCCACCCGCAACGACTGGGTGCGATAGGCCCAGCCGGCGAGTGAGGCGTCGATTTCGAGGTCCTGTCCATGTCCCGTCAAGGGAACCAGAAGACGCTGCTGCAGATCGGTCAGGTAGACCACCGAATGCTTCAGGCCGAGGGCCGTGGAGCATCGTTCCACGGCTGTCGCCAGATCCAGGGCCGCATTGGCCGGGTCGGCCAGGAAAGCGGCCAACAGGTCTTCGCCGGTCGCGGATGCCGTCATTGCGCCGCCCTTCCTCGTGCGTCGCCTGCCTCTCCCACGTGAGCAGTGTCGCCCGGCCTACCCCCGTACGCACGGCGGGGCACCAGCCCCGCGAACCGGTACGTACTCGATGAAAGAGGCCCCCTGCTGGCGGGTGGGCCGGTCGAGGCGACGATGCCGGATGGAACGACAGCGTTCTTCGACCGCTTCGAGGGGGGCCGATCTGCGTCTCCGGGAGAAGGAGGACACAGCTCTGGTGCGATACCGGACACCGGCGTCACAGCTGGGTCCGCGCCCCGAAGTCGCCGCCGGGGCCCGCAGAGTGCGTCGGAGCGATGAACGTGCGAGGGGTGGCCAGGACCGTCGGTGCCGCAGCCGGGACGGGCTCGTGACGTCCCGCCGATGACGCCGAACGTGGGTCGTTTTCGCGATAGGAGCAGGCGGAAGCAGATCCAACCGAGAGCCATGTTCTGCGGCTGCGACCCGTTGAGGAGGCAGCCGCCTGATCAGCCCGACAGCCTCCACTCTGGTTACAAACGCCCGAGAAGGGGCAGAGGAAAAGGCGTAATTCATCCTACGAAGGAGCGATATGGCAGTCTCCAGCGAGCCCCGCTACACGGTGCCAGGCCTCAGTATCAAGGCGGGCAAGCAGGTCATCTCACTTCTGGGTATGCGTCTGCATGCGCTGAACGACTTGGCACTCACCCTCAAACACATTCACTGGAACGTGGTAGGGCCTCATTTCATTGCCGTTCACGAGATGCTCGATCCACAGACCCTCGCCGTGAGGGGTATGGCTGACGACACAGCGGAACGTATCTCTGCGCTCGGCGGCGAACCGCAGGGCACTCCCGGCGCCCTGGTCGACGAGCGGACGTGGGACGACTACAGCCTCGGCCGTGCAGACGCACTGGCTCATCTGGGGGCGCTGGACCTGGTGTATTCCGGCATCATCACGGAGCACCGCTCGGCCGTCTCCAAGGTCAGCTCCATCGATCCCGTCACTGAGGATCTCCTCATCGAGCACCTCCGTTCCCTGGAGCAGTTCCAGTGGTTTGTCCGGGCCCACCTGGAGAGCTCCGGCGGGTCTCTTGCCACGGCCGGCGCCAGGACGGAGAAGCAGGCTGCCAACGCTGCGGCGCCGATCAGGAAGCCGGCTGCCAAGCGGGCGCCGAAGAAGGCCGGCGGCAAAGCGTAGCGGGTGATGTACGGCCCGGTGCGCAGCACCACGGTGAGCTGACTTCGACGCACTCACGCAAGCCGAGGGTTGCGCGCAGGGTTGTGCACGGGCGCGTCTGTCCGGTCCTTCACGTCTTGCACCACCGACTTGTCCAGCGCGGCCCGCACGAGCGCCGCGGCAAAGACCGTCAGTTGCTCTGCGGGCACCAGTTTCGCCAGTTCGCGGGATTTCGTCGGCAGTCCGATGCGCTGCGCCCCTTGGACGGCTTTGCCGTCGAGGTAGGGCTCCAGCTCGGTCCAGACGCCTTGGACTTCGCGCAGGAAGACAGCCGCGCCCACAGGTCCGAGCCCGGGCAACTCCTGGAGGAGCTCCCGCATGCGTGCGGGGTCGTTGTGGGCTTCCTTGCGCAGACGTCGCAGGTCGCCTCCATAGCGCTCGCGGAGGAACGCCGCGCCTTTGCCGAGGGTCGTGGACGTGCTCTCGTCGTAGCGCCTGTAATGTCCCGCGCCCAGTGCGTCCACACGCTGCTGCCATGTGGCCTCCTGCATCCGGCGGGGGGTGCGCATGCTCGCCTTGAACAATTCACGGGCCGCACCGACCGCGACCGAAGCGCGGATGCGCGCGCTGAGAAGGCATGAAAGGACGAGTAGTTGGTAGAGCGGCTGGGGAGTGTTCCGCAGTCGAATTCCGGCCTGGGCTGCATAGGTCTGCCCATGGCCGTCGAGCAGTGCGAGGACGGTTTCACGGCGTGTGGCCGTGGCACTCATGACGGCCTCCCTGAGTGAATGGTGCAGCTCTTAGGACTCCGTTCTGCTGAATTGTCCCAAAGCGGGGGGCAACCGCAGAAGCAGGGGACAGGGGCACAGCCGCCGCCCGCTACGTGATGCCGCTCGTTTGACGAGGGATCTGTTCGACCAACTTGAGCTGCCCTCCAGCCGACACCCACAGGTTCAAGCTGGGTCCGGGGAGCGGTCCCTTTCGACGGGCGAGCACCGGAGTGACGACCGCGGAGCCACGAGAACTGATTACGGGACGGCCCTCAGAGGGCGAGTGCTGCGTCGATCTCCCGGATGAACGGTTCCAGGTCACCGGGGTTGCGCGAGGTAATGAGTTTCCAGCCTCCCGCCTCGTCGGTGACGACCGGTTCGTCGGCCCAGTCACCGCCTGCGTTGCGGATGTCTGTTTGCAGTGAGGCGTACGAGGTGAGCCGTTTCCCGGCGACGGCACCGGCTTCGACCAGCGCCCAGGGGCCGTGGCAGATGGCGGCGACCGGTCGCCCGGATTCGGTGAAGGAGCGCACGACGCGAGGAGTGGACTCGTGCAGTCGGAGCGTGTCTGCGTTCAACGTACCGCCCGGTACGAGGAGGAGGTCGTACTCCGCCGGGTCGGCATCGTCCAGCGTGAGGTCGGGGCGGACAGCCCTGCCGGGCTCCTTGTCGCTGACGAGGGTGTCAATGTCGTCCATGGTCACGGCAGCGACATCGACCTGGGCACCCCCTCCGCGAAGATGATCGAGCGGCACGACGAGCTCGTCCTGCTCGACGCCGTAGTTGGTGACGATTGCCAGTATCTTCCGCCTGCTCACGTCGTGGTCCGTCATCGTCTGTCCTTCCTGCCTTGTGCCGAGCACACCCGAGTCCTTCCGGTGGGCCGCAGCACCTGGGTTCCCGCCCTGGCGAAGCTCATGCCTCCGGTCCGACAGTCCGTCCGGCCTCTGGCGCACGAAGCGGCGTAGCGCGGGGAGGGGCGGCGGCGCATTTGTCACACTGCCGCGCGGGGCCGCCGAGCGGTTTGCTTTCGGGCCTCTCCCACCATTGCGCGCTGTGGCAGCATCGGCAATCCGCCTTTCCTGCTCATGAGCCGGCGGGGGCCTCTTCACGGGCAGCCGCGTGCTGTGCTGTTTTACACCTTAAATCCATGTTTGTGCCCGTTGGAGGGCGGGGACGCGCTCGGAGAGGACAAGAGCGACATCCCATCCGGACGGACGGGGGCCATGAGACTTCTGGCGTTCCAGCACCCCTCCCTTCCTGGGGCGCCCTACCCGTTGAGCTGATCACGCGCCCCTTTCGACCGAAGCCGTCATCCGGCTCGGACCACAACACGCTGATCGACAAACAGAAAGGCGGTACCCCGATGGGCGATCGAGCAAGCCGGGAACACGCGGATCAACCACTGCCCCGGGACCCTGAGGACCAGCTCGCCAACGATGATGACCCGCTGACGGTACCGGTGCCCGCCGGCCTCGAAGAGGGCACTGAACTCCCGGACACCGATGAGGCCGGTACGGGGCCGGTCGGCAGTCGCAACGACGGCTCCGTTCACCCCGAGCACCCGATCCCGGACGAACCGTCCGGCTGATGGTTCCAAGTCAGGAAACCAGCCAGGGGGAGAGCTCGCACACTGCCTGCCCATGCGGTGTCCGGATGCGCCCACCCGGAAACCGCGTCCGTCGTGCAGGAACTCGCGATCAGGCCGGTGGTCTCGGGGCCGGGTGGCTCGTTCCGATGCTTCACGGATTCCTCGCGGCCGTCGGCGCCCACGACGGAAAGGCGCAGAAGCCGGCGTCGACGACGAGGCTGTCTCGGGCGTTCACCGCTGCCACTTCCACTCGGTGATCTCAGTGGGGTCGGTGCCGGTGCGGCGGATCTCCTCGCGCAGCCGGTCGCGGTGGCGTGCGTGGGCGGCGGCCAGGTCGCCGGTGACGGTGGCGCGTCCGTGCAGGTGGCCCAGCGCGGAAATGACCAGGTCGTGCCGGGAGACACCGTTGCGTGCGAGGAGGTCGTAGGGGGTGGTGGTGGAGCCTTCCTCGACGTAGCCGCGGACATGGAAGCGCTCCGGTTCCGGCCTTCCGTGGAGCAGTTGGTGGACGGCTGAGGGGTAGCCGTGGAAGTCGAACACGACCGGCGTGTCCGTGCCGAACAGCTCACGAAACCCGGCGTCGGCCATGCCGTGCGGGTGGCGGTCCGGTGGGGTGAGGACGCACAGGTCCACGATGTTGACCACACGGATGCGTGCGTCGGGCAGGTCGCGGCGCAGCAGGGCGGCTGCTGCGAGCGTTTCGACCGTCGGAATACCCCCCGCGCAGGCGAGGATCACTTCCGGATCTTCACCCTCATAGGTGGAGGCCCAAGGCCAGATGGAGGCACCGGCCTCGCAGTGTCGGCGGGCGGCGTCGAGATCGAGCCACTGGGCGGCGGTGTGCTTCCGGACACGACCAGATTGATCCTGCCGGTGTCGGCGAGCAGGCGTTCCATGGTGACGAGCAGGGTGTTGGCGTCGGGCGGGAGGTAGACGCCGGTGACGGTGCTCTTCTTGGTGAGCAGATTGTTGATGAACCCAGGGCCCTGATGGCTGTAACCGTTGTGCTCCTGACGCCAGCCCTCGCTGGTCAGCAGGTAGGTGAGGCTGCTGACGGGCGCCCGCCACGGCACCTCGCGGGACATCTTCAGCCACTTGGCGTACTGGTTGAGCATGCTGTCCACGACGGAGGCGAACGCCTCATATGTCGGGAACAGCCCGTGGCGGCCGGTCTGGAGGTAGCCCTGGAGCCAGCCCTGGCAGTTGTGCTCGGAGAGCACTTCCATGACACGTCCGTCGCGCGAGAGGCCCTCGGCGTACTCGTCCACGGGCCAGGCGTAAGCCCGTCCGCTCACGCCCAGGATGCTGTCGAGCTTGTTCGAGGCGAGTTCGTCAGGGGACATGATCCGAAAGTCCCGGCTTGCCTCCGTCCGGCGCATGATCTCTGCCAGCCACTCGGCGAGGACCCGGTTGGGGCTCGCGGAGGCGACGCCCGGCCCCGCGTGGACATCGACTGCGCACGGCTCCAGCGGCGGAAGAACCAGCGGCCGTCGCAACCGGCCCCCGTCGCCCGCGGGCTGCATTCCGATACGCCGATCGCCCCGGGGGCACACGGCAAGAACCTCGGGCCGGGGGGCGGCCGGCCCCGTCAAAGAGTTCGTCCGGCCTGTACGAACGGAGCCACGCCTCCAGGGCTCTGAACTGTTAGGGATCGTCGTGGACGTCGGCCAGGGGCACCTGGTGCGCGTGGAAGGTGCCTTCGATGCGTTTCCCCCCGGCCTTGGCGGGTGCACCCTGGCCCTTCAGGCTACGCAGCACGATCATCGGCCAGGGCGGGCGCTCGGGCATGTCACCGGCACGGGCTCGGGCCTGGATGTCGACGATGGCCGTGTGAGCGTCACGTACCGCGTCCGTCATCGCCTCGCTCTGCGGATCCTGGGTCATGTCGACGATGCGAGGGGCCCACCCGTACCCGCGAAACAGTGCGGTCAGCTCCTCGTCGGACATGGTGGCAAACACGGTGGGTGAGGAGATCTTGTAGCCGTTCAGGTGCAGGATCGGGAGCACCGCACCGCCGGTGACCGGATCGAGGAACTTGGAGGAGTGCCATGCCCCCGCGGTCGGCCCCGTCTCGGCCTCGCCGTCACCGACGATGCAGGCCACCAGCCGGTCCGGGGCGTCGAAGGCTGCGCCGAAGGCCGTGGCCAGCGCGTAGCCGAGCTCGCCGCCCTCGTGGAGGGTGCCCGGGAGCGCCGGCGAGAGATGGCTGGGAAAGCCGTCGGGCGCGCAATAGCGCCGGGCCAACTCGTGCAGGCCGCTGTCGGTCCGGGACAGCGCCGGATCGTATGTCTCGTGCGTGCCCTCCAGCCACAGATTGGCGTGGTTGGCGGGGGCGCCGTGTCCGGGCCCGGTGACCAGCAGCACGTCGGTGTCGCGCTCCTTGACCAAACTATTGAGTGCCGCGTAGGCCATAGTGATCCCCGGACACGAACCCCAGTGGCCCAGCAGACGCGGTTTGAGATGCTCACGGCGCAACGGCTCCCGCAACAGGACGTTGTCCTGAAGGAAGATCAGCGCGGCAGCCACGTAGTCGGCCGCCTGTCGGTATTCCCGGGTTCCGTTCAGCCGCAGCTCCATGAAACGCCTTCCCTCGTCGCACGTACGGTGCTCGCCTGTCCTGAGAATCGCCCATGACACCGGTGGGTTTCTATCGGAGCCCTTCCACGATGGCCGGAGGCCGCCCCGGGCCGCCCCGGTCGTCGTCCACAACTGATCGGGACACCCACGAGTCTGGCCATGGTTCACAGCCTGTCTCATAAAAGGCTGGCCCGGTCGTGGCCTCGGCACTCCATACCGGGGCTGTCCATTTCGCTCCTGGGCCGTTCAGTCCCTCTGCGCTGTGGTCGGCTCAGATCTTCGGCAGGCGGCAGTCCGCGTTACGTCGGGGCCGGCCGGTTGGGCTGGGCCACTACGTCCGCACGGCATCCGGCCGATGCCCCGCCGGCCTCGGGGCACTCCTGATCCCGCCTCCGGGGGCGCCGTCGCGGGGTGCGTTGTTTAGTGGGATCCGTACGGGAAAGACGGTGGCCGTCCCCGAGTCCGTGACGGTTTCCGGACCCGACGCCCACGAGAGGAAGCGGAGGAGCGCGCCATGCCGGCCGGATCCAGCAAGAAGCGTGAGCGGCAGTACGAGCACATCAAGGAGAGTCAGGAGGAACAGGGCGCGTCGACGCCCCGTGCGAAGGAGATCGCGGCCCGGACAGTCAACAAGCAGCGCGCCCGGTCCGGTGAGTCGAGGACGGCGAGCAGGACATCGCTCCAGGACAGGAAGTCCGCCTACGAACGCGGCGGTGAACGCTCCCACAAGGGCGCGCAGGGACCCACGAAGGACCAGCTCTACGCGGAGGCCAAAAAGAAGAACATCGACGGGCGTTCCTCCATGAACAAGGAACAGCTCCGTAAGGCCCTCGGACGCTGATGCCCACCGGCGGCCCGGGGACCGGTCGCCCGCACGACGAAGGAAACAGGACATGCCCGCAGACGCACGCGGCGACGATGTGTACCAGCCGCAGGGCGACGACGGCGGCGATCCGCCGAACGACGGCCTCGACCTGGAGAACACGCTCGACGAACGCGATCTGGACGACCGAATGGATGAGGGCTACTCCCCTCCCGAACGCCCCTTGGCCGTGAACAGGTTCGGTACGACCGGGGCCGAGGTGCGCCACGGTGAGTCCCTGGACCAGCGGCTCGCCCAGGAGACCGACGATGTGGAACCACCCAACGGTGACGGCGTCGGCGACCTCGCCGGGGGTGAGGGCGAACCGTTGGAAGCGTCCGAGCGCGAGCCCCGGGCGGGACGCCTCAGCGCGGCGGACGACGCGGCCGGGCGGGAGAACGACGTCTTCGCCGAGGACGTGGGCATCGACGGTGGCGCGGCGTCGGCGGAGGAAGCGGCCGTCCATGTCACGGACGAGGCGGACATCCAGGGGCGCGAGGTCTGATGGCGACGCTGGGGAAGACCACGGCAGGGGCGGCGATCTTCGATGTGGACGGCACTCTCACCGATACCAACCACCTCCACGTGGTGGCCTGGTGGGAGGCCTTTCGGCAGGCCGGGCACACCGTGCCGATGCCGGACATCCACCGGGCGGTCGGCCTCGGTTCCGGCGATCTGATCGAGCGACTGCTGGGGCCCGACCGTGACCCCGGGCAGGACACGGCCATCAGCTCCGCGCACACGGTGCTCTACGCCACGTACTTCGACCGACTCCCGGCCTTCCGGGGCGCGGGCGACCTGCTGCGCACCCTGGCCGAACGCGGTTGGCGGGTTGTTCTCGCCACCTCGGCGAGCGGCACGGAGCTCGCGGCTCTGCGGCGGGCGGTGGACGCGGACGAGGCGGTCCGGGCCACGGCGAGCTCGGACGACGTCGACCGGGGCAAGCCCTCCCCGGAGCCCGTCGAGCTGGCCTGCCGGCTGGCCGGTGTCAGTGCGGGGCAAGCGGTGTTCGTGGGCGACACGGTATGGGACATGGAGGCGGCGGCCCGGGCCGGGGTGACTGCGGTTGCTCTCCTGTCGGGCGGTATCCCCCGCGCCGACCTGGAGCGGGCAGGAGCGGAAGCGGTCTATCTGGATGTGGCCGATCTGCTCGACCGCCTCGACGACAGCCCTTTCGGGCCGGCCCCCGACTGACGCGCGCACGTCGAACCCCCTCGTGCACCCGAGCAGGCGGGACACGACTCGTCGGCAGGAAAGGCCAGGTCAAGGCTGCATTCCGCACGGCCCTACGCACTCGACCGTTATGTGTAGATATCAGGGGGTATCCCTGTGCGGAAGAAGTGGCCGTGACGCGTGCGGAATGAGGATCACATGCAGGTGGGTTACAAGCTGGCGGCGGAGGCGTTCGGCCCGGCGGAGCTGGTCAGGCAGGCAGTGCTCGCCGAGGAGGCGGGATTCGACTTCGTGGAGATCAGCGACCACTACCACCCCTGGCTCGACAACCAGGGACACTCACCGTTCGCCTGGACGGTGCTGGGAAGCATCGCGGCCAAGACGTCGCGGATCGGTCTGGCGACCGGGGTCACGTGTCCCACTGTGCGTTACCATCCCGCGATCATCGCTCAGGCGGCTGCGACGCTCGCCCTGCTCTCGGAAGGCCGCTTCGTCCTGGGTGTCGGCTCGGGGGAGCGGCTGAACGAACACGTCGTCGGTCCCGGATTCCCCGACGCGGTCCGCCCCCGGCACGAAATGCTCACGGAAGCCCTGGAGATCATCCGACTGCTGTGGAGCGGGGGCTACCGGTCCTACGAGGGAAAGCATCTGCGACTGCAGGACGCCCGGGTCTTCGACCTCCCCGGCGAGCTGCCTCTGATCGCCGTGGCCGCCAGCGGTCACATGTCGACCCGCATCGCCGCCGAACTGGGCGACGGCCTGTTCGCCACTGAGGACAAGCCGAGCATTGTCCAGCACTACCGTGACGCCGGGGGAACCGGCCCGTGCTACGGCGAGGTTCCGATGGCCTGGGCACCCGACGCACACACCGCCGCGCGTGCCGCTCTCAAGACGTCGCGGTGGGCGCTGACCGGGTGGAAAGTGATGAGCGAGCTGCCCAATCCGGTCAACTTCGATGCCGCGACCACCACCGTGCGCGAGAGTGACATTCTGGAGAAGTTCGCTTGCGGAGCGGACCCCGGACGCTACATCGAGGTCGCTCAGAGCTACGTCGACGCGGGCTTCGACAGGCTGGTCATGCAGAACGCGGGCCCCGACCCCGACGGCTTCATCGACTTCTACCAGCGCGAGCTCGACGCGCGCATCCGACAGCTCACGCCGAGCAATGTGCGAGCCTGAAGGCTGTGGTCCCGCACGCCGGGCTTGGCGAGTCGGCCGAAAACGCCCGGATCGGCGAGCCGGGCGAGTCACGGTTCGAGGCGGCGACCGCAAGTGTTTCGCGAGGTCGCCCGGTGACGATGGATCGAGACATGGCAGAGGCGCCCCCGCGGATCAACGCCCTCATCGCCGACGCTGCCGGCCCGAACGGCCCCGAGACCGATGACCAGGACCGCGCACACGTACGGCAAGGTCGCCGCCGTGGCCGTCGTAGGCAACGAGGACGGCCACGGCAGGCCACCGACTACCAGGATCCGGACGAGACACCCGACGCCGTCGCAACGACCACCAAGGCCCTCGCGGCCTGCAAGCAACCAAGTGGTCAGCACGAGTCCTGAAGAACCTGGGGGGAGCTGCCCGGACATGCGACTCGTTGTAGGGTAAGGAAACAGCCCTTGACCTGCAAAAACGCAGGCAGGGAGCCTACCTCCAGGAGTACCTAGATGATGCGTACGATGTTCAAGTCCAAGATTCACCGGGCCACCGTGACCCAGGCCGACCTGCACTATGTCGGATCCGTGACCATCGACGGCGAGCTGATGGAAGCCGCCGATCTACTGCCGGGTGAACTCGTGCACATCGTCGACATCGACAACGGCGCACGCCTGGAGACGTACGTCATCGAGGGTGAGCGCGGTTCGGGTGTCATCGGTATCAACGGGGCGGCCGCCCACCTCGTGCACCCCGGCGACCTGGTCATCCTGATCAGCTACGCGCAGGTCGACGATGCCGAGGCCCGCGCGCTGACCCCGACAGTGGTCCACGTCGACGCGGACAACCGGATCGTCGCGCTCGGCGACGACACCTCCGCGCCGGTTCCGGGGACCCGCACGGAACGCAGCCCGCACGCGGTGCCCGCGGCCGGCTGACCCGCCCCATCCACGCCCGCACACAGCAGGGAGCCCCGCCATGGCAGAGAACTCCGCAGTAGAGATCCGGGACGACCGGGCCCACGGCAATCTCGTGGCCTACGAGGACGGCAAGGCGGCCGGAGTCATCGCGTACTTCGTGATGGACCCGGCGCCCGGTGCCCTTGTCGCCGTGCACACCGTCGTCGAGCCGGGCCACGAGGGCAGGGGCATCGCGGGCGCCCTCGTCCAGGAGTTCTACGGCATGGCGGCCCGTGAGGGAGTCCCCGTCGTCCCGCTCTGCCCGTACGCGGCGAAATGGGCGCAGCGCCACCCCGAGCAGGCTCCCGTGGCCCCCGCCGAACTGGTCCAGGAGGCGGAGCGGCAGCTCAAGTCCCACCCCGAGCTGTTCTGACCTGCGGGGACGCCCCACGCGGGCGGCCGGACAGGCGCGGGTGGAGGGATCTGCGGCGTACACGTGTGGACTCGACGGGCGCGGGCAGCCGCACCGGGAGACGGTGGAGATGAGCTCCACCCGTACGTTGCCCGATGCTTTGGAGGTCCGAGATGACCCACCCGTACCCCGATCCCGTACCGCCGTCGCCGACCCCCGCACCCGTGCCCGGTCCGCCCGCGCCCCTGCCCGGTCCGCCGCCCGTACCGCCGGGCCCCGGCCCCATGCCTCCGGGGCCCGCGCCGGACCCGATTCCGCAGCCGCCCAGGCCCGACCCCGACCCCGTACCGGAGCCGGAGCCCTCACCCCAGCCGGCCGGGTGAGGCATTGAGCCGCTGAGCCGTCACGGGGCCGTTGTCCGGCCCGTCACGAGGGCCGGGACGACGCGCCACCGGGCTCGATCAGCGCGTTCGCGTGGGCGAGACCGCTCTCCGCCGCGATCGAGTCCAGCGACTGGGCGTCCCGCACCGGGGCGAACACCACATCGGTGGAACCGTCGGCCGCCGCGGCCCGGAAGCCGTACACGGCGGGCCGCGGCAGGCTGTTGTACGCCCACGGGGTGGAGAAGTAGTAGGCCCCCGTGTCGTACAGCACCACGAAGTCGCCCTCGTGCAGCTCCGGCAGCTCCCGGCCGTGCGCCACCACGTCCCCGGCGAAGCAGCACGGGCCCGCGATGTCCTGGGCCAGCGCCGGCCCTTCCTTCGGGCGCCCGTCCGCGCCGAACGCGCCGACCCGCAAGGGCCAGGCGTCGGGCATGAGGACGGTACGGGTGGCGGTCTGCGCACCCGCATGGGTGAGCGCGATACGGCGTCCGCCCGCGTCCTTCGTGTACTCCACCAGAGCACCGATGAAGCCGTTCTTCGCGAGCAGGGACCGGCCGAACTCGGTGACGAGCGCATAGCGGCCGTCGAAGAGACCGGGCACCGCTTCCGTGAGGGCGGCCACGTAGTCGGCGCAGGTGGGACGGACCGTTTCGTCGTCGAAGTTGACCGGGAGCCCGCCGCCGATGTCGAGGCTGGTGATCCGCCGGGTTCCCAGCCGCTCGTTGATCTCCTCGGCCAGCCGGTACGTCTCCGCGATCCCGGCCGCGATGAGTTCCAACGGGCAGCCCTGGGAGCCGACATGGGCATGCAGCCGGGTCAGCCACGGCCGGTCCGCGAACGCCTGGACGACGGCCTCGCGGGCCCCCGCGTCGCGCAGCGCCACCCCGAACTTGGACGTGGCCGTCGCCGTGCTCATCGCCCCGATGGAACCACCGCCCACCTGTGGATTGACCCGCAGCCCGAGGACGGACACGGTGTCACGGGAGCGCAGTTCGTCGATCCGCCGCAGTTCCTGGAGGCTGTCGGCGTTGACCGCCACGCCCAGCGCGAGCGCCAGCCGGAGCTCCTCACGCGTCTTGGCGGGGGAGTCCAGAACGATGGCCGAGGGCGCGAACCCGGCGTCCAGGGCGAGCCGCAGCTCACCGGGGCCGGCCACCTCGCACCCCATCCCGCAGTCGGCCAGCAGCCGCAGTACCGGAATCAGGGAGGCGGCCTTCGCCGCGAACGTGTGGAGCACATCGGGCGTCGCGGCGAACGCGTCCCGCAGCGCGGCGACACTCTCGCGTACGCCATCGATGTCGATGAAGCCCACGACGGCGCCGCGCTCGCCCAGCAGCCCCTGCTCGACGGCCGCGCGGACGGCGTCGTCGAACCTGGCGGCCGGGCGCGTACCGGTGTTCCGGAAGGAAGTCTGTGTCATACGGCGAGAGTCGGTGATGACGGCCCCACAGGTCTTTGTCGGGAAGGACCAAGACTGGCGGCAATCCCTGGCCGCACGGGCAACCGCCGTACGGAAACGTACCGAACCGCTCAAACGTCACCCGTCAGGCGCACGGCCAGCGAGAGGAGCAGCCGGGTGTCCGGGTCGTCCACATCGACACCGAAGCGCTCCCGTGCGCGCCGCAGCCGGTACCGCAGGGTGTTGGGATGCACCGTGAGCCGGAGCGCAGCCCTCGCCACATCGCCCGAGGCGTCGAGGTGGGCGGCGATCGAGCGGACCAGTTCGCCGCCGGTCGCGAGATCGGCGCGTACAAGATCGTGCACCGGCCCGCCGCCCGAGTCCCACAGGGGCCGTACGGCGTCCAGCATGCGCAGGACATCGAGGGCCGTGCGCACCCCCGACGCTCCGGCGTACCGGAGCGGAACCCCGTCGGCGCCGCGCCGCTCCCGTTCACGCAGCACCCGTACGACGAGCACGGCCTCCTCGCACGAGCCGGCGGCGCCCGGGGCGGACGCGGCCACGGACCCGGCCCCGATCCGGACGGGAACACCGCCGGGCAACGACGTCGCGACCCGGTCCAGCTCCCGGGCCAGCGCGAGCGCTTCCCGGTCCTGCCCGCGGTCGGCGGGCAGCAGGACCAGCAGCCGGGCCCGTTCGCGCAGGACCAGCACCGTGCGACGGTACGCGGCGGCCTGGAGGGCGAGCACGTCCAGGGCGCGGTCGGCCCGCGACGGTGAACCGGCGCCGGGGTCGGGCACCACCGCCAGTACCGCACACGGCTCGTCCGGTGCCAGGCCCAGCGACCAGGCATGCGTACGGCGGTCCCCCCGGCCGTACAGCAGTCCGCGCAGGGCGTGGTCCCGGCGGCGTACGGCACCGCTCTCGCGCAGCCGGTGCCGTACCAGATGGGGCGCTGCGGCCCCGGCGGCGCGGCGCAGCGCCTCCCCGGCCCGGGGGGACAGCGGGCGGCCGTCCGCGGCCGCCCAGATCGAACCGAGCACTTCGGTGCCGTTGCGCACGGCGATGATCAGGCGCTCCGGGCTGTCGCCGTCGGCCGGGCGGTGGATGACGTCCCGCGAGGTCCACAGGTTCCGCAGAATCCCGCTGCGGCGCAGCTCGGCCACGCGCCACTCGGGAACCCGGCCGCCCAGGATGGTGGACCGGCGTACGCCGTCGGCCTCGGGCCGGGTGGCGGAGTGGGCCAGCACCCGGAAGCGGGTGTCCTCGATGGTGATCGAGCCGCCGGTGGACTCGGCGATGGAGGCGGCGAGCGCGCTCAGCCCGCCCGCCGGACCGTCGTCCGCCACCGCGCCGTCGTTCCGGCCGGCCCAGCCGTACGCGAGCGCGGAGCGCAGCAGCGTCGCCGTGTCGGTCCAGTCCGTCCACACCGCGCGGGCCAGCAGCGCGATCCCCGACTCCTCGGCCGCGGCCAGCACTTCCGGTGCCGTGGCCGCACCCTCCGCCTCGCGCAGCACCACGGCGCAGGCGCCCTGCCGGGCCGCCCGGCGCACCGGCTCCGCCGCCTCGGCCTGGGCAGCCGATGCCCCGACCGCCAGGACGATGTGAGCCTCGGCGGACCGGTCCGCCTCCTCGTCGCCGAACGCGACGCCCCGGACCTCGATGTCCTGCCCGGAGGGCGCCAGCAGCAGCCGCAGCGTCCCGCTGTCGTCGAACGCCAGGATCTCCCGGAGCGTGCCGCCGGACGCCGGGACGCCGTGGGGCGGTCCGCTGTTCATGGCACCGAGCATACGAGCGGGGCGAGCGGGGCGGGCGGGGCGGACAGGAGTCGGGAGGGGTCGTCGGCGTCGGCCGGACGTGCCGTCAGCCGGTCTCCGGTGCCGCCCCGTCCGGGGCGGGCCGCGGCACCACCGGCGCCGGGCCGAGCGTGGTGCTGCCGGGGGACGCCCGGTGGCCCAGCCCCGTGCGGTACGCGTCCATCGCCGCCTCCGTACGGCCCGCCCCGCGCAGCAGATCGCCCAGCAGACGGCAGATGTCCGCCAGATCTCCCGCCGCGCCCGCCCGCTCCAGCAGGGCGAGCGCGGTGACGTAGTGCTCCTCGGCCGCTTCCCGCTCGCCGTTCGCCTCGCAGATCAGCCCGAGCAGCCGGTGCGCGCCGCCCGCGTGGACCGAGCCCCGGTCCGGGTGCAGTTCGCCGAGCAGCCGGTGCAGCAGCTCCTGGGCTTCGCGTGATCTGCCCTGCCTGCGCAGCACATCGGCCAGCTCCACCTCGACCTGCGCGGTGTACAGGGCGGCCCGTTTGGACGCCAGCATGTCGCGGGCGGCGCGCAGTTCGCTCTCCGCGCCGGACAGGTCGCCGCCCTGGGCGCGCACATAGCCGCGCATCCAGTGGCAGTGCGCCATCTCGGTGCGGATCTGGAGCTGTTGATAGATCTCGGCGGCCTTGGCGAGCGAGGCGTCGGCCTCCGCCGTACGGCCCGCGGCGATCAGGGTCCGGGCGACCTGACGGTGCAGCCCGGCGACCAACTCGGGGTCGGAGACGCGGGGGGCCAGGGCCAGGGCCAGTTCACCGGCCTGCGCGGCGCGGGCGTGCGCGCCCATGTCCATGTAGGGCGCGATCGATGCCGTGTAGAGGAGCAGGAGGGCGTTGGGGTCCTGGAGCCCGGAGGCGTTGAGCTCGTCGACGGCGCTCTCCAGCAGGTAGCAGGCGTAGCGCAGTTCGCCCGCCAGCAGATGGGCGACCGCTCGGCCGCGGACGGCCGGGGCGCGCTGGGGCAGGGGTGCGTCGGCGAGCAGCTTCTCGGCCGCCTCGAAGTGCCGCAGGGCGGCGGGCAGGTCCCCGGTCTCCAGGGCGCACTGGCCCAGGCCCAGCAGCGCGGTGGCGCGTTCGCCGTCGAGACCCAGCCGCCCGGCCTCGGCGAGCAGCGCCCGGTAGGACGCCGCGGCGTCCTCGGCCGCGCCGGTGGCCAGGGTGCGCTGGGCCTCGACGAGCCGCTCGCGCACTCCGGTGGCCAGGGCTGCGGGGCGTCCCGTGGCCAGCTCCTCGTAACTGACGCCGAGCCGCTCGGCGAGATGGCGTACGGCCGCCTCCGAGGGCCGGACCCGGCCCGCCTCCAGGGTGGAGATGTACGCGGGGGTGTAGGACGGCTCGGCCAGCTGCCGCTGGGTGAGACCGCGCTCCGCGCGCAGGCGCTGGACGCGTCGGCCGACGGCTCCGGGATCGTCGGACGGACCGCGCCCGGACCCCCGTCCCGGCGTGTGCTGTTCGGCCACTGCGTCACCCTCTTCGCGTCGTCCTGCGTCCCGGACACGGTCGTCGGCCCGGTCATGAGTATCAACCCGCAGGCCCGGGGACCTTGTTGCGCGGCGCTTCCGCCCTTAGGTTAAGCCGAACATTAATTCTACTTAACATCCGAGTTATGTCACGGGTGTGCCCACTCGCCCTGCGCGCCCGCCCGAAGGCCGCGCGGATTCGAAGGAGTTGTCCATGCACATACGCCTCGCCAGGCGTCGCACCGCGGGCGCCGTGGCCGGTCTGGCACTCGCCGGTCTGCTGGCCGCCGCCGTGTCCCCGGCCTCCGCCACTGCCTCCTCCGGGGATTCGTCCGTGGCCGCTCCGGGCTCCGGAGACGGACCGGGCGGCCTCACGGTCGAGTACTTCCCCCAGGCCGGCGGCAGCGGACACACCACGCGGGTTCCGTCCGACGGGCCCGCCCGGAGCGCGAAGGCCCGCCGCGGCACGACGCCGCTCACCGCCGCCGAGGCGCGCACGGACGGTGCGCTCGGACGGCAGGCGGTGACCGGACCCAGCGAGGACCGCCTCGACGTCGTCATCGTCGGCGACGGCTACACGGCCGGCCAGCAGGGCGACTTCCACGCGGACGCCACCGCCAAGTGGGCCGACATCACGGCCATCGAGCCGTACAGGAGCTACCAGGGCCTGTTCAACGTCTGGACCGTCGACGCCGTCTCCAAGGAGTCCGGCATCAGTGGCGACCCGACCGCGGACGTGGTCCGGGACACGGCCCTCGGCAGCGGCTTCTGGTGCGACGGCATCGAGCGGCTGATCTGCGCCGACATCGACAAGGTGGCGTCGTACGCGGCCAAGGCCCCCGCCGCCGACCTCGTGGTCGTCCTCTCCAACTCCACCAAGTACGGCGGCGCCGGCTACTCCGGACTCACCGCCGAGGGCTACCCGTTCAACGGGGTCTCCACCCTCTCCTCCGACAACGCCTCCTCCAGCCTCATCGCCGCCCACGAGATAGGCCACTCCGTCGGACTCCTGGCCGACGAGTACACCTACGACTCCTACGGCACCTGGACCGGTGGTGAGCCGGCCGACCTCAACTCCACCACCTACACCCCCGCGCAGCTCACCGAGAAGCGCGCCAAGTGGTACCGCTGGCTGGGACAGACCGACCCGGCGGGCGGCACGGTCGGCACCTTCGAGGGCAGCTCGTACTATCCGTTCGGTATCTACCGGCCCACCGCCAGCTCCCTGATGCGCGAGCTGAGCAACACCGAGTTCAACCTGCCCGGCCGCGAGGCGATGATCGCGGGCTTCTACCGCGCGGGCAGCGCGCTGAGCAGCACCCGCGCGGCGGGCAGCACCCTCGCGCCCGGCCACCGGATCACGGTGAGCACCGCGGGCCTCGGCGGCACGGACCGGCACGGCCGGCCCGGGGCGGGCAAGGCCCTGGCCGCACCCGACCTGCGCTGGTACGTCGACGGCAAGGAGAAGGTCTCCGCCCGGGGACGTACGACCGTCACCCCCCTCGCGCTCGGCGTACGCCACGACGGCCGCCGCCACACGGTGACCGTCACCTTCGTGGACCGTACGGACGCGATCCGCGACCCCGCCGTACGGGCCCTGAGCGGCGACGAGCTCAGCTGGACGGTCAAGGCCACCGGCCCCCGCCGCTGATCCGGACCCCGGGCCGCGGACCGCTCAGGCGATGAGCGGGACCGCGGCCTCCGGCGTCAGCATCCGGAAGGTGAACGCCTGATGGAAGTAGAGCCGGATGCTGGTGGCGTCGTGGTCCTGGTAACCGATCGACAGGTCCTGGCCCAGCCGCAGTTCGAAGTCGCCACCACGCGTGGAGAGCAGCACTCCGCCCGTGACGGCGGGCGCCCACAGGATCTGGTCGTCCAGCAGGCGTCCCAGGTGGGTGGCGACCGGATAGCCGTGGTCGGAGGTCTCGGTTGCCTCGGTGAACGCGTCGGCACCGAGCAGCAGCCGGTACGGTCCGTCGACCCCCGCGAGCCGCAGCCGCGTCAGCGCCTGGCTGACCGCCGCCGGGTAGTCCCGCGCGTCGGCGGGCAGCGCCAGCGGGGCGTGCGAGGAGCCGTCCCGCAGGCCGGTGATCCCGGCCGCCGGGTAGCCGTCGATGATGGCCATGTCCTCGGCGAACGCACAGGTGCGGGCCGCGTCCTTGACGGGCTGCCAGTCACTGTCGTCGGAGCCCCGCTCGACATCGTCCACCGCCGCGCGCGTCACCGTGAACGGCACCTTCCACTCGATGACCGGCATCGAGGTGCGGGCCCGTGCCAGTACGTCGGGGGTGGGCGGGTCGATGTCACGGAGGTGGCCGTCGCCGATCGCGGCCAGCGCGGGCCCGTCCGGGTCGGTGACATCGACCACCCGGCGGCCCGCGAGATGACGGCTGAAGGTGCGCCGGGCCTCCTCTTCGATCTGGTCCCAGGCGGCTTCCGTGACGGGCGCGAGTTCGCGGTGGAGGTTGTTCATCGCTGGGCGCTTTCTTGCAGGCTGCCGATGCGCAGCGAACCGTTGTCCGGGACCGCCGGGGCCGGGGCCCGCCGTACCGGCGCGGTCGCCGGCTCCGGCTGGGCCGCGATCCCGGCAAGCGCGGGCGAGGGCGGCGGGGCGTCGAGGAAATCGGCGCCGGGGGCGTAGAAGAGCGTGCCGGTGACCGCGGTGGAGAAGTCGAGAATGCGGTCGTGGGTACCGGGCGGATCGCCGAGGAACATATTGCGGAGCATGCGCTCCGTCACATCGGGGTCGGCCGCGTAACCGATGAAGTACGTGCCGAACTCGCCCTGCCCGAAGCTCCCGAAGGGCATGTTCGCGCGCAGGATGTCGCGCTCCGTGCCGTCCGGGTCGGTGATCGTGTTGAGGGCGACATGGGAGTCGGCGGGCTTCACGTCGTCGGACAGTTCGACGTCGTCGAACTTGGTGCGGCCGATGACGCGTTCCTGCTCCTGGACGGGCAGCGCGTTCCAGGCCGTCAGGTCGTGCAGATACTTCTGCACGACGACATAACTGCCGCCCGCGAAACCGGGGTCGTCGTCGCCGACCAGGGCGGCCGACCGCGCGTCGTCACCCACCGGGTTCTCGGTGCCGTCCACGAAGCCGAGCAGGTCCCGGTGGTCGAGATAGCGGAAGCCCTGGGTCTCGTCGACGATCCGTACGGCTCCGTCGAGCCGTTCGAGCAGCTGCCGCGCCCACTCGTAGCAGATGTCCATCCGCTCGGCCCGGACATGGAAGAGCACATCACCCGGGGTCGCCGGGGCGTGGTGGCGCGGGCCCCGCAGTTCCTGGAACGGGTGCAGCCGCGCCGGACGCGGCCCCGCGAACAGCCGGTCCCAGGCCGCGGAGCCGAAAGCCGTCACACAGGCCAGCTCCGCCCGCGGGTAGCGGAAACCGATCGAGCGGGAGACCGCCGCGACGTCCGGCAGCACCTCGCGTACGGCGGCCTCGCCCCCCGGTTCGATCGTGCCGACCAGAATCAGCGCGGCGCTCGTGAGCGGGGCGACTACGGGCTGGACCGCGACCGGGTCCGGGACGGCGTCGGGCATGCGCGCACTCCAGGGTGGGTGGGGCGTCGGCGGTACGTGGGGACTGCGGGGCTCGCTGCCACTTACCCACACCCACGGCCCGCCCGCACCTCGGGTGACCCGGCGGGGTCACGCCCGGGACGGCCGCGGCGGGCACTTCCGCGTCTCCCGGAGCCGGTCCGTACCGGGGCCAGTGGGGAGCTGAACCGGGTCCAGCCGAGGTCGAGCAGAAAAGCCGGCAGCACGGGCCCGGCGTCCTTGCGGTCCCGGAGCCTGGCCAGGTGTCCTTGCCGCACGCACGCACGCACGCACGCACGCACGCACGCACGCACGCATGGGCGGGCGGGCGGTCGTCGACGTCGGCGGACGATGGACGTGGTCAGGACCGTGCGGAGACGAGACGCCTCAGGCGGTGTTCGCCTGCTCAGGTCACGGGAGTCGACCGCGGCGGAGCGATCGGGGCCCGCGACTGCCTACCCGCCTCGGTTGCAGATGACGAAGCCGGGGAAGGGATGCCGTCCGGGCCGGCCGCCGATCTCATCGATCGCTTCGCGGATGTCGCGCAGTTGGCCGGTGGTCATCTGCAAGGGTGGCTCGTCCGGCTGGTAGGTGGTCAGGACCGGATAGTCCACGCCGGGCTCGTTGGTCATCTCGATGTGGCAGCCGAGGACGTGGGTGACCGGCCGGGTGCCGGCGAACGCGATCAAGCGGTCGACGGTTCTGCCGAAGGCAGCCCAGTCCGCTACGTACAACCGCCCGGGATACACCGTGTCACCGGTGAGCAGAATGCCGGTGTGCGGGTCGTAGTACGTGACGGCCGCCTCGTGGTGGCCGGGGGTGGCGAGGCACTCCAGCACTCGTCCACCGAGGTCGACCCGGGCCACCCGGTCGGGGGCGTCGGCGTATCCGAAGTACTCCCAGGCACTGTTCAGATCCGCCCCGACGACCGTGGTGCGGGGGCGGTCGGCGAACTGGGCGTCGCCCGCGACGTGGTCGCTGTGGGCGTGGGTGTGCAGGACGAGCAGGGTGTAGTCGTCCCGGGGGTGCTCGGCCAGCCAACGCCCGATCAGGTCATCGACAACCCGGCGCAGCGGGAAGAACTCGGCGGACTCGGTGGCTCCGGTGTCGATGAGCACGGCGCGGGCGTTGCCGAAGATCAGGAACAGGAACGGCGCCTCATAGTCGACCGCCATGTTCTGGCGCAGGATGAACGTGTGCTCGTCGTATGCGTGGACCTGGATATCGGGATCGTTGTTGTGCTTCGCCGACGGCGATCCGTGGATCCAGTCGACGTCCAGCGCGCGAGGCTCGGGCGCCTCGGACACGAAATCCACCAGCTGCGCATGTCGGTCCATGACGTCTCCCCGCGAACCTCTTCGATCAAGAAACGACCACGGCGTTCCGGCCCTTGCCGGCAAGTCTCTCACCCCGGTGAGCCCACAGACGCCCAGGCAGCCACACAGTCACACTGTTTGACACCTTTCGCGTGGCGCGTGGCCCGGCACGGGGCGCGCAAGCCCCTCTCGGCATGTGAACCCCCTGTGACACGACGCCGCAGGGGGAGGGGAAGCGGGAGTGATCTTCAGGGCACCTGCACGGCACGGTACAGGCCACGGCCCGTGCGGCGGATCCGAGATGTACCGACCAAGCGGTCGAGGGTGCTCCGGACAGCGTTGATGCTGCCACTGTCCGTGGCGCGGCCGAGCGCCGCGGCGACATCCCGTGCGCGTACCTCGGCGTCGCCCACTCCGGCGAAGTAGTCCAGGATCTGTTCGGTGAGCCTGCCGTACTGCTTCTGCCCGCCCGTTTCGGCGGAGGACTCCGGCGCAGGGCCGTGTTCCTCGGGCACAGCCGTGGAATGAGCATCCTGGGCGGGGCGTCCGGCCGTTGCCGCGACGTCGTCCGGATCCACCACAGGCGACTTCGGCAGCGCTTCCACGCGTGCGGCAGTCCCGGCCCCGGGGGTGGGCGCGGTGTCGGGAGGTGCCGATCCGGCGGGGGACATCAGGGTCTGAAGGGCGCCGAGAGCTCGCTGGACGGAGCCGAGATGGGCGACGACCGCAGCCAGCTCCCGCTCCAATGCCTGCTTCTGGACACTCAGACGGGCCAGGTCCTCCTGCAGGCTCTCTGCGGTGACCTCGATGTCATGTGCCGTATGGGTTACAGAGACCATGTGTTCCTCTCGTCCTCAACCCTTTGTGGTCGCGTCCGCGCCCGGCTTCCCTCGGTGTGTTGCCTGGTTCCAACGTTGGGTCCTGCCGGACATCATAGGCAGGAACACCCTCGTGTTGACGAGAGACCGGGTCGCCCCACGGTGTTTCACACCTGCTCGATGTGACGGGCCGAGCCGGAACCAGCACACTTCGCAGATGCCTGGAACCGGGTGGAACACGGCGCGACGGCCTTCCCGGTGACGTCCGGGCCGCCCAGGGGCGCTTCCCCGGAGCCGACGGCCCGAAGCCGGTGCAGAGTGTCGGACACGGCCTGCATCTGCAGGTTGAGCAGAGCGAGTCTTTCGCGCAGATCGGCGATACGGGACTGGAGCGAGAACGCCTCCGCGGCCAGAGACTGTGCGGTGGCCGCGACGGCGAGTGGGGTGTCGGAGGTTGAAGTCATCACGCGTCCTGTGTCGGTGGTGCGGTGGACATGGGGTAGCGGCGCGTCGAATGTCCGGGAATGACGTCCGAGCACTGGCGGGCGTCCGTGGGTCAGGTGTCGGACCGGTCGATCCTGACCGCGGACAGGCCGAGGGGCAGCTGCTCGTACGGGCTGCGGAAATCCGTGGTCGGATTGCCGAATTTGGGCATGGCGAACCGATTTCCTGTGCGTTGGATGCCGAATGGGGGCGGAATCCAGAAATGGCCGGACCGGGAATCCACCGGGATGGGTTCCGTACGACGAAAGGGGACGAGCGGCCGAAGCGGGGGTGGCCCTGCGACCGGGGCCACCCCGGGAGCTCACGACCGCTGGGCGAGCCAGTCGGTGAAGCGGGTGTCGGCGATGTGCGCGTCGGGACCGGGCAGGAGCGTGGTCTCCCCGAGCCTGGCGCCGAAGTACGTGGCGTGCGGATCCGTCACCACGGTGCGCGGGTCGTTCTTCGCGGCAAGGCTCTTGCGGATGAGCTCGTCCAGCTGGAACGTGTCAGGGCCTGCCACCTCCACCAGGCCGTTGACAGGGCTGCCGACAGCCGTGCGGCCCACGGTGGCGGCCACATCGTCGGAGTGGACGGGCCTGATCCTGACCGGCGCCAGGCGCACGGTGTCCCCGTCGGTCGCCTCGGCGGCGATGCCCTTCATGAACTCGAAGAACTGCGTGGCGTGGACGATGGAGTACGGAATCCCGGACGCCTTGATCAGGTCTTCCTGAGCCTGCTTGGCGCGGAAGTAGCCACTCTCCCGCAAGTGCTCGGTGCCGACCACCGACAGAGCGACGTGGTGGGCCACGCCGGCGTCGGCCTCGGCCTTCTGGAGGTTGGTGGTCGAGGTACGGAAGAACTCCATGACGGCGTCGTCCTCGAACGAAGGGGAGTTCGACACGTCGACCACCACCTGGGCGCCCTTGAGGACCTCGGCGAGGCCCTCACCGGTCAGCGTATTGACACCGGTGGAGGGTGCGGCCGGTACTGCCTCGTGGTCGTGTTCTTCGAGCTTGGCGACCAGCTTCGAGCCGATGAGTCCGGTACCGCCGATGACTACGACCTTCATGAGGGAAATCCTCTCGGGAGATTCTTGGACGCGCCCGCGCGGTGTGGGATCTGTCAGCGCTTCGGCATCGGCTTCTTTACGACTTCACTGAGTAAAGACCGGATGGTCCCCGTGTTTGTGACAGGCACCCGGAAGAATCTCTGAACTTTTCTTCTCGTCAGGCCGGCGGCCCCAGCCTCCGCTCGGCCGAAGTCCGTATCCGGATGGCTGGATGAGCGACGAGCCGCCGCTCCTGCGACACCTGCACGGCCACGACTCGGCTGTCGAGACGCCGGGACGAGCGTTCAGCCGTGCAAGGACGCCACATAGGGTGACAACTTGGCTGGATTCATGACCCACATGATCCGGTCGATCCCCTCCGCGGACACGTCCACGGACAGCAGGGCCACGGTGTTTTCGGCGGAGGAGACGAGCAGGACCGGCCGTCCGTTGGCCTCCGCCCACCGCAGCTGCGCCCGGGGCCAGAAGCGCGGCGCGAACGCCACGAGGTACTTGGAGACGTGCGTACGTCCGACGACCGGGATCCTCGAAGCGCCGCGTACTCCACCACCGTCGGAGTAGCTGACGACGTCTGCGGCGAGGACCTGTTCGAGCACCGTCAGATTCCCGGTCCGTGCGGCGTCCAGGAACACCTCGAGCAGGCGCCGGTGGTCGGCGGAGCTGACCTGCTCCCTGCGCTCGGCGGCCAGGTGCTTGCGGGCCCGGCTGACCAGCTGGCGGGTGTGGGGTTCGGTCGTCTCCAGGATGTGCGCGACCAGCCGGTAGGGGTACTCGAAGGCCTCGCGCAGGACGTAGGCGGCCCGTTCCACCGGGTTCAGCTTCTCGAGGAGCAGCAGGACCGCCAGTTCCAGGGCCTCGGCCCGCTCCGCCCCCACCTGCGGGTCCAGACTGGTGTTGACCGGTTCGGGCAGCCACGGACCCACGTACGACTCCCTCCGTACCCGGGCGGACTGGGCGAAGTTGATGGCCAGACGCGTGGTGACCGTGGTCAGGAAGGCCGACGGCTCAAGGACTTGCGCTCGGTCGGCCCCCTGCCAGCGCAGCCAGGCGTCCTGCACGATGTCCTCGGCCTCCACCGCGCTGCCCAGCACGCGGTAGGCGATGCCGAACAGTTGTGGGCGCACTGCGAGGAAGTCCTTCGCCGCCCGGTCGAGGGAGGCACCGTCGTCGCCAGCGTGCATGGTCGGTCCTTTCCGGTCTGAGCATCCTCATGCTACAAACCGGCGGAGCGGAGCGGGGCGTCCGTTCAACCGGGCCGACCCGGATCAGGCCTGGCGAGAGCGGCGCCGGCGCGGACAAGCCGGTGCGCAACAGCACCTCTCATCCGGATCTCTTCCTGTCGAGGGGCCGGCAACCCGGCGGATGCCTTCGTGACGGTGATGCCGGCCACTCACCACACCGAGAACAGCGTTGGCGCCACCGTTGTGACATCGCATGAATCTGTCCGCGGACCGCCGTACATGTCACAGATCCGTACCCTGCCCGGTCAGCACTGATGAACAGTCACGGGAACGCGACCGGGCACCGACGGGGTGCCCGGCTCATGACGAACCCAGCCGGGCGGCTCAGCCGAACTGGCCGGGCTGATAGCTCCCAGCGGGCTGCTGGTTGATGACGTTGATGCGGTTGTAGGCGTTGATGACGGCGATGAGGGATACCAGTGCGGCCAGTTGGTCCTCGTCGAAGTGCTCGGCAGCGTTCGCCCAGACGTCGTCGGTGACCCCGCCGGCGGCGTCGGCGAGCCGGGTGCCCTGTTCCGTCAGCTCCAGCGCCGCACGTTCGGCGTCGGTGAAGACCGTGGCCTCCCGCCAGGCCGCCACCAGGTTGAGTCGCTGAACGGACTCGCCCGCGTGGGCGGCATCCTTGGTGTGCATGTCGGTACAGAAGCCGCAGCCGTTGATCTGGCTCGCGCGGATCTTCACCAGCTCCTGTGTCGTGTGCGGCAACGTTGAGGCCGAAACCACCTTGTTGGCCGAGTTGATGTGCTTCAGAACCTTGGCCCCGAGCGCATTGCCGAAGTAGTTGAGACGTGCATCCATGGTGTGCTCCCTCGCCGTAGTGCGGATTCACACTATTGACCGGGCCGGCCGGCGAACTGTGACAGACAGACGATGTGACCTGCAGCATATTTGACGCGTGTCCGCTCCGCCTCCGGGCGCGTGTCCGCTGTTGTCGGGTCCACTCCGAACCGTCACCTCAAGGTGCTGAGCGAAGCGGCGTCAGACGGAATCGGCAAGATGCACGCGGTTCGGTGACCCGGTGTCGCGCCTCCATGGCGGCCTGACCGGGACCGCCACAACCCCTGCGCCGGGCAGGAACCACATTGTCTCAACACAGTGTGTCTGAATGTCATCTCAGACGGTACGGTCGAGAGCCCTCATGCGACGGCACGAGTCCGTGGCGCACACGCCGGAGCGGACGCGCCCACCGCGGCGGACCGGCCCCGCGCCTTCCAATCGACGGACGACGGACGACGGACTACGGACGACGGAGGCGTGGGCCGGGGCCTCGTCCTGTTCCAGGAACATCGAACTGTCCGGAGTGCGGGCTTCCCGGGACGGACCCCGGGGCTTCGCCAGGGGGTACACCGGGGTTTCCACGGGTGCGACGGGTACCCGCCCCGGACGACGGTGGCTGGGTCACCGAGCCGGGCCCTTGGCGCACGATGAGCCGGTCCCGGCGGTCCGGACCACCGGGAGTAGGGGAAATCGCCATGTACATGACCAGCGTTGACATCGTGTGGGATTCAGGCTCGTCGAGCGCGGGTGCGACCTGGAACGCAACGACGACAGCCGTCCGCCCCGGGCCTGAAGCGGCGGTGGACTTCGAGAGTGTCCGTTCCCGGCTGTTCGGGATCGCCTACCGGACGCTGGGTCGCGCCGCCGACGCCGAGGATGTCGTTCAGGACGTGTGGATTCGCTGGCAGGGGGCGGACCCGGCACAGGTGCGGGACCGGGTCGCGTTTCTCGTGACCGTCACCACCCGGACCGCGCTCAACGTGGCAACCTCGGCGCGCGCCCGTCGTGAGGTCAGTGCCTGCGGATGGAGTCCGGAACGCGAGCTCGCATCCGCCGATCCGGCGTCGGAGGCCGAACGCGGCGAGGCGCTTCAGTCCGCGGTCCGGCTCATGATGGAACGGCTGTCCCCCGTCGAACGGGCCGTGTACGTACTCCGCGAGGCATTCGGGTACCCGTTCCGTGAGATCGCCGAAGTGCTCGGGCTCAGCGAGGCCAACGCGCGGCAACGGGCGTCCCGCGCGCGCAGGCATCTCGCCGGGCAACGGCACAACCCCGTCGATCCGGCGGAGCGGGACGGGCTGCTCGAAGCCTTCCTCGACGCGGCGCGAGGCGGCGACATGGCGCACCTCATCGACCTGCTCCAGGGACTTGGCCCCCTGCCGCAACCCTGATGATCCCCGGGAACAGGCCGTGCCGCCGACGGCAGTTGACGGGGCCTCGGCCGGGCTCCGGTCGTGGCTGCCCGGCTGATTGCCCGTGCTGCGGGCACTGGTGCATGATGAGGACGACCCGAGTTGATCAGGGTCCGGCCCTTTGACCTGCGCGGTGGTGGTGGATGTCGAGCAGCGCTCCTCGGCGCGGGCTGCGTGGTCGGCGTGGCGAGTGCGGGGCGCTGGATCAGGTGGTCGCCGGCGCCAGGGCGGGTAGGAGCCAGGTACTGGTGCTGCGCGGCGAGCCCGGGGTCGGCAAGTCCGCGTTGATGGAGTACCTGGTCGGCAGCGCGGCAGGATGCCAGATCCTGCGGGCTGCCGGCGTCGAGTCCGAGATGGAGCTGGCGTTCGCCGGGTTGCACCAGCTGTGCATGCCGATGATGGGGCACCTCGATCGGCTTCCCGGCCCTCAGCGTGCTGCCTTGGCCATCGCGTTCGGTCTGAGTGAGGGCAGCGCGCCGGACCGTTTCATGGTCGGGCTGGCGGTGCTCAGCCTGCTGGCCGAGGAGGCGGAGGAGCAGCCGATCGTCTGTGTGGTGGACGACGCCCAGTGGCTCGATCTGGTCTCCGCGCAGACACTGGCCTTCGTCGCGCGTCGGCTGCTCGCGGAGCGGGTGGCGTTGGTGTTCGCGGTGCGTGCGTCGACACGTGCCGCGGGTGCTGAGCCGTTGGTGGCGCTGAGGGAGCTCGTGGTACGGGGGCTGCGCGACGACGACGCGCGTGCGCTTCTGGACTCGGTGGTCCCTGGGCGGCTGGACGAACGCGTCCGCGACCGGATCGTCGCCGAGACCCGCGGCAACCCGCTGGCTCTACTGGAATTGACGCGCGGGCTGACTGCGGCAGAGCTGGCCGGCGGGTTCGGGCGGCCGGACGCGAGGCCGCTGGCGAGTCGGATCGAGCAGCGTTTCCTGCGGCGAATCGGGTCGCTGCCGGATGCGACGCGGCGGCTGCTGCTGGCCGCTGCCGCCGAGCCCGTGGGGGACGTGCCGTTGTTGCGGCGGGTGGCCGAGCGGCTCGACATCGGGGCGGACGCCGCAGGGGCGGCCGAGGCGGCGGGGCTGATCGAGTTCGGTGCGCGGGTGCGGTTCCGCCACCCGCTGGTGCGCTCGGCGGCCTATCGCGCGGCCGACCCCGGGGAACGCCGGGACGTGCATCGTGCGCTGGCCGAGGCGACCGCTCCCGAGTTCGACTCCGATCGGCGAGCCTGGCATCGTGCCCACGCGGCGGTCGAACCCGACGAGGCCGTGGCGGGCGAGCTGGAACGGTCGGCCGGCCGGGCCCAGGCCCGCGGCGGTATCGCGGCGGCGGCCGCGTTCCTGCGACGTGCGACCGAGCTGACGCCGGATCCGGCCGTACGCGGAACGAGGGCGGCGGCCGCGGCGCAGGCCACCTTCGATGCCGGGGCTCCCGACGCGGCGCTCGAACTTCTCGCCGCCGCGGAGATGGGCCCGCTGGACGAGGCCCAGCACACGCGGCTGGCCCGGCTCCGCGCCCAGATCGTCTTCGCGCGCAGGCGCGGCGGTGAGGCTCTGCCACTGCTGCTCGACGCGGCCCGCCGACTGGAACGGATCGACGACGGACAGGCGGGTGAGGCGTACCTCGAAGCAGTCGGAGCAGCGGTCTTCGCCGGTCGCCTCAACGGGCGCATCGGAGTGCGGGAGGTGGCCGACGCCGCCCGCGCCGCACCGCGCGGACCGCGACCCCCGCGGCTGGCGGACCTGCTTCTCGACGGACTGGCGACGCGGTTCGCCGAAGGCTACGTCAACGGTGCGTCGTCGTTGAAGCCCGCGCTGCGGGCGTTCCGGCGAGCCGCCGGGCGCGACGGGGACGACGCCATGCGCTGGCTCTGGCTGACGTGGCTGGTCGCCGGCGAAATGTGGGACGACGAGGCCTGGCACGAACTGACCACGCATGCGGTCCGGGCGGCCAGGGAGACCGGCGCGCTCAATTTCCTTCCCCTGGCCCTCGCCTACCGGGCCGCCGTTCATGTACACGCTGGAGAGTTCGACCTCGCCTCGGCGTTGATCAACGAGTCCGACAACATCACGGAGGTGACCGGCAATTCGCCCCTCGGGTACCCCTCGCTCCTGCTCGTCGCCTGGCGCGGTGAGGCCCAGGCATCGGACCTGATCCGGGCCGGAGCCCGAGACGCGGCCGCCTGGGGGGAGGGGCGAGCGATCGGCTTGTCCCACTATCTGCTCGCGGTGCTGTACAACGGCCTCGGCCGGTACCAGGACGCCCTGGCCAGTGCCGAACGGGCGGGGGAGTACGAGGATCTGGCGGTCGTCGGGTTCTCCCTCGTCGAGCTCGTCGAGGCGGGTGCGCGCAGTGATGCCCCCGATGCGGCCGCGACCGCCCTGCGCCGGCTCGAAGAACAGGCCGACGCCGGTGGCACGGACTGGGCCCTGGGCGTTCTGGCCCGGTCGAGAGCGCTGCTCTGCGACGGCCGGACCGCCGACCTGCTGTACCGCGAGGCCATCGAGCGCCTTGAGCGCAGCCGGGTCGCCGTCCACCTCGCTCGCACCCACCTGGTGTACGGCGAGTGGCTTCGTCGCGAGAACCGGCGCTTCGAAGCGCGCGAGCAACTGCGCACCGCCTACGACATGTTGCACGGTTTCGGAGCACGTGCCTTTGCCGAGCGCGCCCGTCGCGAACTCCTGGCCACCGGCGAGTCGGTACGGCAGCGCGCGGCCGACATACGTGAGGCTCTCACCACGCAGGAAGCCCAGATCGCCCGACTGGCCGCCGATGGACGGACGAACTCCGAGATAGGTGCCGAGCTGTTCATCAGCCCTCGCACGGTGGAATGGCATCTCCACAAGGTGTTCACCAAGCTTGAGGTCAACTCGCGGAACAAGCTGCGCGGAGCGCTGGCCCGCGCCTGACGGCCGACAGTTCACCACCCGATGAGCTCGCCCGCGGTGGACACCTCGCGCGTCGGTTCCGCGGAGTACGCGCCAAAACCACTGTTGACACTAGCGCCGCCCTGCCTCCGTATGTAGAGTGTGACAACGTGTCACACTGAAGGTTCGTCAGTGACGGCATGGGGCTTGCCGGCTCGCGGCCTGTTCGACTGCCGCGCCCCACTCGGAGGGCACTTCCCTCTTCCTCGTCCGGTTCGCCCCGGTGGCACCGCGCATCCGTTCTGCATCGTCATCCGTCTTTGAAGGAGAAGAGTCTATGAAAAAGATCGCTTCGGCCGTGGCTGCCGTGTGCCTGACCGCGATGGCCGGCGTAGCGGCTCCGCTTCTCTCTGCGGGGCCCGCTTCGGCGGCGTCCGGGTCGGAGAATGCCTCGGCCGGCACGGCTGCGTGTTCGCACGCCTGGCTCTACTCGCAGCAGAACTACGGCGGAACCCAGTTCTTCCACGACTGCAACCTGAAGGAGATCCAGGCCTACCCGACAGCCGTCAACTCCGTCATCTACAACGGTGGGGGGAAGCTCTGCGGCATCAGTAGGGACGGAAAGCAGAAGTACGCCTTCCGGAACGGTTCCTACAGCTACGTCGGGGCGCCTTTCACGGACGGTAACCCACTGAGGGCGTCGGCCTGGAGCGGCATCCGGATCGGAGTCGACCCCACGGGAACCCCGCTCTTCCTTGAATGCTGAGGGCTTTCCCAAAATCCCTGGCGGGCGTACGGCGTCAGCTACGGCACCTCGCGGCGTTATCGGAACGCCCGCGTACATCCCCTATGCGGACGTCCGTCTTGCGATGCACCGCATCCGACGCCGCGCGCTGATCCACCAGGGTTGACAGGACAGCCCTGAGTCGGCGACGACTTCGCGCACCCCGCCCAGGAGTTTGACATCGGTGCGGCCTCTTCGCTCCCGGCGGACATCGCGAGCCCTTGTCCGCCGGGGTGAATTGTCCGTACCAAATCTTCCGTCGTACCCAGAGAGGAACCTCATGAAGCGTCTGATTTCCGCTGTCGCCCTCGCCGTTCTCCCGTTGTCCGGTGTGGCTGTCACGGGTGTGACGGCGGTTCCGGCATACGCCACAGAATCCGCGGCACGCGCCGACTACGCATATCTCTACTCACAGCAGAACTACGGTGGACAGCAATGGGATAAGTGGACGAAGTACAACAGCATCCTGAGTACCGGAACGCCGGTCAACTCCGTGATCAACCACACGGGCAAGGACCTGTGCGGCTTCAATGACCGCAACCATGGTGTCAACTACCGCTTCTGGAAGGGCGGTGCCTGGTCCTACGTCGGGAGCCCGTTCAGCTCCTCCAGCCCTCTCATGTGGGTGAACTGGGCCGATGTGAACGGCTGCTGAGAGAAACGCGACTGACGTAACAGACTGACGTAACAGAAGGCGCAGGCTGATACGTCTCCGAAGATGCCGTGAAAGGCCACCTGGTTGCCTCGTAGTTCCGCTTGGGAGACGGTAACCAGGTGGCCCCCCATGCTTCGTGGGAGCGCCGATCAGCTCTCCCGCGAAGGAAACGCGGGATGGTATTTCTGCATCCGACATCTATATGAGTTCGGTGGTTCTCTTGACTCGCGAAGATCGAAGTGTTCTTTCCGAACACACGTCGAAGAAGCCCGCGTGGGGTTCTGGAAGGCGAGTGATCACGCTTTCTGTCGCGTTGGTGCTGGGGCTGTCTGCCGCCATGATTTCCGCAATGACGGTGAATGGATCCTCGGGCAGGCCGGTGTCAGCGGATCTGATGAAGGATACTCTGCGATCCCTGCTTCCGGAGGGGGGCGTTTCAGATGTATCCGGATCGGGTCTTTCGGAAACACACGCACCGTCCGCTCGGTTGGTGTTCGATGACGGTCACGACAGATCGTTCGTCGAAGTGTCGGTCTCACGCCTTCCTCGTTCTGCCCGGCACGTCTCGGCCGAATGTCCTCTGCGCTCGTACAGCCCGTATGACCATTGCGTGAAGAAGACCGTCGACGGGCATCACGCGCTGGTCGTCAACCAAAGCTATGTGGATCCTTTCGAGCCCGAGGGGGCGAAGCAGTGGTCCGCGCGTCTGCTGTCCCGGGACGGGGTGTTGGTGTCCGTCGTGCAGAGCGACGTATCCGCCGAAGGGGCGGGCAGGAACCTTCGCTCCGCACTGCCCTTGACGGTTGAGGAACTCTCAAGAATTGCCACATCAAAGGATTGGGAACCCGTCATGGCAGCCGTGCCTCAGGCGCCGTCTCCTCCCGAGCCGCCCAGCACCGGAAGGATGACCGAGCGGGAGATCCTGCGCAATCTGGAGAAGCTGATTCCCGGCAACCTTCGGATTGCGAACCAGGAGGGAAGCCGCACTGGTTATGCCGACGTCACGGTTGATGACGGACGGGGCGAGTCCTTGCTGACCGTGAGCGTCCAGCAGTGGAAACCCGGACGGCAGGAGCTGGTGCCCTTGTTTCGTAACGGGAAGAACCTTCCGGGCGGCGGGAGGATCGTTACCCGAACGGCGCCCCTGCAGGGACACCCCGACATCGTGCAGTGGGATGTCGACGTCCTCTACGACGACGGGCGCAGGGTACTGATTTCGGAGCTGAACAGTTCATCCTTCGGGACGCCCGTCACACGCAAGGCCCCTGTCCTCTCGATGGAGCAGATCAAGCCGATGGCTCTCGCCAGGGTTTGGCGCGGTGACTGACGCGTCTTCCGGGTGCCGGGGCCGGACGATGACACCCGACACCCGACGCCCGACACCCACACCCGTCACCTGGGGCGTATCCGCCCCGTCACCAGCTGTTGTGGGTGTCGGTCAGCGGTCGACTTCGGTTTTGTCGCCGCCCCAGAGGGTGTGGAAGGTGCCGTCGCGGTCGACGCGGTGGTAGGTGTGTGCGCCGAAGTAGTCGCGCTGGCCTTGGGTGAGGGCGGCGGGGAGGCGTTCGGCGCGCAGGGAGTCGTAGTAGGCGAGGGTGGCGGCGAAGGCGGGGGTGGGGACGCCCTGGGTGACGGCGGTGGCGATCACGGTGCGCCAGTCGTTCTGTGCGGCGGCGATCTCCTGGGCGAAGCTCTTGTCGGAGAGGAGGCTCGGCATCTGCGGCCGGGTTTCGTAGGCGATGGTGATTCTGTCGAGGAACGCGGCCCGGATGATGCATCCTCCGCGCCAGATCGCGGCGACCTTGCCGAGGTCGATGTTCCACGCGTACTGCTCGCTGCCGGCCGCGATCTCGTGGAAGCCCTGGGTGTAGGCGACGATCTTCGAGGCGTACAGCGCCTGCTCGACCTGGGCGGCGAATGCCGCCGCCTCGTCCTCGCCGAGTTTGCGGGCGGTCGGTCCGGCGAGGTGGCGTGAGGCTTCACGGAGAGCGGCGTGGCCGGAGACGGAGCGGGCGAAGACCGCCTCGGCGATCCCGGAGACTGGTACGCCGAGGTCGAGCGCGATCTGTACGGTCCAGCGGCCGGTTCCCTTCTGCTCGGCCCGGTCCTGCACGATGTCGACGAAGGGCCTGCCGGTGGCCGCGTCGGTGTGGGCGAGGACCTCCGCCGTGATCTCGATCAGATACGAGTCGAGGCGCCCCGTGTTCCAGCTGCGGAACGTCTCGGCGATCCGTGCGGGGGAGTAGCCCGCGACGGCCCGCAGCAGGTCGTACGCCTCCGCGATCAGCTGCATGTCCGCGTACTCGATGCCGTTGTGGACCATCTTCACGAAGTGCCCGGCGCCGTCCGGTCCGATGTGGGTGGTGCAGGGCGTGCCGTCCTCGGCCTTCGCGGCGATCTTCTCCAGCATCGGCCCCAGCGACTCGTACGACTCGGCGGAGCCGCCGGGCATGATGCTCGGCCCGTTCAGCGCGCCTTCCTCACCGCCGGAGATGCCCGCTCCGACGAAGTGGATCCCGCGCTCGCGCAGCTCCCTCTCGCGCCGTCGGGTGTCCTCGAAGTGGGCGTTGCCGCCGTCGATGACGATGTCGCCCTCGTCCAGCAGAGGGGCGAACTCCTGGATCACCGCGTCGGTGGGGTCCCCCGCCTTCACCATGATCACCAGGCGGCGGGGGCGCTCCAGGGCGGCGACGAACTCCTTCGGCGTACGCGCGGCGACGAAGGCGCCCTCGTCGCCGAACTCCTCGACCAGGGCGTCCGTCTTCGCGGTGGTGCGATTGTGCACGGCAACGGTGAAGCCGTTGCGCGCGAAGTTCCGGGCGAGGTTGCGGCCCATCACCGCGAGCCCTGTGACGCCGATCTGCGCAGTGCCGCTCATCTGTGTGCTCCTGCAAATCTTGGGGATGTCGGGATGCATCCAGTATGGACAGGGGCCGGGCGGACAGCGCGTTCAGCGGGTACCCGCGCCCGCCCTCACGGTGCCGGTGAGGCGGCGGTGCCCTCGTCGGCGGGGAGGGGCCCCACGCCGGGCACGCCGTCGTCCTCGTCGTCCGGGATCACATGCATGGCCGCTTCCTCGGCCGATGCCGCCGCACCGTCGATCCCGACGTCCTGCGCGGTCAGGGTGGACGGCACGCTGCCGTCCGCCTGCTGGGTGAGGCGGCCCGCACGGTCGGTGCCCACCTCGGTGTCCCAGAGCTCGCCGTCCCCGTCGGGCAGGTCACCGGGACCGTTGTCGGTGGAGCCGGAGATCTCGGGGAGCTCCCTGGTCAGACGGCTGTCGAGGGATTCTCCGGAGTGCTGTTCGGCCGCCGTCGTGCCCTGGCCCTCGACCGCCCACGGACGGTCGGGCGGCGAGTAGCCCTCGTCCAGGACATCGGTGACTCCGGTGGTGTCCAGGGTGTCCTCGGCATCGAGCAGGTCGGCGGGGTCGGAGGCTTCCGGCTCCTGGGGCTGGTAGACGTCGTCCCCCCGGTCGGTGTCGGTCATGGTGTGTCCTTTCTGCCCGCCGTCACCACCTTCGGCGGTGCGGACAGCTCGATGCCGAACAGCCCGAGAGCTCTACCGTCCCCTCTACGCAATTCCACTCCGGTCGGGCGGCCGCCGCAAAGGGAAGATCAGGGCCCGCCCCGCCCGCGGCGGGGCACCCGTCCCTTCCTCCGCAGCTCAGGGCCCCGGCCACGACCGGGCGCGGGCACTCCCCAGGGTTGCCACCCATGTGGTCAGGACATGAGTCGCCCGGGGGCGATCACCATCCGTCGGACCCGCTGCCGCGACAGGGGCAGCCGAACCCCGCTGGTGGGCTGCTCGGCCCCCGCGATGCTCAAGGAGAAGTGGTGCCGGTCCGACGAGGGCACGAACGGCACCGAGGAGAAGCCCCCTGGCCACCGCGGGTTCCGGGGGAGAGCGAGGCGCGGGTGCGACAACGACGGAAAGGCGACGGCCTTCGCTTTCAGGAACGCGAAGGGGGAGATCGTTTCCTGGACCTTCGTGGGGGTGCGGGGGTGCGGGGGTGCGGGAGGTCGGGGACGAGGTGCCCGAGCCGACGGGGCGAAAGATCCTCGGCACGGTCCGGCTGATGACGACGCCACCTGAACGCCTCCGGCAACGCCTCCTGCGAAACCGGGTGAAGCGGCGGACGTCGTGGAAGACCCCGACCGGGGTCCGGCCCACCGGGACACCCCGGCGGACTCGCGCCCGCCCTCCCCGCCGCATGTCCCGCGCGGGCTCGGCCGTGCCCGGCCGGACGTACACTCGGTCCATGGGTCGCACCGCTGATGTGAGGAAGTGCCTGCAAGAGGCCACCTCCGTGCTGCGCCCGGCCGCTGCCGCCCAGGCAGCCCCCGCGGCGGCGATCGCGCCCGCCGACGGTGCCCCCGGAACGGGCCGCACCGCTCTGCACGGCCACGGTTAGCGATCTTCGGTCCGCACGGCCACGGTTAGCGGTCTCCGGCGGTTCCTGTCCGGGACACCGCCCCGACCCGCTGTCCCTCCACACCCCCGGCAGCGCCTCCGCCGGGCCGAACCGTCGCGCCCGGCGATCGCCGCGCGCGAGATCCACGTCACCGGCTCCACAGCATCACCGCAGCATTCGGCGTACCGCCCGTGCTGCTGCCCGGCGACGGCCGCACGACCGGGCCCGAGCCGACTTCGAAGGGATCAACGTGAAGCTGAGCGAACTACTGGCCGGTCAGGAACACCACGTGCTCCAGGGCGCGCCGGAGAAGACGGACATCACCGCCGGGACCACGTTCGACGCGGACCGGGTCACTCCGGGCTCGCTGTTCGTCGCGGTGCCGGGCCACCTCGCCGGTGGCCCGGAATCCGTGGCACCGGCGGTCGCCCGCGGTGCGGTGGCCGTCCTGGTCGACGAGCAGGCACCGCCGCTCCCGGCGGCCGCGGAGGGCGTGTGCGCCGTGCGCGTACCGGACGCCCGGAAGGCGGCCGCGGTCATCGCCGCACGGTACTTCGGCGAACCGGGACGCGGGATGGACCTGGTGGCGATCACCGGCACCAACGGGAAGACGTCCGTGTCGTACATGGTCGAGTCGGTGCTCCGGATCGCGGAGGGCGCGCAGGTCGGCGTCATCGGCACGGCCGGGAGCCGGATCGGGGACGAGCTGATCCCGATGCCGCCGTCGGTACTGACCACACCCGAATCGCCGGACCTGCAGTATCTGCTCGGACGCATGCGGGACCGGGGGACCGGCACGGTCGTCCTGGAGGCCACCTCGATGGGCCTGCTGAACCACCGGGTGGACCGTACGTTCATCGACGTCGGCGTCTTCACGAACCTGACGCAGGACCACCTCGACGACCACGGGACGATGGAGAACTACCGGGACGCCAAGCTCCGCCTCTTCCAGGGCCTCTGCCGGCGCGCGGTGGTCAACGCCGACGACGCCGTGGGCGCCGGGATCGAGGCGATGATGCCGGGTGCGGTGACCACGTACGCCCTGGACGCCAAGGCGGACTACCGGGCCACCGACCTCCTCGTCGACGCCGCGGGCACCCGCTTCACCCTGCACCACGACGGCCGCAAGTACCCGGCGGCGATCCCCTCGCCGGGACGCTTCTCGGTGTCCAACGCGCTGGCGACCGTGGCGGCCTGCCATCTCCTGGGGCACGACCTGGCCGGGCTGGTCGAGGCGCTCGAAAGGATGCCGCAGATCCCGGGCCGGTTCGAGCGCCTCCACACCCCGCAGGGCACCTCGGTGATCGTGGACTACGCCCACTCGCCGGACTCCCTGAACAAGGTCCTGACCACGATCCGGGGTTTCGCCCGTGGCCGGGTCATCACCGTCTTCGGCTGCGGCGGGGACCGCGACACCACGAAGCGGGCCGACATGGGGACCATCGCCGGAACCCACTCCGACCTGTGCGTCCTCACCTCGGACAACCCGCGCTACGAGGACCCGCAGGCCATCCTGGACCAGATCGCCCCGGGCCTGACGGCGACCGGCACCCCTTTCGAGCGCTTCGCCGACCGGCGCCGGGCCATCACCTTCGCCCTGGCCGAGGCGGGCCCGGACGACATCGTGCTCATCGCGGGCAAGGGCAGCGAGCCGTACCAGATCGTCGGCGACGAGCTGGTGCCCTTCAGCGACATGGCGACGGTGCGTGAGCTGATGGGGGCGTAGCCCCTTACACAGCCGCAGCCTTTTCTGTAGCTGTAGCCGGCTGCGCCACCGTGGTCGGGACCGTCCGCGTAGCCGTAGCCGTAGCCGTAGTCGTCGTACGGAACCGCGCGCGGTACGCGGTCGGCGAGACGCCCAGCGTGTGCTGGAAGGTCCGCCGCATGGTCTCCGCCGACCCGAACCCCGCCTGCTCGGCCACCGCCTCGACCGGGTCGGTGCCCGCGGCGAGCAGATTCCGGGCCGCCTCCAGCCGTACGGACTCGACGTACTGGCCGGGCGTCATGCCCGTGTCCGTGCGGAAGAGCCGGCTCAGGTGCCGGGCGGAGACCCCGGCCCGGCGGGCCAGGACGCTCATGCTGTGCGGCGCGCCCGGGTCGGCTCCGATGGCGTCCATGGCCCACCGGACCACGGGGTGCCGTGCCTCCCGGGGCCGCAGCCGTGCGCTGAACTGGGACTGACCGCCCGGACGGGCCATGAACACGACCAGTTCACGCGCGACCTCGCGGGCCAGGGCGGCCCCGTGGTCCTCCTCGACCAGGGCGAGCGCCAGGTCCATGCCCGCGGTGACCCCCGCGGAGGTGATGACGTTGCCGTCGCGTACGAACAGCGGGTCCGTCTCGACCGTCACCCCGGGGTAGGCCCCCGCCAGTTCCCCGGCCAGCCGCCAGTGCGTGGCCGCGCGGCGGCCGTCGAGCACCCCGGCCTCGGCGAGCAGGAACGCGCCCGCGCATACCGAGGCGACCCGCCCGGACCGGCCGGCCAGCTCCCGTACCCGGCCGACGAGTTCGCGGTCGGCCACCGCCCGGCGCCATTCCCGCCGGCCCGGCACCAGCAGGGTCCCGGGCCTCCCGGGCAGCTCGTCCACGGTCCCGTCCACCCCGATCCGGACCCCGGCTGACGTCACGGCGTCCGCACCGGTGACGGAGACGATCCTGACCTCGTACCCGGCTCCGAACGCACGGGCCGTCGTGAACACCTCCGCGGGCCCGGTGACGTCCAGGAGCTGCACCCCGTCGAACGCCACGACGGCCACCACATGGGCCGGGCCGGTGACGGCGGCGGTCACTCGGGCCAGGGGGAGTCGAGGATCGTACGTACGAAGTCACCGCGTTCGAAGCCGGGGACGAAGTGCTCCAGCACATCGGCCTTCACATTGCCGAACGTCGTCTCCGGCTTGGGCCTGATCCCGTCCGTGAACGCGGTGAGAATGTCCCGCTTGAAGTGCGGACGCGGATGGAGGGCGACGATCTCCGCCCGGTCGGCCTCGGAGATGTCCCCATAGCCGATCCCCAGCACGTCGTACTCCACACCGGCGGTCACCAGGGCCACCTCGGGTTCCATGTGGGACGGAATCCCCGGTGTCGTGTGCAGGGCGATGGCCGTCCACACCCGCCGGATGCTGTCCTCGGGCACCTGATGCGCCTGGAGGAACCGGCGCGCCTCGTCCGCGCTGTCCACCTCGAAGCGCCTGCCGCTGGAGCGGAACCGCTCGCCGAGCCCGAGGTCGTGGAACATCGCACCGATGTAGAGCAGCTCGGGATCGAAACCGAGGTCGCGGTTACGGCCCTGAAGGGCGCCGAACCAGAAGACGCGGCGCGAGTGGTGATAGATGAGTTCACTCGTGGTGTCACGTACCAGCTCGGTCGCTTCGCGCGCGAGCTTGGTGTCGGGTACGTGGACACCGGCCGCGAGGGGCGTGTCGATCGTCATGGTGCTCACCGGCTTTCCGTGTCGTGGGCCGGGTCGTCGGCCGCTCGGTCCGTCAAGGGAGGCGACCCGGCCGGGGTCTCCCCGGGGGTGGTCTTCCGGTCACGGCGTCGCGACCGGACCACTCCAGCATCGGCGGACCGCGGGTGCGGCGCCATGGCCACTGGGCCATACATCCCACAGATCCGGACATCCGGGGTGACGCTCTCCGATTCACATCAGGGGCGGGTCAATCGTGGTGATCTTGGTGTTGGCCCGCCCGGCCGGCCCGCTGACATGCTGAACCCGTGCCCGGAGACTCGGCCCCGGTCACGGAGCGGAGGGTGACGGTGCACGTGTACACGACGAAGTCCGGACGGGTACGGGGGCGGGCATCCGTGCGTGACCACGCGGTCGTCGCCGTGCTCGGCATCCCGTACGCCGCCCCGCCGTTCGGCGTCGACCGGTTCAGGGAACCCCGCCCGGCGCGGCCCTGGGACGGGGTCCGGGACTGCGTGGCGTTCGGCCCGGTGGCCCCCCAGTCCGCCGAACTGCCGGGCTCGCCGACCTGGTCGCCCGGGGACGAGGACGTACTCAGCGTCAACATCTGGACGCCCGGCACCGAAGGTGACGGGCTGCCCGTCCTGGTCTGGATCCACGGCGGCGCCTACGTCTTCGGCTCCTCCGCTCAGCCGGACTTCGACGGCACGGCGCTCGCCGGTGAGGGCCTCGTCGTCGTGACCCTCAACTACCGCCTGGGGTTCGAGGGCTTCGGACACGTACCGGCCGGTGAGGGCGAGATGCCCTGCCCCGACAACCGCGGGCTCCTCGACCAGATCGCGGCCCTGGAGTGGATACGCGAGAACATCGCCGCTTTCGGCGGCGCGCCCGGCAACGTCACGGTGGCGGGCCAGTCCTCGGGAGCCACCTCGGTCGCCTGCCTGACGGCGATGGACCGGGCACGCGGGCTGTTCCGCCGTGCCATCCTCCACAGTGCCGTCAACGCCTGCGCGTCCGTGGCGGAAGCCGCGCGCACCACCGCCGAAGTCGCCGCCGCGGCGGGTGTGCCCGCCACCCGCGAGGGACTGCTCTCCGCGTCGCCGCAGGCCCTCGTCGCCGCCGGTGACCAGGTCGTCGACCGGTACCGGCGTGACCCCGCGTCCGGGCGGCGCCACTACGATCCGGCGATCTACGGGCCGGTCGCCGACGGGCACACCCTTCCCGCCGATCCGCTCACCGCCGCGGCGGCCGGACTCACCCGTGAGGTGGACCTGCTGGTCTGCCACACCACCGAGGAGTACTGGCTCCTGGATGCCGTGGGCAGCAGTGCGAAGATCACCACCGAGGAACAACTGGCCGCCTTCGCCCAGGACTTCGGGCTCTCCGCCGGGCTTGTCGACGGCTGTCGGCTCCGCATGCCGGAGGCATCCGTACGCGACCTCTATCTGGCCGTCCACGGGGACCTGCTCTTCGCCGAGTACAGCAGCAGGCTCGCCGACACCCACGCGGACGCGGGCGGCACCGTGTTCCGCTCGCGCTTCGCCCGGCGACGCGGTGGCCGGGGGCAACGGGTGCGCGCCTGGCACTGCGCGGACATCCCGTTCGCCTTCGGCAACTTGGAGGAGGAGAGCGTCCACTTCCTGACCGGCGGCCCGCCGGGGGAGGGCGACCATGAACTGTCGCGCCGCATGATGAGCGCCTGGACCTCATTCGCCACGCACGGCGACCCCGGCTGGCCACGGGCCGACACCTCCTCCCTGCCGGTGCGGCTCTGGTACACGGGCCGGGAGGACGAGGGCGCCGCGGCGGGCGGGGACTTCCGCGACCTGTGGCGCACGTCGGGCTTCCCGTTGCTGGCTCCCTGACGGGGGCGGGGGCGGGGGCGGGGCGGGTGGCGGGTGGCGGGTGGCACAGGAACAGAAGCGAACAGAAGCAGGGGCAGGAACGGGGGCAGGAACAGGGACGGGGACAGGTGCAGGGGGCGGGCGGCACCGGCCGGGCGGGGTTCTTGCCTGCTCTCAACCTTCGCTCCGAGTGCGCCCCCGTGCGATTCCGGGCACCCCTCCCATTGGCATGGACCTGCCTAACGTTCTGGGCTACAGTCCGTTGCGGTACATCTGAGAGCGCTCCCAATCGACTGTTCCGGATGCGCTCCCGGACGCCTCCTGTTCCACCCCACGATGCTGGACAACAGGAAGGGTCATTCCCTTGAGACACGCAACAGTTGTGCGGACCGGACTGTCCGCGCTCCTCCTCCTCGGTGCCTGGGCGGCCGTCGGTCTGCCCTCGGCCTCCGCGGCGGATTCCCCCTCCACTGCTCCCGCTCCCGCCTCCGCCGGCCTGCTCTCGGCGATGCGGCAGGACCTCGGGCTGACGGAAAGTCAGGCCAGGGCCAGGCTGGCGGACGAGAAGACGGCGACGGCGCTGGAGCCGACGGCGCGGCGTGCGGCCGGATCCTCGTACGGCGGTTCCTGGTTCGACGCGGACAGCGGCAAGCTGACCGTCGCCGTCACCGACAGCGGGACGGTCCGTGCCGTACGGGCGACCGGCGCCGCGACGCGGCTGGTCGAGCACACGGCGCAGCGGCTCGACGCCACCAAGCGGCGCATCGACGCCCTGTCCGCGCCGCGCGGCGTCAGCAGCTGGCACGTCGACCCCGAGGCGAGCAGCGTCGTCGTGAACGTCGTCGCCTCCGCATATGATGACAACGATGTCCGTGCCTTCGTCGCACAGGCTCGCAAGGCCGGCCCCGTCACGGTGAAGCAGACGGCCGGGGCCCCGCAGACCTTCGCCGCGGGAACGGTCGGCGGCGACCCGTACTACACGGGCAACGTCCGGTGCTCCATAGGCTTCTCGGTGCACGGCGGCTTCGTCACGGCCGGACACTGCGGTCAGGCGGGTGCGGGCGTCAGCGGCTGGGACGGCTCGGCGATCGGCAACTTCCAGGGGTCGTCCTTCCCGGGCGACGACTACGCCTGGGTGAGCGTGGGCAACGGCTGGTGGACCGTTCCCGTGGTCCTCGGCTGGGGCACCGTCTCCGACCAGCTGGTCCGCGGCTCGGCCGAGGCCCCGGTCGGTGCCTCGATCTGCCGGTCGGGCTCCACCACGCACTGGCACTGCGGCAACGTGCTGGCCAAGAACGAGACCGTCAACTACAGCCAGGGCGCCGTCCATCAGATGACCAAGACCAGCGTCTGCGCCGAACCCGGAGACTCCGGCGGTTCCTTCATCAGCGGGGACCAGGCGCAGGGCGTCACCTCGGGCGGCTGGGGCAACTGCAGCGGCGGCGGTGAGACCTGGCACCAGCCGGTCAACGAGATCCTCAATCGCTACGGACTCACGCTGCACACCGCCTGATTCACCGGGGCCCGCGTCGCCGTCGGGCGACGCGGGTTCCCGTCCGTCCGGGGGCCGGGCGCGGTGCGGAGATCTCCCGCGCGGGGCTGTCGGCCGGTGTCCGATCTCCCGGCGGAGGGCGGAAACCGGCCATGGACGCGCCGGAGAAGGCCGAGACAATTCGGTCCCTTGTCACCGTCCTTCAGGTGGGCCTAAGTTGGCCGCTTGCGAGTGTCCTACCTGTCAGTGGGGGAGCCAAGTCATGGCCGCAAACGGACGGCACCGCCGGTATCAGCCCAGTCGGATCAACCGAGCCTCGCTCACGGTGACGGCGAGCGGTGCGGGCCTTGCGCTTCCGCTCATCACCGCAGCCTCCGCCGGGGCCGCTTCCACCGATGTCTGGGAGAAGGTCGCCGCTTGCGAGTCGTCCGGCAACTGGCACATCAACACCGACAACGGCTACTACGGCGGCCTCCAGTTCACCGGTTCCACCTGGGCGGCGTACGGCGGCACCGCCTTCGCGCAGCGCGCCGACCTGGCGACCAAGGACCAGCAGATCGCCGTCGCCGAGAAGGTGTTGGACGGGCAGGGACCCGGCGCCTGGCCCACGTGCTCGGTGAGCGCGGGCCTCACGCGGGGTGGCGACGCCCCCGACATCTCCCCCCAGGCCGCGGGCAGCAGGCCGGCCCAGGCCCCGAAGAAGGCCGCCCCGGCGAGAGCACCGCGGACCGGCAAGGTGTCCACCTCACCGACGACGGCGCCCGGCAAGCACGAGTCGTACACCGTGGCGAGCGGCGACTCGCTCTCCGGGATCGCGGCCGCCGAACGGCTCCAGGGCGGCTGGCAGCGGCTGTACGCGGCGAACCGCACGGTGGTCGGCGGCGATCCGGACCTCATCTTCCCCGGGCAGCGGCTGAGCCTCGACGTGGCCCGCGCACCGAAGGCCGGGGCGAAGCCGACGGCGGACGACGGCTCCCGTACGGAGCCGGCGAAGCCCGTCCCGAAGCCGAAGAAGCAGGCGGAGAAGGCCGAGCAGGCGAAGCCCGAACAGTCGGCCACGCCCGAGGCGAAGCCGAAGCGGGCGGCCGCGCCGGTGGCCGAGGCGCCGGTCAGGCAGGCCGCCGAGCCCGCACCGAAGAGCAGGCCCCAGCAGAAGAGCAAGGCCGAACCGAAGAGGAAACCGGAACCGAAGAAGGAGCACCGGGCCCCGGAGCGCGCGGAGAAGCACTCCGGTCTCAGTGCCCCTGTGTCCGCCCGTACCGGAACCCAGTACCGGCAGGCCGGTTCATGGTCCAGCGGCTACCACACGGGCGTCGACTTCCCGGTCCCCACCGGCACGTCGGTGAAGTCCGTGGCCTCGGGGAAGGTCGTCTCGGCAGGCTGGGCGGGGGCCTACGGCTACCAGGTCGTCATCCGGCACAGTGACGGCAAGTACAGCCAGTACGCGCATCTCTCCGCGCTCCATGTGCGCGAGGGGCAGAAGGTCTCCAGCGGACAGCGGATCGCCCGCTCGGGCTCCACGGGCAACAGCACGGGCCCGCACCTGCACTTCGAGATCCGTCTGGGCCCCGGCTACGGGTCGGACGTCGACCCGCTGGCCTACCTCAGGGCGGGCGGCGTCAACGTCTGAGACGACGGTCCGCGTCCGCGCGGTGCGTTCCCGCAGTGCGGACCGCGTCCGCGGGGGTGCGCTCGTGATGCCGGCGCGCACCCGCGTCGTGCGCCTATGGCTCCGTACCGACAGCGGCGGCTAAATCCTCGCGGCGTGCCCGCCCCGCAGCGGGCCGGGCGTCGCCGAACACCACGCGCCGCGCGCCGCGTCCCAGCGGCACGGTCACGGACAGGGGCAGGGAATGCGGCGCCGGAAACGGCCCCGTCGAAGGGGCCTCCTCCCCGGCGGCACCGGAAGCAGCGGTCCGAGCCCCACCGGTTCCGGCGGTGTCGGCGGAAGCGGGCCGGGGCGGCTCGGGCAGGCGGAGCCTCGACCGGCCCCCCGGCGCGGCACCTCGCAGCGTCACCGGCGGCCTGGACGCCGGAACGGAGTCGGCTCCGGCAGGGCCCTCGGGGGCCCTCTCGCCGCCTCCGGTGCTCATCCCGCCCTCCGTGGCCCTCCCGGCGTCCTCGGGCGCCTCGGGGCCCGTGTGCGCCCCTGCCCGCTCCGCGGCCCCCGCGCGCTCGGCGCCGAGACGTTCCGTCGTCAGCAGGATCAGACCACCCGCGGCCAGCGCACCGCAGGAGAGCGCCAGCACGGTGCCCGTCCATCCGTAGCGGAAGTGCTCGCCGAACAGCGTGATGCCCACCGCGGCGGCGACCACCGGGTTCACCACGGTCACCGTCGCCAGCGGAGCGGTCAGCCCCGCACCGCGGTACGCGGCCTGGGACAGCAGCAGACCGGCCGCCGCGAGCCCCGCGATCACCAGCAGCGGCGGCAGACCCGAGCGCAACGAGCCGGACGTCCACTCCATGGCCACGGTCTTGGTGAACACCGACGCCATACCGAACGCGACCCCGGCGCCGGTGGCCAGGACCACGCTGCGCAGCATCGGCCGGTGCAGCCCCTGGGCGAGGAGGAAGAGCGCCACCACCGCACCGAACGTCACGGTCGCCAGCATCAGCTGCTCCGGGCCGCCCAGCGTGTGCGACGCCGCGTTCCCGGTCAGGGCCAGCAGACCGGCCAGTCCGACCGTCGCCATGATCGCGCCGCGCCAGGCGGTGGCGCCCGCCCTGCGGCGTACGAAGAGTGCCGCCATCGGCAGGGCGAACACGATCGTCAGGGCGCCGAGCGGCTGGACGAGGCTCAGCGGCCCGTAGGCCAGGGCCACCACGTGCAGGAGCGCGCCGATCCCGTTCAGGGCCACCGCCGCCCACCAGGCGGCGTTGCGCAGGGGTGCGTACGAGCGGCCGTCACCGGCCGCGGCCACGCGCTCCTGGACGATCGCCCCGGCCGCATAGGCGACCGCGGAGATCAGTGACAGCAGCACAGACAGCGCGAGGGAACTCATGTACACCACGATGTCCCGTCAAGGCCGCCGCGTCGTCGTCCTTGAGGCGGCGATTCGGCGTACTGCTCTAGTAGTACGGACGTAAGTCCTACGTCCTCCTCCTGACGGTAGTCCTCCTGCCCCCAGGGCTCAGAAGTTGTCCCCCTGCGGATACGGTGAGCCGCTGATCCGGTACGTCGAGTGGCCGGAACCGGACGTACGGGCCGTGAGGGGTCCGAGGGGAGCCGAGCATGGATCTGACCCGAGCGGCGTCGGTGGGCGGATTCTTCGCGCTCAGCACCGCCCCGGTGCCCGAGGGCGCGCACCGCCCGCTGGCGCGGCTGTACGCGGGGGACACGGCGCCGCTCACGGCCCGTATCGACACGGTCGCCGCCCGGCTCCGGGCGCCCGAGCGCCGGGTCGCCGCCTCCATCGCCCACCTGGGTCTCGCGGCCCGGCTCTGGTCCGTCGCGCTGGGACCGGCCGCGCTGTCCGGACGCTTCCCTGACATCGCGCCCGGCGCTCTGTGGTGGGACCCGGGACGCACCTCGCCCGACGACCTCCGGCTGCCGGACCCCGCCGCGCTGCCGGGCACCGCCGAGCGGCTCCGCGAAGCCGTCCAGTACGGGCACCTCGTGCCGCTCGCCGACGCGATGCGCCGCGGCGGGAACATCTCCCCGCGGCTGCTGTGGGGCAACGCGGGCTCAGCGCTCGCCGGTGCCGTGCGCGAACTCGTCACCTGGTCGCGCGCCAACTCCCGTCCGGACGTCGCGGAGCGGGCCCGCGCGCTGGCGGCCGAACTCTTCGACCATCCGGACCTGCGGGCCACCGGGGCTCCGCACGGTCCTGCGTTCCGACGGCGCAGCTGCTGCCTGTACTACCGCTGCCCGGACGGCGGTCTGTGCGGCGACTGCGTCTTCGACGCGCCGCCCGCCCCGCGCTGAGACCGGGGGCCACGGCGTTCAGCTGCTCAGCTCGAACTCCGCGCGGATGCGCTTGCCGACCGGCACCCGCTCGGCGGTCAGCCGGTCGCACACGGCGAAGACGATCTCCATGCCGTGGCCGCCCGGCCGGGTCGGGTCGGGCTCGTAGATCACCGGCAGCGCCGTGCTGCTGTCGTACACCGTGACGCTGATGCGCTCGGCGGTGCCCTCCAGCTCCAGCAGGTACGGGCCGTGGCTGTACCGGTCGGCGTTGGTGACCAGTTCGCTGACCGCCAGCATCAGGTCGTTGCGGGTGTGCTCTCCCAGCACCGCCAGCCACTCGGCGGCGAGCCGCGCCAGAAACCGGTCGGCCAGGGCGCGGGCCTGCGCGATGCAGCCCGGCTCGCCGCCGAACACCTCGGCGCTGTGCAGAACCTCGGTGGGCCGTGGCTCTTCGGAGCGGCCGGCCGGTCGCGAGGTGACCTGTTCGTTCATAGGCTCCAGCCAGGACGCTGCGGATGGTCGAATACATTTTCTCGCCGGTCGTCTACCCGCGTCCGGACATCTCACTCCGACCGGATTCCGGCAGCCTCGGACCGTGACGGCGAAATCCTACGGGGTCCGTCCCGCTCCGTACGCTCACCTGGCCACCGACGTGCTTCCGGCGGGCGATCCGCCCCCGGCGCCGCCCCCGGGCCAGCCCAGGTGCAGCACCGCCACATCGTCGGCGAGACCGCCGTACGGGGACGCGGCCCGAGCCGCGCCGGCGACGAGGGTGTCCACGAACGCGCGGGCGGGCAGCGTCCCGGACTCCTGTGCCATCGCCAGCAGACCGTCCTCGCCGAGCCGCGTATCCGGCCCCGTGTGCCCTTCGAAGAGCCCGTCGGTGAACATCACGACATGGCTGTCCACGGGCAGCGGCACCACGGTGGTGGTCCAGCGGCAGGTGCCCGGCAGCAGGCCCAGTGCCATCCCGTGCGCGGGTTCGATCCAGCGCACGTCCGGACCGTCGCGCAGCAGCAGCCCGGGGTGCCCGGCCCGCAGCACCTGGACCTGGCGGCGGTCGGGGGAGAAGACGAGCGAGTTCACGGTGGCGAAGACCCGTGGATCGGCCCGCTCGGCGACCAGCATCTGTTCCAGCAGCCCCATCTGTTCCCGCTGGTCCGTGCCGCACAGGACCGCCGTGCGCCACGCGACCCGCAGGCAGACACCGAGCGCGGCCTCGGCCGCCCCGTGCCCCGACACATCCCCGATCACCGCGTGCACCGTGCCGTCGGCGGTCTGCACCACGTCGTAGAAGTCACCGCTCAACAGGCCGTGGGCCCGGCCCGGTTCGTACCGTGCCACCGCCTGGAAACCGTCGTCCAGGAGGAGGGGGACGGGCAGCAGACCGCGCTCCAGGCGGGCGTTCTCCTGCGCCGTCAGCCGGTTGGCGCGCAACGCGGCCGCCGCCCGTTCCACCTGCTTGCGCTGGAGGGCGTAGCGGACGGCGCGGCCCAGCGATTCCGGATCGAGCCGGGCCTTGACCAGATAGTCCTGGGCACCGGCCGCCACCGCGGAGAGACCGGCGTCGGCCTCGGCCCTGCCGGTCAGTACGACGATCGCGGCGTCCGGCGAGGAGTCGAGGAGCTGGGTGACGGCGTCCTGGCCGTGCACATCCGGAAGGTGGAGATCGAGCAGCACACAGCTGGGTGTCCGGCAGGTGCTCAGGAACCGCCGCGCCTCGTCCAGGGTCCTGCACCAGGTGAGGCCGGAATCCAGTTCGCTGTCGGCCAGCATCTCCGCGATCAGGACCGCGTCCCCGGAGCCGTCCTCGATCAGCAGGATCGCGGCGTCGACGTCCCAGACGGAGCCGCCGTCCGCCCGCCGCGCCCCGGACTGCCCGGGAAGCGCCACCGAGCCGGAAGGATGCACCACGGCATCCGCAGGGAGCTCGGCCACCCCTCCACCCCCTCGCTCGCACGACGGCGCGGGTCACCCGGCGCTGTACCGCAGGGCAGCATATGCGACCCGGCGCGCTCCGGCGTAGAGCGGGCGAGGAGGACGAGCATGACAGCGGCGGACGGAGGGACGGGCGGACGGCGGCGGACGGAGGGACGGGGCGGACGGCGGCGGGCGGCGAACGGAACGGTGGTGGTGGGCCGGGGTCAGGCCTCCACGGACATCCCCTCGCGCAGACGCTGCACGATCCGCGACAGCAGCCGCGACACATGCATCTGGGAGACCCCCAGCTCCGCACCGATCTGCGACTGCGTCATCTCGTCCCCGAACCGCATCTGGACGATTCTGCGCTCACGCGCGTCCAACTGCTCCAGGAGCGGTGCCAGGGCGTGCAGATTCTCGACGGTCTCCATGCCGGGGTCACGCTCGCCGAGCAGATCCGCGTACGCCCGCTGCTCCTGCCCGGAGTCGCTGTCGGCCGACGGTGTGTCGAGAGAGCCGGCCGAGTAGCCGTTGGCCGCCACCAGACCCTCGATGATCTCTTCCTCGGGAAGGTCCAGACGCGCGGCGAGCTCCTTGACCGTGGGCTCGCGGTCCAGCTCCGCCGACAGCTGCTCCTTCGCCTTCGCGAGGTCCACCCGCAGCTCCTGGAGCCGCCGGGGGACATGCACGGACCAGGTCGTGTCGCGGAAGAAGCGCTTGATCTCGCCGACGATGTACGGCACGGCGAAGGTCGCGAACTCGACCTCGCGCGAGAGATCGAAGCGGTCGATCGCCTTGATCAGCCCGATGGTGCCGACCTGGATGATGTCCTCGGTGTCGTCACCGCCGCGATTGCGGAACCGGGAGGCGGCGAAGCGGACCAGCGACAGGTTCATCTCGATGAGGGTGTTGCGCGCGTACTGGTATTCGTGCGTGCCCTCCTCAAGGACCTGGAGCCGGTCGAAGAAGACCTTCGACAACGCGCGGGCGTCCTGTGGCGCGACCTTTCCGGTCTCCTCGATCCAGGGCAGTGTGCCCGGGTCGGCTCCGGTGGTTCGCACGGACATGGCCGCCATGGTGTCGCCCTCCCTGCCGTCGGATGTGTCGATCCGCGCCTGCCCAGCAATCCGGGGGCCATGCCACCTGAACGCGATTCTTCTCGATCCGGCCCGGACGCACCGGCCGAATCAGGCAGGAAAGCCACGAATGGAGCAGCGTCCGGCGCATGGCAGACTTGACCGGGGTGTTTCGGCCTGCGGTGACATGTGGCCCGCAGGGACAAATGGCAGAGGAACGGCAATGACGGTGACAGAGGACAGTCCGGAGCTCGCTCCCGGAATCGATGAGTTCGGTGCCGGAATCGACCCGGAGCGCCTGGCCGTCTGCCTGAGCGTGCTCGACGAACTCGACACCATCGACGTCGACCACCCGGACGCCATCGCCGTACGCCGGGCCACCGCCGGTATCTACCGCACGGTGAAGCAGCGCCGCCGCCAGGAGCGCCGGGCCGCGAAGACCGCGCACGACAAGGCCGTCACCGAAGCCACCGCGACCGGCTCCGCCGAGCGCATCGACGACGAGACGCAGGGCGTCCTGCCCTCGTCCTCGGCCGCCGCCGAGATCGCCGGGGTGCTCCAGCGGCCCCGGTCCTGCTACATCTGCAAGACCCGGTACGTCGAGGTCGACGCGTTCTACCACCAGCTCTGCCGGCGGTGCGCCAAGGAGAACCGGGCCCGGCGCGATGCCAGGACCGACCTCACGGGGCGCCGTGCGCTGCTCACCGGCGGCCGGGCGAAGATCGGCATGTACATCGCGCTGAGGCTGCTGCGCGACGGCGCGCACACCACCATCACCACGCGCTTCCCCAACGACGCGATCCGCCGCTTCAAGGCGATGCCGGACAGCGACGAGTGGATCCACCGGCTGAAGATCGTCGGCATCGACCTCCGGGACCCCGCCCAGGTCGTGGCCCTCGCGGACTCGGTCGCCGCCGAGGGGCCCCTGGACATTCTGATCAACAACGCCGCGCAGACCGTGCGCCGGTCCCCGCAGGCGTACAGCGAGCTGGTCGGCGCCGAGTCGGCGCCGCTGCCCGCGGGCGAGCTGCCCGCCGCCCAGGTCATCGGCACCTTCGGCAGCGGCAGCGTGGACCGGGTGGCGGCGCTGCCCGCCGCCCGCAAGGAAGGGCTGACCGCGCAGGACGTCACCGAGCTGGCCCTGGTCACGGGCTCGGCGTCGCTGGAACGCATCGCCGCGGGCACCGCGATCGACGCGGGCGGCCTCGTACCGGACCTGCACGACACCAACAGCTGGATCCAGACGGTCGAGGAGGTCGAGCCGATCGAGCTCCTGGAGGTCCAGCTCTGCAACTCGACCGCGCCCTTCATCCTGATCAGCCGGCTCCGCCCGGCGATGGCGGCGACGGCCGCGAAGCGCGCGTACGTGGTGAACGTCTCCGCGATGGAGGGCGTCTTCGGCCGCGGCTACAAGGGCGCGGGGCACCCGCACACCAACATGGCCAAGGCCGCCCTGAACATGCTGACCCGCACCAGCGCCCAGGAGATGTTCGAGAAGGACGGCATCCTGATGACCGCCGTCGACACCGGATGGATCACGGACGAGCGTCCGCACCCCGACAAGATGCGCCTCGCCGAGGAGGGCTTCCACGCTCCTCTCGACCTGGTCGACGGCGCCGCCCGGGTCTACGACCCGATCGTGCGCGGTGAAGAGGGCGACGAGCTGTACGGCTGCTTCCTCAAGGACTACGCGCCCGCGGGCTGGTGATCCCGCCCGTCGTCCCGGTGAACCCGCCCGTGGGCGGGTTCACCGGGTGACCTGCGGGCCGGGCGCGGGGGCCCCGCAGCCCGCCGATGGCGGAAAGTGACCCAGGCCACACGTTCCGTCGAGCGCGATGGCGCTCATTTGGTTACTCTGAAGTGAACGGGCGGCACCGAGGGATCCACAAACCTTCCTCGACCGTCCTGGGACAGGTCTGCAACCAGGCCGCCGTCCCGCCCAACGCCGGCGCCACCGCGACCGAACTGTTCCTGCCCCTGCCCCCGAGGGCGGTCGGCCGAGAGGTCGCGCCGCGACCGTCCGGGGTTACGCGACACAGAGGAGTGCGCGGTGACACCAGAACTGACGAAGCACGAGAAGCGGCCTGCCGAACGACACGGAGAGCGGGCCGCGCGGCCCGAGAAGCTCCGGAACATCGAAGTCTGGGCCAGGTCCGCACCGATCCGGCTGGCCGGCTACGAGGACGATCTCGCGGAGCCGCACATCCTGCCCGGCATCGACTGACACGCGTAGCCCGTACGGCATGAGCGAAGCCCCGTCCCCCGCAGCCGCGGGGAACGGGGCTTCGTGTTTCCCGCGGCGCGGTCGTGTCACCAGGCCGCGCGGGCCAGGGCGGCCCCGGCGAAGGACAGCCCCACACCCGCCCCGACGCTGACGGACAGATAGGCGCCGGCCGTGGCGACGCGACGTGTGGAGGCCAGGGTCAGCAGCTCGTACGAGAAGGTCGACCAGGTCGACAGCGCACCGCAGAACCCGGTGGCGACCAGCAGATGGACCCGGGACCCCAGATCGCCGTCGGACGCGGCCTCGGCGAAGAAACCCAGGAGCAGGGCGGCGGGCGCGTTCGCCGCGAGGGTGCCGTAGGGGAAGGCCGAGTGCGTATGCGCCTTGACCACGACACCGGTGAGATAGCGGACCGGGGCGCCCACCAGGCCCCCGGCCATGACGAGGAGCCAGTCGAGCATCACGCCGTCCCCCCGGAGGTGTTCCGGCGGCCCAGTGCCGCGTGTGTGGCGAACGCGCCCACGGTCACGCCCGCGAGGGCCGCGACCACGGTGAGGACCAGGCAGCCGATCGCGTAGCCCGGCGAGCCTTCCTCGAACAGCTGCCGCACATCGTCCGTGTAGTGGGAGAACGTGGTGAAGCCGCCGAGCATGCCGGTGCCCAGCAGTGGGCCCAGGAGCGCGGCGGCGCCGGTGAACCGTTCCTTGAGGGCCACCATCAGGACGCCCATGAGCAGGCAGCCCACGGCGTTGATCAGCAGGACGGTCCACGGGAAGGACGACTCCCCGTTCGGCCACAGGCGCTCCGCCCAGTAACGCGCCCCGGCGCCGACGGCCCCGCCGACGGCGACGGCGGCGACCACCGGGACCTGTCTCCCGGGGGCGTGATCGGGGTGACGGTGTTCGAGCAAAAGGGACTTGAGAGACATCCGGGGACCGTATGAGGCCCTGCCCGCGATGTGCGTGCGGCGGACGGCCGCGCCCGGCGCTCTCACTCCGACGGTGGACCGGGCCGCCTCCCCGGTGGAGCGAAAGTATGCATATGGGATATATCTGGCATCGGTTGTCTCGCCTGCTGTCGGGCGGTGGCAGCGCCGCCGGGTCCCCTGCCGAGTTACGGAGCTGTTCGTGCCGTCCGCCGAAGCGCAAGAGCGTCACAAGCCGAAGGCGCCGCAGCCGCAGCCCCTGTCGTACTTACTCGCCTCGGTGCGCGGAGTCGGTCAGGTGGACCTCCAGCCCGGAGCGTGGACCGGTGCGGTCATCCTTCTCGCGCTGTGGGCGGCGGGCTGGGAGGCGGGCCTCTTCGCCACCCTCGGTACCCTGTTCGCCACCGCGACCGCCTATGCCCTCGGCGTGGATCGCTCGGGAATCGCCCAGGGCCTCCAGGGCTACTGCGGAGCTCTCACCGGCATCGCCCTCGTCACCTCGCTGGGCCACCACCCGGCCACCTATGTACTCACCGTCGTCGGCGCCATCATGTGCGTGCTCCTCATGGCGGCCCTCACCACGTTCCTCGCCCCCTGCGGACTCACCCCGCTCACCGCGCCCTTCTGCCTGGTCTCCGGCGTCATGGTGCTCGGGGCACCCTCCTTCGGCCGGATCTGGCACGGCGCCCCGGCGCAGGTGTCCAGCACGACCGCGGGGGATACCGGACTGTCCTGGGACGACCTGTGGCACGCGTTCTTCACCAACGTCGCTCAGGTCTTCCTGATCGACGAGTGGTACGTCGGGCTCATCATGCTCGTGGGCCTGGCAATCGCCGGGGTGCGCGTGGTCCTGTTCGCCGCTGCGGGCAGCGTCGTCGGCATCTTCACCGGATGGGCGCTCGGCGCCCCCGCCGATCTGATCGCCAACGGAATCTACGGCTACAACGCGGTCCTCGTGGCCATCGCGGTCGGCGCGGTCTTCCTGACGGGCACCGTCTGGAACGGGGCGTACGCGCTGTTCGGAGCGGCGGCCACCACCGGGCTGACGGCTTCCCTGACCTCCCTGTTCAAACCCTTCGGCGGCCACACCTTCACCTGGCCGTTCATCCTCACGACCTGGGTCCTCATGGCCGCCGTGCCACTTCTCCCGCGCTTCCGTCCGAACGACTGAAGCCCGCCCGACCGCCCGCGTGTTCCGTACATCCCCGAGGAAGGTACCGACGATGAACCTCGCTCCCCGCGAGATCGACAAGCTGTTGGTGTACGTCGTGGCCGACCTGGCCCGCAAACGCCAGGGCCGCGGTCTCAAGCTCAACTACAGCGAGTCGGTGGCGCTGATCACCGAGGCGATCCTCGAAGCCGCCCGCGACGGAAGGAGCGTGGCCGACTGCATGGAACTCGGCCGCCACGTCGTCGGCGAGGACGACACGATGCCCGGCGTACGCGACATGCTCGGCCTGCTCCAGGTCGAGGCGTCCTTCGTCGACGGTACGAAGCTCGTCTCCTGCCACGACCCCATCGGCGGCTGACCCCGGTGGCCGAGCGGTGCCGGGTGATCGCCGTCTGCGGTCACGAGGCGGCGTACGGACGGGCGTCGGCGGAGCTGGGCGGCCCGGACGTGATCGTGGTGCCGAACGGGCGGGAGCTGTTCCGGACCGTCGTCGGGCTGAGCCGCCGGGGCGAGGCGAGCTGTGTCGTACCGATGACGCTCGGGCGCGACCCCGAACTCGTCGCCGAGACGGCGCGCACCCTGCGGGCGGTACCCGACGAGGAGCGGGCCGGGACGGTCCTCGCCGAACCCTTCGGTACCGCACAGCACCTCGTCGGCTGGCTGCGGGGCGCCGCGCGCCGGGTGCCCACCGCCGACGCACTGCTCGTCACGGCGCCGTCCGGTGGCCCGTTCGAGGACGCGGAGCTGTACCGCGTCGCCAGTCTCGTACGGAGCTACGGCAACCACGCGCTGGTCGAAGTGGCCCTCACCGGTGGTGATCCCGGCCTCGCGCAGGGAGTCCGGCGCTGTGTGTCCCTGGGCGCCGCACGGGTGGTGGTGCTGCCGGCCGCCTTCGTGGTGCCCGAGGCCCCCGATGTACCGGACGCACAGGTCGCCGTCGCCGGTCCGCCGCTGGCGCGCTCCGCACTGCGCCGCGTGCTCGCCGAACGGGCCGCCGACGCCCTGCGGCGCCGGCACGAGCGCGGCGACGACGGCATCGCCGCCGGACTGGGCGCGGCCGACAACCACGGCCACCACCACACCCACCCGCCCGGCACGGGCCACGAGCACGCACCGGGCCACGGTCACGCCGCAGGCCACGGGCACGACCACGGTCACGACCACCTTCACGAGCACCCGCACCCGCAGACCCTCGGCGCGGGCCACGTTCTCAGGAGCTCCGCATGACGTTCCGACAGAAGTACATCTACGGCGAGGACCCCGTCGAGATCAACGCCGGGCGCCGCACGGTGACGCTCACCGTCAGCAACACCGGCGACCGCGCGGTCCAGGTCGGGTCCCACTACCACTTCTTCGAGGTGAACTCCGCGCTGTCGTTCGACCGGCAGGCGGCCCTGGGCATGCACCTCAACATCCCGGCGGGCACCTCCGTACGGATCGAACCCGGCGGTTCGCGCGAGGTCGAACTCTGCGCGTACGCCGGAACGGGCCGCCTGGTCGGCTTCAGCGGACTGCTCAACGGCAGCCTCGCTTCCCACCCGGCCAAGGTCGAGGCCGTCCGCAAGGCGATCGAGCAGGGTTTCCAGGGCGCCGACCAGCCCCCGAAAGCAATGGTCTCCCCCCGTGCGAAGAGTCCGCGCGGCAGGGCGGGCCCGAAGAGCGCGCCGAGCGGACGGAGCGCCAAGCCCGCGCCGGGTCCGAAGAAAGCCAAGCCCGCTCCGAGTCCCCGAAGCGCCAAGCCCGCGCCGGGTCCGAAGAGCGCTGCCGGTGCGCCGAGCCCGAAGAGCGCCAAGAGCACGCCGAGCCCGAAGAGCGCCAAGAGCACGCCGAGCGCCAAGAGCGCGAAGGCCAAGAAGAAGGGTTCGCGCTGATGCCCATCCTGCCCCGCAAGCAGTACACCGACATGTTCGGCCCGACGGTCGGCGACCGCTTCCACCTCGCCGACACCAACCTCGTCGTCGAGGTCGAGAAGGACTTCAGCGAGGGCCAGTACGGCGACGAAGTCCTCTACGGCGGCGGCAAGACCATGCGCGACGGCATGGCCGCCTCCCCGCAGGCCACCAGCGCCCAGGGCGCGCTCGACACCGTCATCACCAATGTCGTGGTCATCGACCCGATGGTGGGCGTCGTGAAATGTGACATCGGCATCAAGAACGGGATGATCGCCGGGATCGGCAAGTCCGGCAACCCGCAGACGCAGAACAACGTCGACCCGAACCTCGTCATCGGCCCGGGGACCGAGGCCATCGCGGGTGAACACCTCATCGCCACCGCCGGGGCCATCGACTCCCATGTCCATCTGATCGCCCCGCAACAGGCCGAACAGGCGCTGACCAACGGCATCACCACGCTCATCGGTGGCGGCACCGGTCCCTCGGACGGCACCAACGGCACCACCTGCACCCCCGGCCCCTACAACATCGCCCGGTTCCTCCAGGCGGCCGAGGGCTGGCCGGTGAACCTGGGCATCATGGGCAAGGGCAACGGCAGTCTGCCCGAGGCCCTGGACGAGCAGATCGAAGCCGGAGCCTGCGCCCTGAAGGTCCACGAGGACTGGGGCGCCACCCCGGCCGTCATCGACAACGCGCTCAATGTCGCGGACCGCTACGACGTCCAGGTCTCCATCCACACCGACAGCCTGAACGAGAGCGGCTTCTTCGAGGACACCCGCTCCGCGATCGACGGACGTGCGATCCACACGTTCCACAGCGAGGGCGCGGGCGGCGGTCACGCCCCGGACATCATGCGGGTGGCGGGCGAGCCCAACATCCTGCCGTCCTCCACCAACCCGACGCTGCCGTACACCAAGAACTCCGTCGACGAACTCCTCGACATGGTCATGGTCTGTCACCACCTCAGCCATGACATCCCCGAGGACGTGTCCTTCGCCGACAGCCGGGTCCGCGCCGAGACGATCGCCGCCGAGTCGGTCCTCCACGATCTCGGTGTGATCAGCATGTTCTCCTCCGACTCGCAGGCCATGGGCCGCGTCGGCGAGTCGGTGACGCGCGCCTTCCAGACCGCGCACCACTGCAAGGACAAGCTCGGCATCCTGGAGGGCGACTCCGCCCGCAACGACAACCAGCGGGTACTGCGCTACCTCGCGAAGGTCACCATCAACCCGGCCATCGCGACGGGCATCGCCGACCACATCGGCTCCCTGGAGAAGGGCAAGATCGCCGACATCGTGCTCTGGCCCATCCATTCCTTCGGGGCCAAGCCGAAGATGGTCATCAAGGGCGGGATCATCTCCTGGGCGCAGATGGGCGACCCGAACGCCTCGCTGCCGACGCCGCAACCGGTCATCTACCGGCCGATGTTCGGGCAGTTCGGCAAGGCGTTGCCGGCGACCCACGTCACCTTCATGTCGCAGGCGGGAATCGCCGCCGGGGTGCCGTCGGAGCTCGGCCTGGAGCGCAAGATCCTTCCGGTGCGCGGCACCCGCACGATCGGCAAGCACAACATGGTGCGCAACAGCGCCCTGCCGGACATCCAGGTCGACCCGGAGACGTTCAAGGTCACCCTCGACGGCAAGGTCGCGACGATCGACCCGGCCGAGGAACTGCCCCTCAACCACCTGTTCTTCCTGGTCTAGCGATGTACCGCAACGAGGACGAGCACCGCGGGATCCAGGCTGCCGTCGCCCTGCCCCAGGCCGTGTCCGGCGGCGGGAACGGCCGGGGAAACGGTGCCGGGAACGGTACCGGCCCGACCGCCCGGACCGGGCCCGATCTGGGGCCCCTGCTGGTCGGTCTCCAGCTGACCGACTCGGCGTTCCCCAGTGGCTTCTACACGCTGTCGCACAGTCTGGAGGGGTTCGCCCACGCCGGAGCCGTCGATTCCGGCAGTTTGCCGTCGCTCCTGCGGGACCTGCTGCTGCACGGCGTCGGTCCGGCGGACGCCACGGCGCTGGCCCTCGCCCACCGGGCGACGGCGGAAGGGGACCTGGACGCGGTGGCGGGTGTGGACGCGCACCTGTACGCGACCAAACTGGGCCGGGAGATGCGCCAGGCGTCCACCAGGACCGGGCGACAGCTCCTCGACCTGGCGGCGGAGGTGTTCGACCGCCCGCCGATCACCGCGTACTTCGACCGGGTCCGGCGTCATGGGGCACCCGGCACCCAGGCGGTCGCCGCCGGGGTCATCTACGCCGCGACCGGGGTCCCGGTCCGGCAGGCCGTCGCCTGTGACCTGTTCGCGTTCTGCGCCAGCTTCGCCGGAGCGGCCCTGCGGCTGCGCCTGACCGACCACCGCAGGGCCCAGAGCCTGTTGCGGGGGGCCGCCCCCGTCATCGAGCGCGTGGCCGAGGAGGCGCTGCGGCGCGAACTCGCCGACGTCGGCGCCACCGTCTTCGCCTCCGACGTCATGTCGGGCCGTCATGAACGCGCTGAGGCACGCCTCTTCGCCAGCTGAGCACACCCATCCACCCTCAAGGGAGCACCATGGACGACAACGTACTGCGGGTCGGCATCGGCGGACCGGTCGGCTCCGGCAAGACCGCCCTCATCGAGGCGCTGGTGCCGGTGCTCATCGCCCGCGGCCACCGCCCCTCCGTCATCACCAACGACATCTACACCCAGGAGGACGCGCAGCACGTCCGCCGCACGCTCGAAGGGGTCCTGGAACCGGAGCGGGTGGTGGGCGTCGAGACCGGCGCCTGCCCGCACACGGCCGTACGCGACGACCCGACGATGAATCTGGCGGCCGGCGCGGAGATGCTGGAGCGGTTCCCGGACACGGACACGCTGTTGTACGAGTCCGGCGGCGACAACCTCACGCTGACGTTCAGCCCCGCCCTGGTCGACCTCTTCCTGTTCGTCCTGGACACGGCCGAGGGCGAGAAGATGCCGCGCAAGCGCGGTCCCGGCATCACCGACTCCGATCTGCTCGTCATCAACAAGATCGACATCGCGAAGTACGTGCGCACCGACGTCGGGATCATGGAATCGGATGCCTACCGGGTCCGCGACAACCGCCCCGTCGTCCTGACCGACTGTCTCACCGGCGTCGGCATCGAGGACATCGCCGGCTATCTGGAGTCCCGCCGCAAGGTGCTGATCTGACGTGCCGCCCGCCCCGGAGTCCGCCCTGCCGCCCACCCTGCCGCGCCCCGCCGTCGACCGGCTCGCGCCGGAGTACTACACGGCGGAGCGCGTCCCTCCGGAGGTGGCGGCGCTGGCGTCCGTCCCCGATACGCTCGCCCCCGGATCACCGGCCAAGGTCGGCATCCTGGACCTGGGTTTCGCCGTCCGGGGCGGGCGCACGGAGCTGGTCGAGCGCTACCAGAAGACCCCGCTGCAGATCATGCGGCCGCTGTGGATCGATGCCGGGCTGCCGGGCATGAGCTACGTGTATCTGATGGCCACCGGCGGCGGCATCGCCCAGGCCGACCGCTACCGGATGGACTTCCGCTGCGGACCCGGCACCCAGGTGCATCTGACCACGCAGGCGGCGAGCAAGGTCTTCCGGATGGAGCACGACTACGCCAGCCAGCGCGTGCACCTCACGGCGGAGGAGGGTTCCTACGTCGAGTACCTCCCGGACCCCCTGATCCCGTTCAAGGACGCCCGGTTCTACCAGCGCACCGAGGTGACGGTCGCCCCCGGCGCCACCGTCGTCCTCGGTGACACCCTCACCGCCGGGCGGCTCGCCCGCGGTGAGCGGCACGACTACCGGGTGCTCGCCACCGACCTGCGCATCGACCGCCCCGACGGCACACTGCTGGCCATCGACACCCTGCGGCTGTCGCCCGGCGGCGGGCGGGGCCGCGCGGAGGTCCTCGGACCCGGTGTGTTCGCCGGGCACGACCATGTCGCCTCGCTCTTCGTCGTCACCGATCGCAGTACCGCCACCGAGGTCGCCGACACGCTGCACGACGCCCTGGCGGACCTCGGCCTGCTGTACGGCGTCAGTGTGCTGCCCGGGGAGTGCGGCGCCTGGGTGCGCCTCCTGGACGACAGCCCGATCCGGGTCGCCGCCGCGAGGAACACCGCCTGGGACGCCGTACGCCGGCTGCTCACCGGCCATCCGGCTCCCGATCTGCGCAAACCGTAGACGTCACCCGGCCCGCGATGTCACCGGTCCCCGGACCCCACCCAGTCCCCGGCGCCACCGGGCCCTCCCCCGTCCACCGAGACCCTCACCCCCGACGAGGTATCCGCCGATGATCACCGCTCCCGCGCCGATGCCCCCCGCGTACGACTCCGGGGACACCGCCTGGCTGCTCGCCTCCACCGCGATGGTGCTGCTGATGACGCCCGGACTGGCGTTCTTCTACGGCGGCATGGTGCGCACCAGACAAGTCCTGATGATGATCAAGATGAGTTTCGCCGCGCTCGCCTTCGGCACCCTCCTCTGGTGGGTGATCGGCTACACGCTCGCCTTCGGCCCCGATGTCGGAGGAGCCGGGGTGATCGGCAATCTCGACCATGTGTTCATGCGCGGGATCGAGCTGACCACGCTCACCGGTCACATCCCCACGTACGTCTACAGCACGTTCCAGATGGGCTTCGCCGTCATCACCGTCGCGCTGATCAGCGGCTCGATCGCCGACCGCGCCACGATGAGGGGCTGGCTGGTCTTCGTCGTCCTGTGGCTGCTCATCGTCTACATCCCGATCGCGCACTGGGTGTTCGACACGGACGGCTGGATCGTGAAGCACCTCGGGGCACTCGACTTCGCCGGCGGGCTGCCGGTGGAGCTGAACTCCGGTGTCGCGGGCCTCGCGGTGGCGCTCGTCCTGCGCGCGCCGCGTGACTTCGCGCGGCGCGGGGAACGGCCGAACAACATCCCGCTCGTCGTCATCGGTGTCGCGCTGCTCTGGTTCGGCTGGTTCGGCTTCAACTCCGGCTCCGCACTCTCCGACCAGGGCACCGCGGCGGCCGCCTTCCTGAACACCCAGCTCGGCGCCGCGGGCGCCATGGTCACCTGGCCGCTCGTGGAGAAATGGCGCACCGGCCGCGTCACCACCATGGGGGTCGTCTCCTCCGCGGTCGCGGGCATGGTCGCCATCACCCCGGCCTGTGGAGAGATCAACACCCTCGGAGCCGTCGTCACGGGTCTGGTCGTCGGCGCCGTCTGCGCGTTCGCCATCACGCTGAAGTACCGCTTCGGAGTGGACGACACCCTGGATGTCGTCGGCGTGCACGGGGTGGGAGGTCTGATCGGCCTCATCATGGTCGGGCTGTTCGCCACCGCGCGCATCAGCGGCAAGGAAGGGCTGTTCTACGGCGGCGGCTGGGGGCTGCTGGGCAGGCAACTCGTCGCCATCGTCGCCGTGATCGCGTTCTCCTTCATCCTCACCTGGATCATCGCGAAGGCGGTGGACCTGACCGTCGGATTCCGCGCCGCGGCGGAGTACGAGGCGGTGCCGGACGAAGAGGTGGAGCACGCCTACGACTTCCAGACCGCCGAGCGCCTGGGCGCGCTGGTCTCCGGCAAGGAGGTCACCGACGACTCCGCACTCGTCAAGGAGATCAGCCGGTTGCTGAAGGCCCGCGAAAACGCCAAGTAGCGGGGGCTCCGCCGCGCGTTTCCGGGCCGGTCGTACGCCCCGGCCCGGACCCGGCGGAGCACCGGACCTGCTCAGTGCGGAGCGCCGCATACGGGGCCAGTCATCCGATGGATGGGCGAGAGGAGTTTCCCTCTGTCTGGAAGAGTCCATTGACAGGGTCGCATCAGGGCTCAATCATCGGACCTCATGACCGAGCCTCGCAGACGACACGTACTCGGAATGACGGCAGGAGCGGCAGTCGGCGCCGCTCTGCTCACCCCCGCCACCGCCGAAGCGGCCCCGCCCGGCCGGGCCGCCCGCCTCCCCGGGGGCACCGGCGACTGGGGCACCGTCCCGGCGGCGCTCCCCGTCCCCCTCGACCCCTGGTTCGACAACGACGGCATCGACACCGCCGATGCCCCGGGCGGCGACTTCGACGGCTCCGGCTACACCTTCCCCGGCGAGGAACTCCCTTCCGGGGTGCGGGAGATCGACGGCACCCCCTTCCTCTTCCCGGCCGCGACCGCGGGTGCCAAGAACAACATCGTCGCCCTCGGGCAGCGCGTCGACCTGCCCCGCGGCCGCTACCTCTGCGGCCTCCTGCTCACCGCGTGCAGCTACGGCGCCACCTCCGGCACGGCCACCGTCCACTACGCCGACGGCACCACGTCCGCCCCGGCCCTCGGCGGCCCCGACTGGTACTCCGGCAGCGGTGCCCTGACCGCCGCCTACCGCTACGGCCCCGACGGCTCCAAGGACCCGCATCAGGTCGCCCTCGCCGTCACCGAGATCGCCCTCGACCCGGCCAGGGAGGCCGTCGCGCTCACCCTCCCGACCACCCGGCCCGCCGAGGCGAACCAGTCCTCGCTGCACGTCTTCGCGCTGTCCCTCCAGCCTGCCGCCACCGGGCGTGCGCTCACCCTGCGCGACGCCCGTTCCACCACCTCGTCCCTGGCGAACGGCGCCCAGAGCGTCGAGGCCACGGTGGTCAACGCGGGGACCGTCACCGTCCTCGCCGCCGATGCGCTCACCGTCTCGGTGGACGTCCCCGGCGCCCGGACCGTCGACCCCGCCCGGATCACCCGGCTCGCCCCCGGCGACCGGGCCCGCGTCCGGATCGGCGTCCGCAACCGGCCGGGCACGGCACCGGGCACGGTCCGGGAAGGCAGCGTCGTCGCACGGGGCAGGGGCGCGCAGGCGGCGACCGTCCGCCGCTCCCTGACCCTCGGCGTGCCCGACTACCTGCCCACCGACGCCTCGCTCGGCACCCATCAGGCGCCGTACTGGTTCCAGGAGGCGAAGTTCGGCATCTTCATCCACTGGGGCGTCTACTCCGTGCCCGCCTGGGCACCGGTCGGGCAGCAGTACGCCGAGTGGTACTGGCACCAGATGCAGGACCCGGGCAACCCCACGTACGCCCATCACCGCGACACCTACGGCGAGGACTTCGCCTACGACGACTTCATCCCGCGGTTCCGGGCCGAGCGGTTCGACCCGCGCGCCTGGGTGGAGCTGTTCCGGGACGCGGGCGCGCAGTACCACGTGCTCACCTCCAAGCACCACGAGGGCTTCGCGCTCTGGGACACCGAGCTCTCCGACCGCAACTCCGTGAAGATGGGCCCCCGACGCGACCTGATCAGGGAACTGTTCGACGCCTCGCGCCGCTACACCCCCGAACTCCACCGGGGGCTGTACTTCTCGATGCCCGAATGGTTCAACCCCGACCACCCGTGGATGGGGCACGCCCCGCGCAACCCGTACACCCTGGAGCCCGTCCCCTACACCGGCCACACGGCGGGCAAGGACTACATCACCGGGCTCCAGGGCCCGCAGATGCTGGAGCTGGTCCACGGATACGACCCCGAGATCCTCTGGTGCGACATCGGCGGCGACAACGACAGCCACCGGGTGCTCGCGGAGTACTTCAACCAGGCGAAGAACCGGGCGCGGCCCGTCGAGGTCACCGTCAACAACCGTTCCGGCATCGGCCCGCACGACTTCACGACGCCCGAGTACACGACGTACGACCAGATCGTCACCGCGAAATGGGAGTCGAGCCGGGGCCTCGATCCGTACTCCTACGGCTACAACTCCCAGACGCCCGACGACAAGTACATGACGACGCGGGACGTCGTGCACTCCCTCGTCGACATCGTCTCCAAGAACGGCAACTTCCTGCTCGACATCGGACCGCGGGCGGACGGCACCATTCCCGAGATCATGCAGCGCCGGCTGCGGGAGACGGGGGCGTGGCTGAAGACCAACGGCGAGGCCGTGTACGGCAGTACGTACTGGTCACGGATGCCGCAGCTCGGCGAGGAGCTGCGCTTCACCGTCCGGCCGGACCGGGCGTTCTACATCCACTCCCTGGTCCGGCCGGGCGCGAAGCTCACCGTCGCGGCACCGGTGCCCATCCGCGCCGGGGACCGGGTGACGCTCCTGGGCCACGACCGGCCGCTCAACTGGCGCACCACGGGCGGCTCGCTGGTGATCGACGTGCCCGCGGCGGCCCGCAGGACGGGGGAGCACGCCTGGGTGTTCAAGGTCGCCTGGTCGGCCTGAGCGGGACCGGGCGGGCCATCGGCCGCATGAACTCCCGTACGTAGGTGCGGTGCCACCAGCGTCCGGTGGTCCGCAGTTCGCGCCAGTCGGTGTACCGGTAGCGGTACACCCTGGCGCGGACGTGCGCGGGAGGTTCGCCGGGGAACGGATTGTGCCGCAGCAGCCGGAGCGTGTCCCGGTCGTTCGTCAGAAGGCGCTCGGCGAACGGCCCGAACCACGAGCGGGCGTAGGCGGGGGAGAGGGCGGCGAACCACATCATCCAGTCGAGCCGCAGATGGTACGGGGCGAACTGGCGCGCCGCCCGGTGCGGATCCCCCGGCTTTCCGTGGAAGCCGTACTCCTGCCAGTGGGCGCCGTCGTGGGCGACCGGGTCCCGTGTCCCCTCCACGACGACTTCGAGCCGCAGCCTGCTGATGCTGCCGAACGCCCCGTACGTATTGACCAGATGCAGAGGGTCGAAGGACCGGTTCATCACCTGGCGGCGGGAGAGCAGATTGCGCGCCGGGCGGTAGCTGAGGGCCAGGATCAGAGCGGTGACGGCGAGAACGGCCACCTCGTACCAGAGCGGTGGAGCCGACAGTGCGGGCGGCGGTCCGGCGATCAGGGACCAGTCGATCGCGGAGAGTGCGAGGGCGATCGTCAGCCAGTTCAGCCAGGCGAAGTTCCCGGAGAGGACCAGCCACAGCTGAGTGATGACCATCAGACCCGCGGCGGCGCTCGCCACCGGCTGCGGGGTGAACAGGAGGAACGGGATCAGGAGCTGGGTGAGATGGTTGGCGGCCGCCTCGGCCCGGTGCACGGGGCGCGGCAGACGGTGGAAGAACCAGCTCAGCGGCCCCGGCATCGGCTGGGTCTCGTGGTGGAAGTCCAGACAGGTCAGCCGCCGCCAGCAGGCATCGCCCCGGATCTTGATGAGTCCCGCGCCGAACTCCACCCGGAACAGCAGCCAGCGCAGCAGCCACAGCACCAGCACCGGCGGCGCCGTGTCCCCGGTGCCGAGGAAGACGGCGAGGAAGCCGGTCTCCAGCAGCAGCGACTCCCACCCGAAGCCGTACCAGACCTGGCCGACCTGGACGATCGACAGGTACAGCACCCACGGCAGCGCCCAGAGCAGCATGCCGCCCCACAGCGGGAGGTATCCGTCCACTCCGGCGATCAGAGCCACCGAGACCGCGCAGCCGGTCCACGCGACGGCGGCGAAGAACCGGTCGGAGTAGTGGAGCCGGAAGAGCCCGGGAGCCGCCCGCCAGTGGGTGTGCCGCAGCAGTTCCGGTACGGGCAGCATGCCGCGCTCGCCGATCAGCGCGCGGAACTGGAGCGCGGCGGTGAGGAAGGCGACCAGATAGACCCCGGCGAGAGCCCGCTGGAAGACCAGCCTGCTGAGCCAGTAGCTGTCTGCGGTGAACCACTCCATCACCCCCAGTATCGGCCACGGTTCAGCCGGCGGCGACAATCCGGCGCAGGGAGCGGCCCAGCCGGCGCGCGTACCACCGCTGTACCGGCGGCACGAGCGGTCCGGCGAGCCGGGCGTACCAGCTCGCCGGGCGGGAGAACGCCATGACCGTGAACCAGACCGTCCCGTCGTCCGCCAGGTCCACCACGAAGCACTCCTCACCGCACTCCGGATGCCGCTCCAGCGTCCCGTAGCCGAAACCGGTGCGGTCCCTCTCGTACGCCGTCCAGACCACCTCGCACGGGGCGGTGAAGCGGACCGGGCCGAGCCCCAGCGACACCCGCACGCCGCCGCCGTCCTCCGCCCGTGCGGCCGAGGCGTTCACCCGGGCTCCGGCGGCGCGGTGCACGCGCCACTCGGTGACCGCGGCGCCCGCCGTCGCGAAGTCGGACCGGCCCCGGCCCACCCGGGTGCGGTGGTGCAGATGGTGGTAGCCGTCGGGGAGCGGGCCCAGCCGGGTGGCCCCGACCTCCGGGTACGTGAAGGTGTCCACATCCACTCCCTCTTTGAACGCGTTCAACAGTCGGGTCGAGAGTAGAGCTTCTCTTGAACGTGTTCAAGGTGCCGTGTGCCGCAGGGTGCTCCGGGTTCCTCGCGTACGCGGTGTGGGCCGTGTGCGCACGCCGGCTTGCGGGGCCCCACGGGGTGCGGGAGAGATGGGGAAAACATCCATTCACGAGGTGAACAGGCAGGTCGACGTGGTCAGTCAGGCTGACGCCAGCGCACGGGGCCGATCCGTGCCCGCCCCCCGACGCCTTCGGCGCGCCCTGCTCGGCGCGCTGTCCGTGGGAGTCATGTTCGCCGCGGGCTGCGGCGACGGCGGTGAGCGGACACCGCAGGGCGCCATGGGTGCGGCGGGCGCCGAGGAGGTTCTGCTCCAGCCGGTCGCGGCGGCGGGCCCCGGACCGTTCACCGGGTCGACGGCGAGGCCCGTAGCGGCTTCCGCGGACACCGCGGCACCGAACGCGGCCCCCGCGGCCGGCGCGCCACGGAAGGTGCGCGCCGTGTCGGGCGCGGCCCCGGGCCTCTACGGAGCGACCCGGTCCGTCGCCGGGTGCGATGTCGGCCGCCAGATCCGCCTCCTGACCGCCGACCGGGCCAAGAGCCGTGCCTTCGCCGGGGTGGCGGGCATCGAGGCGGTGCAGATTCCGGGCTACCTGAAGGCGCTGACCCCGGTCCACCTGCGGGCGGACGTCCAGGTGACCAGCCACGGCTACGCCGCCGGCACGGTCACCGGCTTCCAGTCCGTGCTCCAGGCGGGCACCGCCGTCATGGTCGACAGCCGGGGCCTTCCGCGTGTCCGCTGCGCGGGAGGCAACCCGCTGGACCGGCCCGTCGTCGCGAAGGGGCGTGTCGCCCTCCGGGGTGAGCGCTGGGCGGGCTACGACCCGTCCCGGATCGTGATCGTCAGCCCCGGTGCGCAGGTGCTCACCGAGCTGACCCTCGTGAACCTCGCGGACAACACCTGGATCGAGCGGCCGATGGGCGACGGCGGGGGACGGGACAAGGTCCCCGACGTCCCGCCGCCGTTCGAGCCGGGCGACGACATCTTCCCGCCGTCGCGGGGGACCGGCCCGACGGAGCGGAGCGAGCCGTCCGGCCCTGCGTCCCCCGCCGGTCCCGCTGTCCCCGCGCCGCCCGGCGACGGGGGTGGGGGAGACGCCGGCCGGGGTGCCACGACCCCCGATGTGCCCACGGACACTCCGACCGACCTGCCGCCGGACGCCGCGACCGGCCCGGTGGATCCCGCCGGGCCCATGGATCCCGCCGAGCCCCCAGCCCCCGGCGACGGCCCCGCCCCGGACGGCGAGGCCCCGGACGGCGGTGGCCCGCTGCTTGCGGACGAGCCCGCCGAGCCCGCGGCCCCCGAGCCCTTCGGGGGCTGACGGGCGCGCGGGAGCGGTTCGAACGTTCCGTTCGCTCGCCGCACGGAACGCTCGAAGAATCGGACAATTGATGGCAGAGTGACCCACATGGATGATCGGGTTTCGGGTGCCCTGTCACTCCCGGACGACTGGCCCGCCCACCCGGACCTCAGCCTCGCCCTGAACCGTATGGGCAGCTTCGACTGGGATCTGGACAGCGGCCTCATGCACATGGACCGGCCCGCCCTCGACGTGTTCGACCTGACCCCCGAGGAGTACGACAACCGGCCGGAGAGCCTCGCCGTGCGGGTGCCGACGGACGAGGGCATCCGGCTGGACGCCATGGTCTCGTCGGCGCTGAAGAGCGGGAACAGCAATTACGGTGCCTACTTCCGCGTCCAGCGGCGCGACGGAAGCCTGCGCTGGACCCACACCCAGGGCTGCGTCCGCCGGGATGCGACGGGGCGGCCCCGGCGCATCATCGGGATCGTCCGCGACGCCACCCAGGAACTCGCCGACTCCACCGCCCGGCGGGAGCTGGACCAGGAGCGCCGGCGACGCACCAGCCTGGTGGAGGGCACCACGGCAGCCCTGGCGCACGCCCGCACCGTCAAGGACGTCATCGCGGTGCTCAAGAACTCGCAGGGCCTCGCGCACCTCGGTGCGACCAGCCTCGTCATGGGCCTCCTGGAGGCCGGCCGCATCCATCTCGTCGCCGACGGTCCCGAGGGCGCGTACGTGCCGGGCACCCGGTACACCCGGACGGACGAGCCGTACCCGATGAGTGAGGTGATCCGCACCCTGACGCCGCGCTTCATCGAGTCCGCCCACGACTTCGCCACCTCCTACGCGGGCCTGTGGGCGAACATCAGTCATCTCGGCATCACCGCCGCCGCCTATCTGCCGCTGATCGCCCAGGCCCGCCCGATCGGCGCGCTCGGGCTGCTCTACCGGGACAAGGCGGGTTTCACCGCCGATGAACGCAATCTGCTGGTGGCGCTCGGCAGTTCGATCGCCCAGAGCCTGCAGCGCGCCATGCTCTACGAGCAGGAGCACGATCTCGCCGAGGGGCTCCAGCAGGCGATGCTGCCGCGCCGCATCCCCGAGGTGCCCGGGGCCCAGGTCGCCGTCCGCTACCGCTCGGCGCGCCTGGGCCGGGACATCGGCGGCGACTGGTACGACATCATCCCGCTGCCCGGCGGCCGGGTGGGTGCCGTCATCGGCGACGTACAGGGTCATGACACCCATGCGGCGGCCGTCATGGGACAGTTGCGCATCGTGCTGCGCGCCTACGCGGCCGAGGGGCACAGCCCCGCCACGGTGATGGCGCGGGCCTCCGTCTTCCTCCATGAGCTCGACACCGACCGCTTCGCCACCTGCAGCTACGCCGAGGTCGACCTGACCACCGGTGTGGTGCAGCTGGTCCGGGCGGGTCATGTCGATCCGCTGGTGCGCGACGTGGACGGCAGCTGCCGCAGGGTGCCGGCCGAGGGCGGACTGCCGCTCGGGCTCTCGGCCGAGTTCGGCCGGCTGGAGTACCCCGTCAGCACGGTCGAGCTGGACCCCGGACAGACGATGGTGCTCTACACCGACGGTCTGGTGGAGCTGCCGGGCGCCGATCTGGACGAGGGCATGCAGCTGCTGACGTCCATGGTGACGAACGGTCCGCACGACCTGCAGACGCTGGCCGACCAGCTCTGCGAGGCGGTCGACGAGCGCGGGGGAGAGGACGACGTGGCGGTTCTGCTGCTGCGCCGCAGGGCCGCCCACGCACCGCAGGCGGGCGGCCGGCTCCAGCAGCATGTCGCCCAGAACGACCCGCAGGCGCTGAGTTCCTCCCGGCACATGATCCGGGCGGCGGTACGGGCCTGGGGCGCGAAGGAGCGGGCCGACGAGATCGAACTGGCCGCCGACGAGCTGATCACCAACGCGCTGATGCACACCGACGGCGGGGCGATCGTGACCATCCGGGTGATGGCCGCGACCGAGCGTCGGCTCCGCGTCGATGTCGAGGACCGTTCCAGCGCGCTGCCGCGCCGCAGGGACGCGGGCGAGTCCGGGGTCTCGGGGCGCGGCCTGATGCTCGTCGACCGGCTGGCCGACGTCTGGGGCGTGGAGTCCCGGGGCACCGGCAAATGCGTGTGGTGCGAGTTCCTCATCCCGGAACGTTCATGACCGGCACCGTCCCGGAACGTGGGTGACGGGCGTCCTGTGCGGCGATGGCGGGCCGAACGGCGGACCCTGCCCCATACCGAACGGTAACAATACGTAACATGTCAGAACTTGACCGTAACCGACCGGAGGGATTGACTGCGGACGTACGGCGGTTCTGCCTTCGATGACATGAGGACCCGTTGGGTACCGAGCTTCTGGCCCCTCTCGATCTGGCTTTCTGGCACTTCGAATCCGATACCCACCCGATGCACCTCGGTGCGCTCGCCGTGTTCTCCCCGTCCCCCGGCGTCGCCCCGCACGACATCCTGGAGCTCCTCGGCGCCCGTGCCGCCGCGATTCCCCGGCTGCGGATGTGTGTACGGGACGTGCTGCTGCCGGTCGGCGGCGCGGCGTGGTCCCTGGACAAGGACTTCGACGTCCACCGGCACGTCCGGCGCCTGGTCCTCGCCGAGGGCGACTTCATGGAGCAGGCGACCGGGCTGGCCGGGGAGCTGATGGAGCGGCCGCTCGGCAGGGGGCTGCCGCCCTGGCAGATGTACCTCATCGGCGGCGCCGACGACGGGCCGTTCGCCGTGCTGGTGAAACTGCACCACGCCCTCGCCGACGGCATGCGCGCGGTCGCGATCGGTGCCGGGATCTTCGACGAGATCGCCGCCGCCACCGGTGGCGCGGGGACCGCCCGCCGCCGCGCTCCGGTGCCGCCGCGCTCCTGGCTGCCGGACCCCCGCGAGGTGGTCGGCATGGCCCTGGGGCGGATCGGGGAGGTCGGCCGGGCGCTGGGGGTCGGCGCCTCCGTCGTCCGGGCGGGCCGCCTCGACCTGCGCGGCTCGACCGCGCTCACCGCACCCTCCAGCGGTACCCGGCGCCTCGCCACGGCGGAGCTCGACGCCGCGGCGGTCCAGCGGATCCGCAGGGCCGAGGGCGGCACGGCCAACGACATCCTGCTCGCCGTGGTCGCCGGGGCGCTGCGGCGCTGGATGCTGGAACGCGGTGAGCCGCTGCCCGCCGCCGACCCCCGCGCCCTGGTGCCCGTCTCCCGGCGCCGGCCGGGCGGCGCGGCGGTGAGCGGCAACCGGCTCTCCGCGTACCTCCTCGGTCTTCCGGTCGGCGAACCCGACGCCCGGCGCCGGCTGCGCGCGGTCCGCACCGCGATGGACCGCAACAAGGCGGCGGGGCCGCTGAAGGGCGCCGGGGCCGTCGCCGTACTCGCCGACCAACTGCCGCCCCTGGCGCACCGGTTCGGGGCGCCGCTGGCAGCCGGCGCGGCCAGGGTGCTGTTCGACGTGCTGGTCACCAGCGTGCCGCTGCCGCGCTCCGCCCTCTCGCTGGGCGGCTGCCCCCTGCGCGCCGTCTACCCGATGGCCCCGCTGGCCCGCGGGCAGTCCCTCGCGGTGGCGCTCGCCACGTACGGCGGGCGGGTGCAGGTCGGGCTGGTTGCCGACGGCAAGGCGCTGGGGGACCTCGACCGGCTGGCGGCCGCGGTGCACGAGGAGTTCCGGGAGCTGTGCGCGCTGATCGCGGCCCCGGAGCGTAAGACCGGGCGATAGATCGGACAGATCGCTGAGGATCTGCCGCAATTCCCGGCAATGGGTGGTGCCGGAAGTGTTGACGCGCCCAAGTGATCCGATGAATATTCGCTCTGTACAGCAAAGCGATCATCGGGGAGGGCGGCAGAGACATGCGGCGCAACAGGCTCGGACGCAGTGCGGTCGAGATCACCGAACTGTCCTTCGGGGCAGCGGCCATCGGCAATCTCTTCACCGCCGTCGCTCCGGAACAGGCCGCGGCCGCCGTCGACGCCGCCTGGGACGAGGGCGTCCGCTACTTCGACACGGCGCCGCACTACGGCCTCGGCCTCTCCGAACGGCGGCTCGGCGAAGCCCTGCGCACCAGGCCCCGCGACACCTACACGGTGTCGACCAAGGTCGGGCGGCTCCTCGAACCGCTGCCCCCCGGCGACGTGCCGCCCGGCGACGGGCTCTCCGAAGGATTCGCCGTACCCGCCACCCATCGGCGCCGCTGGGACTTCAGCGCCGACGGCGTCCGGCGCAGCATCGAGGACAGCCTCGGACGCCTCGGTCTCGACCGCATCGACATCGTCTATCTGCACGACCCCGACGACCACGGGGAGGCGGCCTTCCGCGAGGCGTACCCGGCGCTGGAGAAGCTGCGCGCCGAAGGCGTCGTCGGGGCGATCGGCGCCGGGATGAACGAGACGGCGATGCTCACCCGGTTCCTGTGCGACACCGACGTCGACACCGTCCTGTGCGCGGGCCGCTACACCCTCCTGGACCAGAGCGCGCTGACCGGCCTGCTGCCCGAGGCCGCCGCCCGCGGCAAGAGCGTCGTCGTCGGCGGAGTCTTCAACTCCGGGCTGCTCGCCGACCCGCGCCCCGGCGCACGCTACGACTACGCCGCCGCCCCCCTGTCGCTGCTCGACCGGGCCCTGCGCATGAAGGCGGTCACCGAGGGGCACGGCGTTCCGTTGCGCGCCGCCGCCCTGCGCTTTCCGCTCGCCCACCCGGCCGTCGCCGGGGTGCTCGTCGGGACGCGTTCCCCGGACGAGGTGCGCGACGCCGCCGCCCAGGCGCGCCGCGAGATCCCGGACGGGCTCTGGGACGATCTGCGCGCCGAAGGGCTGCTGAGCACCACCGGACACGAGGACGGGAACTGACATGAGGGTCGCCCTGCACACCAAGGTCCGCGCCGACCGAGTCGAGGAGTACGAAGCCGCCCACCGAGAAGTCCCGGAGGAACTCACCCGCGCCATCCGCGCCGCGGGCGCCACCTCCTGGACGATCTGGCGCAGCGGCACCGACCTCTTCCACCTCATCGAGTGCGCGGACTACGCCCGGCTGCTGGCCGAACTGGAACAGCTCCCGGTCAATGTCGCCTGGCAGGCCCGGATGGACCAATTGCTCGATGTCGCCCACGACTACACGGCGGAGGGCGCCGAGGCCGGACTGCCCGTCGCCTGGGAGCTGTGACATGACACCCCCCGAAGCTTCCCCCGCGGACCCGGCGGCTCCCGCGGACCCGGCGGCTCCTGTACCGGCCGTCGACGCCCATCACCATGTCTGGGACCTCGCCGTACGCGACCAGGAATGGATCACCGGCGAGGAACTGGCTCCCATCCGGCGCACCTTCACCCTCGCCGATCTGGAGCCCGAGGCCCGCGCCGCGGGGGTGTACGCCACCGTCCTGGTCCAGACGGTCACCGTCGCCGAGGAGACCCCCGAATTCCTCGCGCTCGCCGAAGGCAGCGACCTGGTCGCGGGTGTCGTCGGCTGGAGCGATCTCACCGATCCCGGCATCGCCGACACCCTCGCCGCGCTGCGCGCCCTGCCCGGCGGCGACCGGCTCGTGGGCCTGCGCCACCAGGTCCAGGGCGAACCCGATCCCGAGTGGCTGCTGCGGCCCGATGTGCTGCGGGGGCTGGCCGCCGTCGCCGACGCCGGACTCGTCTACGACCTCATCGTCCTGCCGCACCAGCTGCCCGCCGCCGCGAAGGCCGCCGCCCTGCTGCCCGGACTCACCTTCGTCCTCGACCACGCGGGCAAACCGCCGATCGCGGCGCGGCGCACCCATCCCTGGGCCGACGGCCTCAGGGCCCTGGCCGCCCTCCCCAACACGGTCGGCAAACTCTCCGGACTGGTCACCGAGGCCGACCCCCGCACCTGGACCGTCCAGGACCTGCGCCCGTACACCGACACGCTCCTGGACGCCTTCGGGCCGGACCGGCTGATGTTCGGCTCCGACTGGCCGGTGTGCCGGCTCGCGGCGAGCTACGCGGAGGTCGCCGACGCCGCACGTACCCTCACCGCGCACCTCACCGGGGACGAGCGGCGGGCCGTGTTCGCGGACACCGCCACCCGCGTCTACGGACTCGGCTGAGGACCCCCGCGACCCCGGGAGACCCGGCGGACCCACCCGGGGGCCGTTGGGGAGGCACCCGTCACCGGCCTGCGGCAGGCTGGGTGCATGCCCGAACTGCCGGAAGTCGAAGCCCTGCGGGTCTTCCTCGACGACCACCTGGTCGGCAAGGAGATCGCCCGCGTCCTGCCGCTCGCGATCAGCGTCCTCAAGACGTACGACCCGCCGCTCTCCGCTCTGACGGGCGGCACCGTCACCTCCGTGTCCCGGCACGGCAAATTCCTGGACATCCAGGTGGGCCCGCTGCATCTGGTCACCCACCTCGCGCGGGCCGGCTGGCTCCAGTGGAAGGACAGCTTCCCGGCCACCCCGCCCCGCCCCGGCAAAGGGCCCCTCGCGCTGCGCACCGTACTGAGCGGCGGCGACGGCTTCGACCTGACGGAGATGGGCACCACCAAACGCCTCGCCGTCCACCTGGTGCGTGACCCCGCGGAGATCCCCGGCGTCGCCCGGCTCGGGCCGGATCCGCTCGCCGACTCCTTCGACCGCGACGCGTTCGCCGCCCTCCTCGACGGGGAACGCCGCCAGATCAAGGGCGCCCTGCGCGACCAGTCCCTGATCGCGGGCATCGGCAACGCCTACAGCGACGAGATCCTGCACGTCGCGAAGATGTCACCGTTCAAGCGCACCAACAGCCTCGGCGAGGACGACATCACCCATCTGTACACCGCGCTGCGCACCACGCTGGAGGACGCCGTCGCACGCTCCAGCGGCCTCGCCGCCGGAAGGCTCAAGGCCGAGAAGAAGAGCGGCATGCGGGTCCACGGCCGCGCCGGAGCGCCCTGCCCGGTCTGCGGCGACACCATCCTGGAGGTCTCGTTCAGCGACTCCTCGCTCCAGTACTGCCCCACCTGCCAGACCGGCGGCAAACCGCTCGCCGACAGGCGTCTGTCCAAGCTCCTCAAATAGCGGGAGGAACCCCGGCAGCAGTCGAGCCACCACCCCCTCGCAGCACCCAAGGGCTGACGCCGTCCGCCCGCCAGGGATTCCGGGACAGCCCTTAAACTCCGGCCTCATGCTGCGCGTACTCGCCGTCGACGACGAACAACCCGCCCTGGAGGAACTCCTCTACCTCCTGCGCGCCGACCCCCGCATCCGCAGCGCCGAGGGCGCGGGCGGGGCCACCGAGGCGCTGCGCCGCATCGGCGCCGCCGTCGACGCGGGCCCCGACGACCCGAGCGCCATCGACGTGGTCTTCCTCGACATCCACATGGCCGGCCTCACCGGCCTCGACGTCGCCCAGCTGCTGGCCGGATTCGCCGCGCCCCCGCTGATCGTCTTCGTCACCGCCCACGAAGGCTTCGCCGTCCAGGCCTTCGACCTCAAGGCCGTGGACTACGTCCTCAAACCCGTCCGCAGGGAACGGCTCGCCGAAGCCGTGCGCCGCGTCGCCGAACAGGTCCAGGACCGCTCCGCGCCCGTCCACGACATCGCCGCGGACCAGATCCCGGTCGAACTCGGCGGCGTCATCCGGTTCATCCCCGTGGACGACATCGCGTACGCCGAGGCGCAGGGTGACTACGCCCGGCTGCACACCGCCACCGGCAGCCATCTCGTCCGCATCCCGCTCACCACCCTGGAAGAACGCTGGCGCTCCCGCGGCTTCGTCCGCATCCACCGCCGCCATCTCGTGGCGCTCGGCCGCATCGACGAACTCCGGCTCGACGCGGGCAGCATGAGCGTCCGCGTCGGCGACGCGGAACTGGCCGTCAGCCGCCGCCACACCCGCTCCCTGCGCGATCTCCTGATGCGCCAGACCAGCCGCTGACCTGGAGCTACCGGGGCGGCGAGACCTTCCCAGCGGGGCCGGGCCGCGCCTACACTCCGGGCTCATGTCCGCAGAGCCCACGTCCCGGCGCGAAGTGGTCACGGGGGAGTCGCGGCGGGTCCGTCCGCTGCCCCGTTACCGCACCCAGTCGGAGATCGACGAGCAGACCGCCCTGGGCGGTGCCTACGTACGCTCGCTGATGCGCAGCCAGCTCCGCGCCGGGATCACCGCCTTCGCCGTGCTCGCGCTCGTCGCGGGCACCCTGCCCCTGGTCTTCGCCGCGCTGCACAGTTCGGCGCTCGTCTGGGCGGTGCTCGGCTTCGGCGCCTACCCGCCGCTCACCCTGACCGCCTGGTGGTACGTCCGCCGGGCCGAACGCAACGAGAGCGACTTCGCCAGACTCGTGGAAGGCCGCCCCGCACCGTGAGCGAACCCGACCACCTGGCGTCGTGGGTGGCGGTCGCCCTCGTCGTCCTGGCCACCGTCCTCGTCGGCGGATTCGGTCTGCGCATCTCCCGTACGACCTCCGACTTCTACGTCGCGTCACGCACCGTACGGCCCCGCCTCAACGCCGCCGCGATCAGTGGCGAGTACCTCTCCGCGGCCTCCTTCCTGGGTGTCGCGGGCCTGGTTCTCGTACACGGACCCGACATGCTCTGGTACCCGGTCGGATACACCGCGGGATATCTCGTGCTCCTCGTGTTCGTCGCCGCGCCCCTGCGCCGCTCCGGGGCGTACACCCTGCCCGACTTCGCCGAAGGGCGGCTCGAATCGCGGCGGGTGCGCCGGCTGGTCAGTGTCTTCGTGGTCGGCGCGGGCTGGCTGTACCTCGTGCCGCAGCTCCAGGGCGCCGGACTCACCCTGAAGATCCTCACCGGCGCACCCGGCTGGCTCGGCGATGTGCTCGTCGCCTCCGTCGTGGTCATCGCGGTCGCGGCGGGCGGGATGCGCTCCATCACCTTCGTCCAGGTGTTCCAGTACTGGCTGAAACTGACCGCCCTCCTCGTCCCCGCGATCTTCCTCGTGCTGGCCTGGCGCGGCGACGGGCAGCCCCGCGTCAGCTTCGACGGCGAGCTCTCCGTCTTCCGCGCCGACCACCCGCTCTACGCCACCTACGGGCTGATCGTGGCGACCTTCCTCGGCACCATGGGGCTGCCCCACGTCGTCGTCCGCTTCTACACCAGCCCCAACGGCCGCGACGCCCGCCGCACCACGGTCGCCGTCCTCGCCCTGGTCGGCGCCTTCTATCTGCTGCCGCCCGTCTACGGGGCGCTGGGCCGGCTGTACGCCCCCGAACTCCGGCACGGACCGGACGCGGACGCCGCCGTGCTGCTGCTGCCCACCCGGGTCATCGGCGGGCTCGGCGGCGATCTGCTCGGCGCCCTCGTCGCGGGCGGCGCGTTCGCCGCGTTCCTGTCCACCGCCTCCGGACTCACCATGGCCGTCGCCGGAGTCATCACCCAGGACGTCCTGCCCTCGCGCGGTGTACGCCACTTCCGGCTGGCGACCGTGCTCGCCATCGCCGTGCCGCTGGGCGCCTCCCTGATGGTCAGCCGGGTGCCGGTGGCCGACTCGGTGGGCATGGCCTTCGCGGTCTCCGCGTCGTCCTTCTGCCCGTTGCTGGTCCTCGGCATCTGGTGGCGGCGGCTCACCCCGCCCGGGGCGATGGCGGGACTGCTGCTGGGCGGCGGCTCGGCACTGGTCGCGGTGACCATCACGGTCAGCGGTGCCGTACGGCCGCCCGGCTGGCCGCACGCCCTGCTCGCCTGGCCCGCGGTCTGGTCCGTGCCGGTCGGCTTCCTGGCGATGGTCCTGGTGTCGCTAGCCACTCCCGGCCGGATACCCCCGGGCACCAACGCCGCCATGACCCGCTTCCATCTGCCGGAAGCCCTCAGTTCCGGGAGGGAGCGATGACCGGGGCGGGGATCGCCGTACTGGCCGTACTGGCGGTGCTGCTGTCCGGTACGGGCTTCCTGCTCGGGCGCCGCACCGCGCGCCGCGTACGCCCCAGCGATGTCGGCACGCCGGTCGAGCACGCCACGTTCGAGACCCTGCACACCGCGTCCCTCGCGGCGCCACCGCTGCGTGCCGGGCTCACCGAGGAGAGCGCCCGCAAGTCGGCGCGCGGACTGCGCTCGCTGCTCGGCACGGACGCGCTCTGCCTCACCGACCGCGACCGGGTCCTGGTCTGGGACGGTGACGGGCACCATCACGGCAAGGACGTGATGGACCAGGTCCAGGGCCTGCTCGACAGTGGCCGTGACACCGCGTTCCCCAGTGACTGCGGTGACATCGACTGCCCGCTGCGCTGGGCCGTCGCCGTCCCGCTGACCGTCGACCACCGGGTCCTGGGCACGCTGGTCGCCTACGCGCCGCGGGAGTCCGCGGTGCTGGCCAGGGCCGCCGGCGAGGTGGCGCGCTGGGTCTGCGTACAGCTGGAACTCGCCGAGCTCGACCGCTCCCGCACCCAGCTCATCGAGGCCGAGATCAAGGCCCTGCGTGCCCAGATCTCCCCGCACTTCATCTTCAACTCACTCGCCGCGATCGCCTCGTTCGTCCGGACCGATCCCGAGCAGGCGCGCGAACTGCTGCTGGAGTTCGCCGACTTCACCCGCTACTCGTTCCGGCGCCACGGAGATTTCACCACCCTGGCCGACGAACTGCACTCGATCGACCAGTATCTGGCGCTGGTCCGGGCCCGGTTCGGTGAACGCCTCGCGGTCACCCTCCAGGTCGCCCCCGAAGTCCTGCCGGTCTCGCTGCCGTTCCTCTGCCTCCAGCCCCTCGTCGAGAACGCCGTCAAACACGGTCTCGAAGGCGCCGTCACCACCAGCCGCATCACCATCAGCGCCCTGGACGCCGGGTCCGAGGCCGAGGTCGTCATCGAGGACGACGGCATCGGGATGGACCCGCAGCGGCTGCGGCAGATCCTGCGCGGCGAGGGCGGCACGTCCACCGGCATCGGACTGCTCAACGTCGACGAGCGGCTGCGCCAGGTGTACGGGGACGAGTACGGGCTCGTCATCGAGACCGGGGTGGGGGCGGGGATGAAGATAACGCTGCGACTGCCGAAGTACCGCGCCGGGGTGCACGGTTCATGACCGGGCGCACGACGGTGGTACGAGGACACGGCGGTCCCGGACGGCGGCGCGGCGGAGTGTTTCAGCAGAGATGGACCGCCAGATGCCCGAGCGGCAGCCCGAGCTGCCACGCGGGGGTCCAGACCTGGTTCTCCTCCCCGTCCTCCGGCTCCACCCCGCCCCTCAGCTCCACCCCGTCGGCCCCGTCGGCCCCGTCCGCTCCGCGGCCCGGCGGCTCCCAGGGCGGCGGGCCGATCGCGTCGAGGTCCGCGGCGAGCAGTTCGGTCTCCTCCAGCCACCGCCAGGCGGCCCGCGCCAGCGCGAGATCGGGGTCCCCGGGTTCGTACCGCCGTGCCGCGTCGTCCAGCCGCTCGCAGACCCACTGCCGCCACGCCGCCCCGTACGCCGTGAGCAGCCGGAGTTGGTTCACCCGCGCCTCCGGCAGGGCTCCGGCCACCGGCTCGTCGTCGCTGAGGAAGATCGTGAGTGCGAGGGCATCGCGCCCCGCACGGAACTCCAGTGTCGTCGGCTCCATCAGGTCGCCGGTCCGCAGCAGCTCGTCGGCTATGTACTCCGTGTACATCCAGGCCATCGGAACCAGCAGCCCGTCCCCACCGGTCCCCTCGTCACGTTCGGGACGCATCCCGCCTCGCCTCTTTCCTCACTCGGCACCGGGCTTCACCGAGCATTGAACCGGGGGCGGGCGCCCCGCGTGGGCAGAAGAGCAGGATCGTTGAGGAGATACGAGGTTGTGATGGCCGCCGACCCCGGCGATGACCCGCATGTGCGGCAGCTGCTCGGTGCGTACGTCCTGGACGCGCTGGCGGAGGACGAGGCGTGCCGGGTCTCCGGCCACCTCCAGCTCTGCGACGGGTGCGCCGCGGTCTATGTGGAGGTGGCGGAGACCTCGGCCCTGCTCGCGCTGCTCAGCGAGGAGGACCTGCTGGACTGACCGTCCGCGCCGTAGCCGGGCAGATTGCGCGACAGCAGACGCAGCGCGTAGTACGAACGGGACTTGACGGTGCCCGGCGGGATTCCCAGGACCCGCGCCGTCTCGGTGACGCTCAGCCCCCGGAAGTAGATCTGCACCAGCACCGCGCGGTGCTCGGGGCTCAGCGTCCGCACCGCCTTGCGCACATCGAGGGTGCGGACCGCCGATTCCGCGGTGTTCTGCGGCGCCGGGGCGGTCTCCAGGACGGCGTCGCTCACCTCGACGGGGCGGGCCCGGCGCGACCTGCGGGCGTCGATGGCGAGGCGGCGGCCGACGGTGAAGAGCCAGGGGCGCATCGAGTCGTAGGGAGCGTCGAACGCCTCCGGATGCTGCCAGGCACGTACCAGGGTCTCCTGGAGCAGGTCCTCGGCACGTTGCCGGTCGCCGAACGTGAGGCCGAGCAGGAAGTGGAACAGCGCGGGCCCGTGCTCCCGCTGCAACGCGGCGAGGGCCCGCTCATCGGTCGTCGTCGTGGTCATCGTGAACGTCCTCTCCCGCGAAGGCCCCTGCCGCCTCGCTGCCGACTGCCGTATCCGAACGCATTCGGGAGCGGAGGAACAGGCGGTACACCGAGGCGTGCGACGAGCGGTCGCACAGTGCGGCGAGTGGTGCGGTGAACGGTCACGGAGCCGTCGGGTGCGAGTGATACGACCGGTTCAGCTACTTGCGCGGCTTTGCTCCTTGAATGACCGGTATGAAGATATGTGTAGTCGGATGGTCCTTCTCATCCGAAAAATGGAGCCGGGCAGATGACGAAGCGCAACCGACAGGGCGCGGTGGCCGCCATCGCCGCGCTGCTCGCCGCCGCGTCCGGCTGCACGGGCGCACAGTCCCCTCCCGCGGGGGAGAGCGGGCCACGCTCCGCCGAAGCCTCCCCGGCGCGCGGGGCGGGAAGCGGGGGCGTCGACAAGCCGCGGGCCTTCACCCTGCTGGCCTCGGGCGATGTGCTGCCGCACTCCTCGGTCATCGACCGGGCCGCCGCCGACGCGGACGGCCGGGGCTACGACTTCGCCCCGATGCTCGCAGGCGTTGCCCCGGTCGTCTCCCGGGCGGACCTGGCCATCTGTCACATGGAGACGGTGTACGGCCCCGAGGGTGGCCCGTACACCGGCTATCCGAACTTCACCTCGCCGCCCGAGGTCGCCGCGGGCCTGCGCTCGACCGGCTTCGACTCCTGCTCCACCGCCTCCAACCACAGCCTGGACGACGGCGCCGACGGTATCGGCCGCACCCTCGGCGCGCTGGACAGGGCGGGCGTCCGGCACGCGGGCTCCGCCCGATCCGCAGCCGAGGCCGCCCGCCCCACCCTCCTGAGGGCAGGTCCGGGAAAGCGGGCGGCCAAGGTCGCCCACCTCGCGTACACCTACGACACCAATGACATCCCGTTGCCCGCCGGGCAGCCCTGGGCGGTCGATCTGATCGACGAGCGGAAGATCGTCGCCGATGCCCGCGCGGCCCGGCGGGCGGGCGCCGACGTGGTCGTGCTGTCCATGCACTGGGGCACCGAATGGCAGGACGAACCGGACGAGGAGCAGCTCGGACTCGCCCGGCGGCTCACCGCGTCCGTGTCGGCGGGCCGCCCCGACATCGACCTGATCATCGGTACCCACGCCCATGTGCCACAGGCGTACGAGAAGGTCAACGGCACCTGGGTCGTCTACGGCATGGGCGACCAGATCGCCGGAGAGATGATCAACTACGAGGGCGGCCGGGATCCGCGCGGCAATCAGGGTTCCATGGGGCGCTTCACCTTCGCGCCGCCCGGCGGACCCGGACAGCGCTGGACGGTGAGGAAGGCCGAGTTCATCCCCCAGTGGTACGACACGGACGCCGGGCGTGTCATCGCTCTCCACCCCGTCGGCGACGACGACGGGGCCGATGAAAGGCGCGAGATCCGTGACCGTATCCGCGCCGTGGTGCTCGGCCGGGGCGCGGGCCGCGACGGCCTCGTCATGGGGGAGTAGGCCCGCGGCCGCGGGGGAGCGGGCCGCGCGGAAGGCGGTCACCCCTGCTCGGGTCCCGACCGGGCGCCCACGACGGTACGGGGCCGCCCCTCACCGGGCGACGGGCCCACCCGCCGACGGCTACGGCACCACGGTGACGGGCCAGCGGCCCGCCTTCACCAGCCGGATCGCCACCGAACCGATGAACCGGTGCCCCGCCGACTCCGACGCGCCGACCACCACGGCGTCCGCCTTGAGCTCGTCGGCCGCCGTCACGAGCCCGTTGTACGGGTCGCCGCGGAAGGTGTGGAACTCCCAGCGCACATCCCATATGTCCTTGAGCCGCTCCGTCGCCGCCCGGATCTCGCCGACCAGTCCCTCGGCGACCTCCCCCGTCGTGTCGCCGACCGGTGCGCCGAGCGAGGCGCCCGCGGGCATCACGGGCTGGACGTACACAAGGGTGAGCATGGCGTTCTGGCGCCGGGCCAGACCGGCGGCGTAGGCCGCGGCCCGCATGGAGGAGTCGGACCCGTCGAGGCCCGCGACGATCACCTTGGGGCCGTCTGTGCCACGTTCGAACTGGTGGGGCTGCTGGTCTGTCACGGCACAGAGGTTATCGGCTGGTGCGGAGGGTCTCGCTCCGGGTGCCGAGGGGCTTGGGCGGGGACCCGCCGGATGCCGTGGGCGTGCTGCTTCGAATGGGTACAAAATGACCATCATCCGGTGTCGTGGGGCAGGGCACGCGCCCGCCCGTGCGAGCAGTTGGCCATGAGACGTGATCAGACCTCACCCGGGCGCCGCACCGCGCTGAGGCTCGCCCTGGGCCTCGGGGCCGCCACCGCCGCGCACATGATCGCCGCCGACCCGGCCGCCACCCCCGCCCGTCCGGCGGGCACCCGGGCCGTCGCGGCCGCCGGCCCGCCCGCGAAACCGCGGGGGAGACCCTCCGTCTACCGGCTGCAGCCGATGACCGGGAACGCCCCCGCCCGGTTCACACCGGCGCCACCGCCGGTACGCACCCGGCCGTTCGAGGAACTGCCCGGCCTCGGGCACTCCATGGTGCTCAGCTTCGACGACGGGCCGGACCCGCTGTACACCCCGGACATCCTGGCCACCCTGCGCGCATACGGGGTCCGCGCGATGTTCTTCGTCTGCGGCGAGATGGCCGTCGACAACCGGGACCTGCTGCGGGAGATGGCGGACGACGGCCATGTCGTCGGCAACCACTCCTGGTCGCACCCGCTGATCCCGAAACTCTCCCGGGCCGGCATCCACGACGAGCTGGGGCGCACCACCGAGGTGATCGACCGCACGCTCGGCGCCCCGCCGCTCTGGTACCGGGCCCCCTACGGTGCGTGGAACCGAAACTCCTTCGAGATCGGCGCCGAACTGGGCATGGAGCCGATGGCCTGGACGGTGGACACCCTGGACTGGACGACGCCCGGGACCGGCACCATCGTGCGCCGGGTCCTGGACGGGGCCGCCCCCGGTGTGGTCGTCCTCTCCCACGACGCGGGCGGCAACCGCTCGCAGAGCGTCGCCGCGCTCCGGCGCTACCTGCCCGAACTGCTGGACGACGGCTACCGCATCACGGTGCCGCACCGCGACTGACGGCACGCCCCCGGGGGACGGTGCCCCCGCGTGTGCCGGGGCACCCGCCCGCCGCACCCCGGCCGGGCGGACCCGCGCTCCTGCGGTGCGTACGGCTGTGCCTTCCGGCCGGGCGCGGGGCGGTACGGGCTCAGCGGGTCTCGACGAGCCGGGCGAACACGACCACGTTCCCGTCGTACCCGCCGGCCTTGGAGTAGCCGCCTCCGCAGGTGATCACCCGGAGTTCGGCGTGTCCCGTGTCGCCGTACACCCGGGCGCCGGGGAAGCCGTTCTTGGCGAACACCTCCACCCCGTACACCTCGAACACCGCGACCCGGCCGTCGTAGCGGGTCACTTCGACGTGGTGGCCCTTGTCGAGCGAGCCCAGCCCGTAGAACACGGCGGGCCCCGCCATGTTGTCGACATGGCCGACGACCACGGCGGTGCCGCGCTGGCCGGGCGCGATGCCGTTCTGGTACCAGCCCGCGAGGTTCGGGTCCTCGGGGGGCGGTGCGTCGATCCAGCCGTTCGCGTCCAGGTTCACATCGACGATCGGTGCGTCGACATCGATGGACGGGATCTTCACACGGGAGGCGGGGGCGTACGGCAGGGGCTGGACCGGTTCGCCCTCCACCGGCGGGCCCGCCGCGTCCCGGCCCTTGTCCAGCGACGCGGCCGCGGCGGGCTGCGGCGGGCCGGCCGGGGTGTCGGCACCGTTCCGCATGAGGGCGAGTCCGGTGAGCATCACCAGGGCGACAGCCCCCCAGGGCACGCGTCCGGTCCGCCCGGCGCCAGAGTGGTCCCGGCCCATGGTTCTCCCTTCGTCGCGACGATGGGAACGTTAGGTGCGGTGCGGTGGGGCGGCGATCGGGGAGGGGCGAACGGGTGGCGGCGATGACGGGGCCGCCTGGGGGACTGCTCTTCGGAGTAATGAGCAGATAAAAGTTCTGACGGTCTGTGACCTGCGGCTCCGTCAGATCGCCGGGTCCTCGTACGGCGTGTCGGCTCACCGGGGTGGAGCAGCGCCGAAGTGCGACGTGCCGGGGAACTGGTGAGGGTTCGTCATGGGGTGCGTTCTCCTCGATCCATCCCGGAGGAAAGACTCCGGGGCGTGCCCCGCTGGAGGTTCACACCATGCGTGCTTCACGCGCTCTCGCGGTCACCGCGACCGCCTTCGCGGCTGTCGGTCTGGCGGCCCCGCTGGCCGCCGCCGGTGGCAGTACCGGCAACACTCCGACCAATGTCACCGTGCACCCCGCCGCGGTCCACCAGGGCGCCACCCTGCATGTCAGCGCGCAGGGGTGCCGCAACGGCGGCAGGGTGTGGTCGAACGCCTTCCCGACGACCGAGCTGTCGGCGGGGCGCACCGGGCACGCCACGGCGCACATCCGCCACCACACCACTCCGGGGCACTACAACCTGTCCGTGCGCTGCCACGACAACGGAGTCGGCGGGGAGGGCGGTGACGGGGGCAATGGCGGAAACGGCGGCAACGGCGGCAACGGCGGTATCGCCACCCACAAGTTCACCGTGCTGGCGGGTATGGGCGCGGAGGGCGGCCTCGGTGGCTCCATGAGCCCCAGCTCGGTGGAGATGCAGATCGGCGGCGGTCTGGTGGCCGCGGCGGCCGTCGGAGGAGCTGTCTTCATCGTCCGTCGTCGACGGACGAGCAATGCGGCGTTCTGAGGCGTCGAACCTCCCGCCCGGCCCGATACGCCCGTCGCCCCGAGTCCTGGATCAGGACCCGGGGCGACTGTCGTGCGGCCGCGTGCTCCGCGGGGTCAGTGCCCGCGGCCGGCGGCACGCCGGCGTACGAAGTAGAGGGCTCCGGCGCCTGCCGCCGCCACCAGTGCCGTACCGGCGGCGAGTTCCGGGGCGTCCATCGTTCCGATGCTGCCGCCGAGCCCGCCGGTCACGCCGCCGGGTGGCGCGATGGAGGTGGAACTGGCCGTGGGCGTCGTGGTGGCGGGAGCGCTGGTGATGGTGAGGTTGACGCTCCTGCTGGCGCCCGTGGAGCCGCAGGCGAACGTCACCGGGTAGACGGCACCCCGCCGGGCGGCCGAGTTGACCGTGGCGGTGGCGGACGGGCTGCCGCTCGGGATGACCGTCGTGTTGAACGCACCCGAGGTGACGGTCGTCGCGCCCGTGCACCCCCCGCTGCCGAGCGTGACCTGACCGCCCGGCGCGATCACCGAGGGGGCGACGGTCGGGTTGAACGAGGTGTTCGTGCCACCCGCCATGGCGTGGGTGGCCGGGGTCAGCACGGTGAGTGCGGTGGCGCCGAGCAGGGCTGCGGGTGCGACACGTATCGCGCGCATGGTGAATCCTCCGGTCCCCGAGGAGCAGCTGCGGAACGAATTTCCACAAGGAATGAGAAATGCGCCTCGATGTCCGAAACGGTAGGAGCGGTGCATATCACCCGCGATCGGGGTCCGGCGAATGGGGCAGCGTTGTCCCCCGGCCGGCGCACCGGCCGGGGGAGCGGCGCCGGTCAGCGGGCGGCGTGCGGGAACAGGTCGACGAAGGGGGCGGTGGTGGCCGAGATGCCCCGGCCGAAGGGCGAGTCGAAGTCCCAGATGAGGAAGAGCAGGAAGGCGATGAGGGCGCTGAAGAGGCCGGCCAGCAGCAGTTCGCGGAACGTTCTGCGGATCTGCAGCGTGAAGATCAGTCCCACTGTCACCAGCGCCCCGGTGATCAGGCCGAACCAGACCACGCCCGGCATGGTCGCTCCGGCGCTCTGCCCCCGGGAGCTGCGGGCGTCGTCGGCCGCGGCGACCTGGTCGATCAGTGGCTGATACGCCTGCCCCTCGTGGTCCGTCCTCGGCTCGTACCCGGTGACATCGGCGCGGACCCGGTCCAGCAGGAGGGTCCCCCGGTCGGTGAGGCTGCCGTGGGCGGACATGGTCCGCCACTCGTCGTGGACGACATGGCTGACGTAGGCGTCGACATCGGTACGGATGCGGTCGCGGACCTCGGCCGGATAGACGGAGGAGCGGGCCCGCACCTCGTGCAGCGCCTGGGCCTCCAGCCGCACCGACTCCTGGGCGGCGCTGCGGCCCTCCCAGACGCCGGCGATGGCCAGGCCGAGCACGATCGCGTACACCACGCCGATCATCATCGTCATGTACTCGATGACGTCAGGTGTCTCGGACGGATCGTCGTCCTCGCCGATGCGGCGATTGTTGAGTATCGCGATGGTGAGGACGACGGCACAGGCCGACGCCATGGCAAGGGTGAGAACAAGCCATTCCGACATGCAATTCTCCCTCGGTCAGCGGGACGAGCGGGGCCGGAGCACGGCGACGGCGAATACCGCGGGGGCGGTGATCAGCAGAGTCAGGGAGACCAGCGAAGGCCCGCTGCGCGGCGCCTTGTGTGTCGCCCTGCGGTACGCGGGGAGCGCCACGGGCCGTGGTGACGGAGGCGTCGGGCGCAGTGAGGGCGTCGGCGTCGGCGAGGGCTTCGGCGGCGCGGGCGAGGGTGTGGGCGGTGGTGCGGGCTCCGGTTCCGGTTCCGCCGGTTTGGGTTCCGGTTCCGGCGGTGCGGGCGCGGGTGCCGGTGTCGGTGCGGGGTCGGGAGAGGGAGGCGGCGGGGGAGGCGGCGGCGGTGGTTCGGGAGGCGGTGGTGGTTCGGGCTTCGAGACCGCCTTGCACTTCGCTCCGCCCGCCACGGCAACCGCGGCAGTGCCGTCGCCCTGCCCGATCGAGGCCACCGCGCAACTGTCGGCGGACGTGGGCAGCGGCACGGCTATCAGCCAGATGAGGACGGCGGCCGCGGTGAGCCGCCCGATGCGTGATCCGTACACGACGGGCAGCATGGTCGCCGCCGGAGGGTGACACGCGGCTCCGGGCGGGGATTCGCCTGATAGTGGGGACAATTCACGGTTCGTGTTTGCTGCGGCCGTTTCCTGTGCCGGGGTGAACGCGGGGCAGCGTATAGAAGGCACCGGCCCACCCCGGCCGCGGTGATGGCGGCGGCCCCGAGGGTGCTGAAGGACTCCCCTCCGGGGCGGTCAATGGGCAAGTTTTCCGCCGTACTTGGTTCGCCGCCGCAGCCGGTGGGAAGAAGGCCGTCCTGCACACCGACAACGCGGTAGGAGGGATTCCCGTCGAGAAGCGCGGTACCGGTGGGGAGGAATTCGGTGGACCGCATCAGGGGGTTGGTCATCTTCGGCCGTTCCGCGTCCCGGACATCAAACGGCGTCGATCGACCGCCGCCGGTCTATACCTTTTCGGCGACATGAAGCCGGGGCGTCAACGGCCAAGGAGTCGGCGGCACATGATACGCGCCCGGATCGATGACGAACTCGCCGGTGCACCTGAACGGTCCCGCGCCGGTTCGGAGGCTATTCGCTCAAGTCGCTTCCGTGCAGCGGAAAAACGGCGCCCGACGTACCGGTCCGTCGCGGAATGCGCACACGCAGCGACGGGACGTCCCGCACATGCCACTGGTGTGTGACCAATAACGGACCGCTAATTTCCGTTTCCGCTCGCTCTCCTGGCGGTCGATCAGTAGCCTCTGGTCAACACTGACCATGAACATGGCCGGATCGCCGTGGCGACTTGTTGGAGACATCGATGGAGCGTCCCGCCTGGGCACCGCAAGGCATCGACATTTCGGTGCCGAGCGTGTCCCGAATGTACGACTTCTATCTGGGCGGATCGCACAATTTCGAGGTGGACCGGGAAGCGGCGCGCAAGGCCATGGAGTTCATGCCCGGCCTTCCCAAGATCATGCAGGCGAACCGGGCGTTTATGCGCCGGGCGGTGCGCTACGCCACACGTGCGGGTATCAGTCAGTTCCTGGACATCGGTTCCGGCATACCGACCTTCGGCAATGTGCATGAGGTCGCCCAGGCGGCCGACCCCGAGTCCCGGGTGGCATACATCGACCACGACCCGGTCGCGGTCGCGCACAGCCAGGCGGTGCTGGAGGGCAACGACCGTACGGTCGTCGCCGCCGCCGATCTGCGCCGGCCCCAGGAGATCCTGCACAGCCCCGAGGTCGGCAAGCTGCTCGACTTCGACCGGCCGGTCGCTCTGCTGCTCGTCGCGGTGCTCCACTTCATCGAGGACGCCGACGACCCGTACGCCGCGGTCGCCCGGCTCCGCGAGGCGCTGGCGCCCGGCAGCATGATCGTCATGACCCACGCCTCGTACGAGGGGGTCCCGCTCACCGAGGCGGAGGCGAGCGGAACCGTCGGCGTCTACCGCAATATCCGCAGCCCGCTCGTCATGCGGTCGCGCGCCGAGGTCAGCAGGTTCTTCGAGGGGTACGAGATGGTCGAGCCGGGCCTCGTCTCCATGCCGCACTGGCGTCCGGACACCCCGGTGGTGCCGGAGCAGGAGGACCCGTTCGCCTTCTCGGGCTTCGCAGGGGTAGGACACAAGGCGTGAGCATTCCCGCCCAGGCGTCCGGTGAGCCGGACGCGGAACCCGACGGACCCGAAGACCGGCTCCGAAGATTCGCCACGATCTGGAGCCGGGCCATCTTCCCCTCGACGGCCACCTCCATGACCCGCCCCGAGTTCGAGCAGCATCTCCTGCCGCTGGCGCGGCAGCTGAACGAGATCCTGCACGCGCGCCCGTTCGAAGCGGGTCCCGCCCAACGGGTGGGCGCCGCGCTGGTCGAGGCGCACTGCACCGACCCGGACGCCCTCAGCTCCACCCTCGGCGTCGTCGACTCCTACCTGGTCCTCTACTGCGGCGGAAACGGGCCGGAGGAGCTGTCCACCGAGGACGGCAGGTCCCGTTGCGCACGGATGCAGCACGCGATGGCGGGCGGCTACACACAGGCGCTGCGCGATCGGACGCTGTCCGAGCAGGAGGCCATAGCCCGCTCGGCGCTCGCCGCCCGCTCCCACGCGGAGCAGGTCCTGCACGCCACGGAGGCGCGCTTCCGTGCCGTCTTCAGGGACGCCGCCATCGGCATCGGCATCGCGGATCTGGACGGCAACGTCCTGGAGGTGAACGACACCCTCACCCGGATGTTCGGCGGCCTGGACCACCATGTCCGCAGCCACAAGCTGAACGAGTGGGTCCACCCCGAGGACTCGCCGCACGTGTGGAAGTACTACAACGAGCTGGTGCGCGGCGAACGCGAGCACTACCGGGTCGAGAAGCCGTACTACCGCAACGACGGAACGGTCCTGTGGACCAATCTGACGGTGTCGCTGCTGCGGGACGCCGAAGGCCGTCCGGAGTACCAGCTCGCGCTCCTGGAGGACACCACCGAGCGACGGCTCCTCAATCTGCGGCTGCGCTACGAGGCCACCCACGACGCGCTCACCGGCCTGCCCAACCGCACCCTCTTCTTCGAACGGCTGGAGAAGGCCGTCGCGGCCAGGAACGGCACCCGCTTCGGGCTCTGCTACCTCGACCTCGACGGCTTCAAGGCGATCAACGACAGCCTGGGGCACGCCGCCGGAGACCGGCTGCTCGTCGAGGTCGCCGACCGGCTGCAGAGCTGCGCCACGGCTCCCGGCGAGATGGTGGCCCGGCTCGGCGGGGACGAGTTCGTCGCGCTGACCACCGGACCGGACACCGAGCAGGAGGTCGACGACCTCGCCTGCCGCATCCTGAGCGTGCTCGCCACACCCATCCGGCTCGACGGCCGGGAGCTGACCGTACGCGGCTCCATCGGCATCGTCGAAGGGCCCTCCGGGGAGCGCAGCGCCGCCGAGGTGCTGCGCAGCGCCGACATCACGATGTACCGGGCCAAGTCGGCCGGCGGCAACCGCTTCGAACTCGCCGACCCGGAGGCCGACGCGCGTGCCATCACCCGGCACGGGCTGACCACCGCGCTCCCCGCGGCGCTGGACCGCGGTGAGTTCTTCATCGAGTACCAGCCGCTCGTGCACCTGGGCGACGGAAGTGTGCACGGCGCGGAGGCGCTGGTGCGCTGGTGCCATCCGCAGCACGGGGTGCTCGGTCCCGACCGGTTCATCCCGCTCGCCGAGCACACCGGACTGATCGTGCCGCTGGGCCGCTGGGTGCTGGAGGAGTCCGTCCGGCAGGCCAACTTCTGGCAGGAACGGCACAGTGACGGCGGCCCGTTGAGGATCAACGTCAATCTCTCCCCGACCCAGCTGCACCACCCGCGGCTGGTCGCCGAGACGGTCGACGTGCTGGAACGTTCCGGCCTGGAGCCGGGGGCGCTCTGCCTGGAGGTCACCGAGTCCGCGTTGATCGGAGCCGACGACGATCTGCTCAAGCCGCTGCGCCAACTGGCGGAAATGGGCGTCGACATAGCGCTCGACGACTTCGGCACCGGCTACTCCAACCTGGCCAATCTGCGCCGGCTGCCGGTGAGTGTGCTCAAGCTGGACCGGTCCTTCACCCAGGGCATGCAGCAGCACCCGGCCGATCCGGTCGACCTGAAGATCGTCGAAGGCATCGTGTCACTGGCGCACAGCCTGGAACTGGCCGTCACGGTGGAGGGTGTGGAGACCGGGGCCCAGGCGCAGCAGCTGCGGGAACTGGGCTGCGACACCGCCCAGGGCTGGTACTACGCCCGTCCGGGTGCCCCGGACCGTATCCACTCCCTGCTGCTGGCCGACGCCGTCTGACGGGTGCTGCCGGGCGGTCCCGCGACCGCCCGGCCCCCGGAGACGGCCTCAGCCGACGGACGGGTCCGGTCTTCCCGTCCGTCCGTCGATCGAGGACAGCAGTACGCGCTGGAGCTCCCGCGCCGCCCGCGGCGGGGCCACGTCGCTGCGGTGCGCGAGCGCGATCGTCCGGCGCAGTCCGGGCCTGGCCAGCGGTGTGGTCCGCAGATCGTGGCCCGAGCGGGTCGCGACCATGCTCGGCACCACCGCGATGCCCAGACCCGCCCGTACGAATCCCAGTACCGCGTCCATCTCGCCGCCCTCCACCGTGAACGCCGGCTCGAAGCCCTCGGCGCGACAGGCCGCCACGGTCAGTTCCCGCAGGTCGTAGCCGTGCCGGAACATCACCAGGGGCGCGCCCCGCAGATCCGCGATCCGGACACTGCCGCCGCGCCCCGGCGCGCGCTCCGTCGCCGCCGACACCACCACCAGGTCCTCGTGCAGCAGCTCGATCGTGGTCAGCGCGGGCGAGGCGGCCGGCAGGGGCAGCACGACCAGGGCGAGGTCGAGCGCACCGCGGGCCAGCTCCCGTACGAGGTCGTGCGAGCCGCCCTCCTCCAGCAGCAGCTGGATGCCCGGATGCAGATCGTGGAACGCGCGCAGCACGTCCGGCAGCAGCCCCGTGCAGAGACTGGGCGTCGCCCCGAGCCGGACGCGGCCACGCCGCAGCTGTACCAGCTCCTGCACCTCGTGCCGGGCGGTGTCGGCGTCCGCGAGGATCCGGCGGGCCAGTGGCAGCAGCGCCTCGCCCGCGTCGGTGAGGGTGATGTTGCCCCGGGCCCGGCTGAACAGCTCGGCGCCCAGCTCGTTCTCCAGCGCCTTGATCTGCTGGGAGAGCGAGGGCTGGGAGACATGAACGGCCTCGGCGGCACGCGTGAAGTGCAGGGTTTCGGCGACCGCCACGAAATAGCTGAGCTGGGGAAAGTGCATGACACCGACCCTAGCCCCGTACGATAGCCAATGCCTATGGACATGAGCCGCACCATGTCTTGGACTGATGAGGTCTTTCGGCCCTAGCGTCGTGTCCATGGCATTGGCAACACGGGCGGACCGACGGCCGTCCATGACGCGTACGCTCTGGGACTCGTCCGTCGGCAAGAAGACGATCATGGCGGTGAGCGGCCTGATCATGCTCGGATATCTGGTCGTCCACATGGTGGGCAACCTGAAGATCTTCTTCGGGTCCGGCGAGTTCAATCACTACGCCCACTGGCTGCGGACGCTGGGCGAGCCCTTCCTGCACTACGAGTGGGCCCTGTGGATCGTCCGCGTGGTGCTCGTCGTCGCCGTCGTGCTGCACGCCGTCTCCGCGTATCAGCTGAGCCGCCGCGACATCAGGGCGCGCCCCGCCAAGTACGTCCACAAGAAGCCGCGGGCGAGCTACGCCACCCGGACCATGCGCTGGGGCGGCATCATCCTCGCGCTGTTCATCGTCTGGCACATCCTCGACCTGACGACCGGCACCGTGCACCCGGGCGGCTTCCAGTCCGGGCGCCCCTACCAGAACGTCGTCGACACCTTCTCGACCTGGTACGGGAACACGATCTACATCGTGGCCATGCTCGCCATGGGACTGCACGTGCAGCACGGCTTCTGGAGCGCCGCCCAGACCCTCGGCGTGGGCAGTGCCACCCGCGACCGCATCCTGAAGACCCTCGCCAACCTCCTCGCCGCGGTGCTGACGCTGGGCTTCATCTCCGTACCCGTCGCCGTCATGGCCGGATTGGTGAGCTGACATGACCGACTACTCGCAGTACGCGACGGGCGCGCCCGTCGTCGACACCAAGGCCCCCGAGGGACCCGTCGCCGAACGCTGGGACACCCGGCGCTTCACGGCCAGGCTCGTCAACCCCGCCAACCGCCGCAAGCACACCGTCATCGTCATCGGCACCGGCCTGGCGGGCGGTTCGGCCGGCGCCACGCTCGCCGAACAGGGCTACCACGTCGTCCAGTTCTGCTTCCAGGACTCGCCCCGCCGGGCCCATTCGGTCGCCGCCCAGGGCGGCATCAACGCCGCGAAGAACTACCGCAACGACGGCGACTCCGTCCACCGGCTGTTCTACGACACCGTCAAGGGCGGCGACTTCCGCGCCAGGGAGTCCAACGTCCACCGGCTCGCGCAGATCTCCGTGGAGATCATCGACCAGTGCGTCGCCCAGGGCGTCCCCTTCGCCCGCGAGTACGGCGGACTGCTCGACAACCGCTCCTTCGGCGGCGTCCAGGTCTCCCGCACCTTCTACGCCCGCGGCCAGACCGGACAGCAGCTCCTTCTCGGCGCGTACCAGGCGCTGGCCCGGCAGATCGCCGCGGGCAACGTCGAACTCCACGCGCGCACCGAGATGCTGGACCTGATCGTCATCGACGGAAAGGCCCGCGGCATCGTCGCCCGCGACCTGATCACCGGAAAGATCGACACCTACTTCGCCGACGCCGTCGTCCTGGCCAGCGGTGGCTACGGCAACGTCTTCTACCTGTCGACCAACGCCATGAACTCCAACGCCACCGCCATCTGGCGTGCCCACCGGCGCGGCGCCTACTTCGCCAACCCCTGCTTCACCCAGATCCACCCCACCTGCATCCCGCGCACCGGCGACCACCAGTCCAAGCTGACGCTGATGAGCGAGTCGCTGCGCAACGACGGCCGCATCTGGGTCCCGCGCGCCAAGGGCGACGACCGCCCCGCGAACGAGATCCCCGAGAGCGAGCGCGACTACTACCTGGAGCGCATCTACCCGGCCTTCGGCAACCTCGTGCCCCGCGACATCGCCTCCCGCGCCGCGAAGAACGTCTGCGACGAGGGCCGCGGCGTCGGCCCCGGCGGACAGGGCGTCTACCTGGACTTCGCCGACGCCATCGCGCGGATGGGCAGGGCCAAGGTCGAGGAGAAGTACGGAAACCTCTTCGACATGTACGCGCGGATCACCGCGGAGAACCCGTACGAGACACCCATGCGGATCTATCCGGCCGTGCACTACACGATGGGCGGCCTCTGGGTCGACTACGACCTCCAGACCACCGTCCCCGGGCTCTTCGCGATCGGCGAGGCGAACTTCTCCGACCACGGGGCCAACCGGCTCGGCGCCTCCGCGCTGATGCAGGGCCTCGCCGACGGCTATTTCGTCCTGCCGTCCACGATCAACGACTACCTCGCCCGCAACCCCCGTACGGAGACGGTCGACGCGGACCACCCGGCCGTCGCCGAGGCGGTCGCCGAGACCGAGGACCGCATCAATCTGCTGCTCGCCGTCGACGGCGACCGCACCCCCGACTCCTTCCACCGCGAGATCGGCGAACTCATGTGGGAGTTCTGCGGCATGGCCCGCACCGAGGAGGGACTGCGCAAGGCCCTCGAACGGATCCCGCAGATCCGCGAGGAGTTCTGGCGCCGCATCAAGGTCCCCGGCACCGGCGAACAGTTCAACCAGTCGCTGGAGAAGGCGAACCGCGTCGTCGACTACCTCGAACTCGCCGAGCTGATGTGCCTCGACGCCCTGCACCGCGCCGAATCCTGCGGCGGCCACTTCCGAGAGGAATCACAGACCCCGGACGGGGAGGCCGCCCGCCGGGACGAGGAGTTCTCCTACGCAGCCGCCTGGGAGTTCTCCGGCACCGGTGAAGCCCCCGTCCTGCACAAGGAAGACCTCGTCTTCGAGTACGTCCACCCCACCCAGCGGAGCTACGCATGAAGCTCACCCTGCGCGTCTGGCGCCAGCAGAACGCCGAGACGCCCGGCGCCATGGCCACCTACGAAGTCGACGGGATCTCCCAGGACATGTCGTTCCTGGAGATGCTCGACACCCTCAACGAGGAGCTCATCCTCGGCGGGGACGAGCCCGTCGCCTTCGACCACGACTGCCGCGAAGGAATCTGCGGCGCGTGCAGCCTCGTCATCAACGGTGACGCCCACGGACCCGAGCGCACCACCACCTGTCAGCTCCATATGCGGTCCTTCCGGGACGGCGACACGATCGACATCGAGCCCTGGCGGGCCGCCGCCTTCCCGGTCGTCAAGGACCTGGTCGTGGACCGCTCCGCCTTCGACCGGATCATCGAGTCCGGCGGCTACATCTCCGCCCCGACCGGCACCGCCCCGGACGCGCACGCCACCCCCGTGCCCAAGCCGGACGCCGACTTCGCCTTCGAGCACGCCGAGTGCATCGGCTGCGGCGCGTGCGTCGCTGCCTGTCCCAACGGCTCGGCGATGCTCTTCACCTCGGCGAAGGTCAACCACCTCAATGTGCTGCCGCAGGGCGCACCCGAACGCGAGACCCGTGTCCTGGACATGGTCGCGACCATGGACGAGGAGGGCTTCGGCGGCTGCACCCTGACCGGCGAGTGCGCCACGGCCTGCCCGAAGGGCATTCCGCTGCCGTCGATCGCCGCCATGAACAAGGAGTGGCTGCGGGCCACGCGCAAGGTCCGCCGCTGATCCGACCGGCACACAACACCCCTGACCCCAGGGCCCGGAGGCCGCCCGCCTCCGGGCCCTGCGCGTCCGGAGCCGGTCACGAGGTCACCGCGCCCCGGAGCGGGTCGCCGGGCCTTCGCCGGGTACGGGGCCCAGCCGCAGCGCCTTCGCCAGGTACGGGGCCGTCCGGCTGCCCGCCGCCCGTGCCACCTGGGCAGGAGTGCCCGTCGCGACGATCCGGCCACCCTGGTCACCGCCCCCCGGCCCCAGGTCGATGACATGGTCCGCACCCGCCACCACCGCCATGTCGTGCTCCACGACGACCACCGTGTTGCTCGCCTCCACCAGCCCGTGCAACTGCCTCATCAGCACCTCGACATCGGCCGGATGCAACCCGGTCGTCGGCTCGTCGAGCAGATACAGCGTGTGCCCGCGCCCGGTGCGCTGGAGCTCCGCGGCCAGCTTGATCCGCTGGGCCTCGCCGCCCGACAGCTCCGTCGCGGGCTGGCCCAGCCGCAGGTAGCCCAGCCCGACATCGAGCAGCGTGCCCAGACTGCGCTCGGCCGCGGCGGTCCCCGCGAAGAACCCGGCAGCCGACTCCACCGTCAGGTCCAGCACCTGCGCGACGGTGAGCCCGCGCAGCGTGACCTCCAGCGTCGCCGGGTTGTAGCGCGCGCCGTGGCAGTCCGGGCAGGGCGCGTACGTATTGGGCAGGAACAGCAGCTCCACGGAGACGAACCCCTCGCCCTGACAGGTCTCGCACCGCCCGCCCGGCACATTGAAGGAGAACCGGCCCGCCCGGTATCCGCGCGCCCGCGCCGTCTCCGTCTGCGCGAACAGCTTCCGTACGACATCGAAGAGACCGGTGTACGTGGCCAGATTCGACCGGGGTGTACGGCCGATGGGCTTCTGGTCGACCTGGACGAGCCGGTCCACCGCCTCCAGCCCCCGCGCCGCAGCGCAGTGCCGCGCCACCCGCACCTCGGGCAGCCCGGCGCCGGCCGAGGCCTGCCGGTCCGCCAGCACCCCGGCCAGCACCTGACCGACCAGGGTCGACTTCCCCGAACCCGAGACACCGGTCACCGCGGTGAACACCCCGAGCGGGAACGCCGCGTCGACGCCGCGCACATTGTGCCGGTCCACTCCGTCCAGCCGCAGCCACCCGGTGGGCGCACGCGGCTCCCGTGCCGGCGGCGGATCCTCGTCGAACAGGAACCGTCGCGTCGCGGACCCGGCCACGTCGGCGAGCCCCGAGGGCGGCCCGCTGTGCAGCACCTGCCCGCCGTGCTCCCCGGCCAGCGGACCCACATCGACCAGCCAGTCCGCCTGCCGCACCACGTCCATCTGGTGCTCCACCACGAACACCGTGTTCCCGGAATCCTTCAGCCGGCCGAGCACGGCGAGCAGCGACTCGGTGTCCGCCGGATGCAGCCCGGCCGAGGGCTCGTCCAGCACGTACACGACCCCGAAGAGCCCCGATCGCAGCTGGGTGGCGAGCCGCAGCCGCTGCAACTCGCCCGAGGACAGCGTCGGAGCCGTACGGTCCAGGCTGAGATAGCCAAGACCCAGCTCGGTCACCGTCGCGATGCGGGCCAGCAGATCGGCCGTCAGCACCCGCGCCGTCTCCTCGCCGCCCGCGCGGGACAGCACCCCGGCGAGATCGGCGAGGGGGAGCGCGGCGAGCTCGGCGATCGTCCGCCCGCCGAAGGTGACGGCCATCGCCTCCGGCCGCAGCCTGCTGCCCGCACAGACCGGGCACGGCGCGCTGGTCAGAAACCGCTCCGCCTTCGCCCGCAGCGTGGTGCTCCTGGAATCCGCGAACGTGTGCATCACATAGCGCCGCGCGCTCATGTACGTACCCTGGTAGGGGCGTTGGATGCGGCCCGCGTCGCGCACCGGATGGACCGTCACCACCGGCTGCTCGTCGGTGAACAGGATCCACTCCCGGTCCCCGGCCGCCAGTTCCCCCCACGGCCGGTCGACGTCGTACCCCAGGGCGTCGAGCACGTCGCGCAGATTCTTGCCCTGCCAGGCTCCCGGCCACGCGGCGATGGCCCCGTCCCGGATCGACAGCGAAGGATCCGGTACGAGGAGTTCCTCGGTGGTGCGGTGGATGCGGCCGAGCCCGTGGCACGCGGGACAGGCCCCGGCGGCGGTGTTCGGCGAGAACGCGTCGGAGTCCAGCCGCTCGGCGCCCGCCGGATAGTCCCCGGCCCGGGAGAACAGCATGCGCAGCGAGTTGGACAGTGTGGTGACCGTCCCCACCGAGGAACGCGATCCGGGCGCGGAGCGGCGCTGTTCCAGGGAGACCGCGGGCGGCAGCCCGGTGATCTCGCCGACGGCGGGAGCGCCGACCTGGTGGATCAGCCGGCGGGCGTACGGGGCGACGGACTCGAAGTAGCGGCGCTGGGCCTCGGCGTAGATCGTCCCGAACGCCAGTGAGGACTTCCCGGAGCCCGACACGCCGGTGAAGACCGTCAGGGTGTCGCGCGGGATGTCGACGTGGACGTCCTGGAGGTTGTGCTCCCGGGCGCCGCGCACGCGGACGTACGGATCGTGGGGGGTGGGCATCGGGGCGTGGCTCCGTACGGAATCTGGGCGGGGTGGGAAATTTGGGGTACGCGGTTCGATTCTAGGCACCCCAGCCGTTGCCGCGTCAGGTGACGTACGGGGGTGGGGTCACGTGCGCACGGCGGGAGCGGGGCTGTCCGTGTGCGGCCGGTGCGGTCCGTGGGAGCCCGCCGCTCCGCCCGTGATCCGGGACAGCCGTGACAGGGAGTCCAGCAGCCCCTCACGGTCGTAGGTGCTGGTGGTGACCAGCACCTCATCGGCGCCGGTCTCCCCGATGGCCGTGTCGAGCTGCGCGGCCACCTGCTCCTCGGTGCCGTGGATGTGTCCGCGCAGCCCCTGTTCGAACCGGCTCCGTTCCTTCGCCGTCATCGTGAGTGCCTCGATGCGCCCGGCGGGTGACAGCGGCGGAAAGGCACCATGGGTGCGGGAGTAGGCCATGGACCAGGCTTCCGGCATCAGGAGCCGGAGCGCGTCCTCCTCCGTCCCCGCGACCGCGACCGTGCCCGCGACGACCACATAGGGCTCCGTGGACCAGGCGGAGGGCCGGAAGCCGCGGCGATAGCCCTCAACGGCCCGCAGCAGCTTCTCCCGGCCGCGCAGATCACCGACGACCAGGGGCAGCCCGGACGCCGCCGCGATCGCCGCGCCCTCGCCGGTCGCGAGCACGTACGGGGGGATGCGCAGCCCCTCCGCTGGCAGCGCGTGCACCTGGGGGTGGGCCCGCTGGGTGCCGTCCAGCCAGCCGAGAAGTTCCGTGAGCTGCCCGGCGAAGTCCTCGGCGTCCCGCTTGTCGCGGCCCAGAGCTCTGCGGATGCCGTCGGTGAACCCCACCGAACGGCCGAGGCCCATGTCGATCCGCCCCGGGAACAGCGAGGCGAGCACCCCGAACTGCTCGGCGACGACGAGGGGCTGGTGGTTGGGCAGCATCACACCGCCGGTGCCGACCCGGATGGTGGAGGTCGCGGCGGCCACGGCGGCGGCCAGCACGGTCGGCGCGGAACCCGCGACCCCCGGCACGCTGTGGTGCTCGGAGACCCAGAAGCGGTGATAGCCCAGCGCCTCCGCCTCGCGGGCCAGCCGCACGGTCTCGCGCAGGGCCTCCGGGCCGTCGTGACCCTCACGGGTGCGGGAGCGGTCCAGGACGGAGAAACGGGTCGACGCGATCACAGAGCTCACGCACTGTTCAACGTCTGCGGCCCGCCAGGATTCCCGGGCCCGGCTGTCCCGCCATCCCCGGCGGGACGGCCCTGGGCCGCCGGCCTCCCTAAGCTGGGGGAGTGAGCGACGACGCGCGGCCGCTGGCCGTTTTCGACCTGGACGGGACACTCGCCGACACTGCCCACCGGCAGCACTTCCTGGAAGGGCGGACGAAGGACTGGGACAGCTTCTTCACCGCCGCCGTCGACGATCCGCCGCTGCGGGACGGGGTGGCTCTGGCGCTGACGAGTGCCGAGGAGTGCGAGATCGTCTATCTGACCGGGCGGCCGGAACGCTGCCGCCGGGACACCGTGGAGTGGCTGGCCCGGCAGGGGCTGCCCGAGGGTGGCCTGCACATGCGGCGCAACGGCGACAGACGGCCGGCCCGCCGTACCAAGCTGGACAGCCTGAAGCGGCTGGGCCGGGGGCGCGAGGTGCGGGTCTTCGTCGATGACGACGCATTGGTCTGCGATGCCGCCGAGGTGGCCGGATTTACCGTGGTGAGGGCCGACTGGGCGGAGGCCCACGCATCGCTGAAGGATGCGCAGGAGCGTGAGGGGCGTACCTGATCAGGCGTTTTCGTCGAGCCGGAAACCGACCTTGAGCCCGACCTGGTAGTGCGCGATTCGGCCATCCTCGATGTGCCCGCGCACCTGACTGATCTCGAACCAGTCGAGATTGTGCAACGTTTCCGAAGCTCTGGCGACGCCGTTGCGGATCGCCGCGTCGATGCCCTCCTCGGAGGTTCCTACGATCTCGGTCACCCGATAGGTGTGATTAGGCATGGTATGTCTCCTCTCCTGTGACCACGGTGCCTCAATCCGGGGTGCCGCGCGAGAGGGAGGGTCCGGCCGACCGGCCTCTGTCCGGGCCTTGACCTTATGAATGGTCCATACCAAAATCCAGCCACACACCCGTGCGAGCGATGCCGCCGCAGTCCCCCCACACCGGGTTCTGATTCCGTCGTGCCGTTTCGCAGAAGGTGACCTAGTGAAGAACCGCATACTCGCCGGAGCCGTCGCGCTCGTTTCGTCCGTCGCGCTCGGTGGATGTGGCTATTTCTCGGACTCCGGCTCCGGTGGCCGCACGGTGACGGTCTGGCTGATGAAGGACAGCGTTTCCCAGGGATTCCTGGACAAGTTCACCGCGTCGTACGAGGAGGAGCACCCCTCCATCGAACTGGAGTTCAAGATCCAGGGGTGGAGCGACATCGGCCCCAAGATCATCACCGCGCTCAAGGGGGACGACGCCCCGGACGTCATCGAGGTCGGCAACACCCAGGTGGCGCAGTACGCGGAGAGCGGCGGGCTGCGTGATCTCACCCTCGAATCGATGCGGGACCTGGGCAGCGACGACTGGCTGCCCGGACTCGCCCAGCCGGGCAGCATCAACGGCGTTCAGTACGGCATCCCCTGGTACGCGGCCAACCGGGTGGTGATCTACAACAAGGAGATCTTCGAGCAGGCCGGCGTCGAGACCCCGCCGAAGACCCGCGACGCATGGATCGAGGCGAGCGAGCGGCTCAACACCAACGGGAATCAGGGCATGTACCTCGCGGGCCAGAACTGGTACGTCCTGGCCGGGTTCATCTGGGACGAGGGCGGAGAGCTGGCCGACGAGAACGGCGGCGACTGGGAGGGCGCCCTGGCCTCGCCCGAAGCGCTCAAGGGCATGCGGTTCTACAAGGAACTCCAGGCGCTCGGCGACGGTCCCCTGGACGCCGACGAGGAGAAGCCCCCGCAGACCGACGTCTTCGCCGAGGGCGATGTCGCGCAGATCATCGCGGTGCCCGGGGCCGCCTCCCTCATCGAGCAGAAGAATCCCGAACTCAAGGGAAAGCTCGGCTACTTCCCCATCCCCGGGAAGACCGCGAAGTCACCCGGCTCCGTGTTCACCGGCGGCTCGGACCTGATCGTTCCGAAGAACGCCGACCAGCGCAGCGCGGGCATCGAGGTCGTCAAGGCGCTGGCGAGCGAGAAGTGGCAGACCGAACTCGCCCGGACGATGAGCTACGTGCCCAACAAGCCGAGCCTCGCCCATGTCATCGAGGGCGAGGAGGGCACCGCGGCGATGGCCGTCGGAGCCACCCGGGGCCGCGCCACCCCCAACTCGCCCCAGTGGGCCGCGGTCGAGGCCGAGAACCCGATCAAGCCGTACATGACGGCGGTCCTCCAGGGCGGCGATCCGGCCGAGGAGGCCAAGGCTGCCGCGGAGCGCATCACCGCGCTGCTCGCGGGCGGCTGAGCCGCGACAGAAGGGGACGCGCGGGATTCAGCCGTCGCACATCCCCGCTCTCCGTAGCGGTCATGTCAAATCCAGTCGGTCACGGAAGAAGTAAGGGGTCGGGCCGTCGCGCACCGCGGCGGACCGGCGGCCGCCCTTGCTGATCCGTCCCCGGAGACTGCCATGACCGTGCTGCCCACCGCCCCGCTCGCCCCGGTCCCCGACCGGCCCGCCCCGCTCACCCGGATCCCGGGCCGGTCCACAGGCCCCACCCCCTCCACGGCCTCCCCCTCCGCTCCTTCCTGCGCTGTTCCCCCCGCGACCGCTCCCTCCGCCGCCGTTCCCGCCGCGACCGCTGCTCCTTCCGGCGCCGCTCCCTCCGCTCCTTCCGGCCCCGTTCCCGCCTACCGGGTCTCCCTCGCCGTCGACGAGGACGACGTACGCGCCGCACAGCGCCTGCGCCACCAGGTGTTCGCCGGTGAGCTCGGCGCCCGGCTGGACGGTCCCGAGCCCGGCCTGGACAGCGACGCCTTCGACGCGTACTGCGACCACCTGCTCGTGAGGGAGTCGGCCACCGGCGACGTCATCGCCACCTACCGGCTGCTGCCGCCGGAACGGGCCCGGATCGCCGGACGCCTCTACGCGGACAGCGAGTTCGACCTCTCCCGGCTCGGGCCGATCCGGGACGACCTGGTCGAGGTCGGCCGCTCCTGCGTCCACCCCGCGCACCGTGACGGCGCCGTCATCGCCCTCATCTGGGCCGGACTCGCCCGCTACATGGAGCGCTCCGGTCACACCTGGCTGGCAGGCTGCTGCTCCATACCGCTCGCCGACGGCGGTGCCCTGGCCGCCCGCAGCTGGGACACCGTACGCACGAAGCACCTGGCGCCCGAGGAGTACTGGGTCACCCCCCGCCGCCTCTGGGACGCCTCCGGGCACCCCACGGGCGGCGGCGGAGCCCGCGCCGATCTCCCGCCCCTGCTGCGCGGCTACCTGCGGCTCGGCGCCTGGGTGTGCGGAGCCCCGGCGTACGACCCGGAGTTCAACGTCGCCGACCTCTACGTCCTGCTGTCGCTGCGCCGCACCGACCCGCGCTACCTGCGCCACTTCCTTTCCCTCGCCCCGCTGCGATGAGCGTCTGGCTGCCCGTCGCCCCCTGCACCCCGCACGACTGCACGGGGCACCACGGGGCGGTACGGGCACCCCTGCCCGCCACCGCCCTGCTGCTCACCGGGTGCGCGCTCACCCTGCTCGGCGCGGCGTGCGTCCCGGCCGTGCTGCTGCTCGGCGCGGCGCACCGCGACCGGCTGATCCGCCGGTGGGCGTACACGGTGGTACGCGCCTTCGGCGTGCGGGTGACCCTCAGCGGCCGGCCGGTGCGGCGGGACACGGCGGGTGCGGGCGAACTCGTCGTCGCCAACCATGTCTCCTGGCTGGACATCCCGCTCGTCGCCGCCGCGCTGCCCGGACGGATGCTCGGCAAGAAGGAGATACGGAACTGGCCGCTGCTCGGCCCGCTCGCGGCGCTCGGCGGCACGCTGTTCATCGACCGTGACGGGCTGCGCGCCCTGCCGGGGGCGGTCCGGACGGTCGCCGGGGCGCTGCGCTCCGGCGCGCGGGTGGTCGCGTTCCCCGAGGGCAGCACCTGGTGCGGCCGGGGCTCCGGCGGCCGGTTCGCGCCCGCCGTGTTCCAGGCGGCGATCGACGCCGGGGCGCGGGTACGCCCGGTCCGTATCGACTACCGCGTCCACCGCCGCTGCCGGGACACCGCGGGGGGCGCGGGCGCCGCCGACGGCTCCGGGGGCGGTACGGGCGCCGTCGCCGGAGCCGTCGCGTTCGTCGGGGACGACCCGCTCGCCGCCTCGCTGTGGCGGGTGGTGCGGGCCGCCGGGCTCACCGCCGAGATCCGGGTCCTGGAACCGGTTGTCCCGTTCGGCGAGCCCGGCAGACGGGCACTGGCGCGCGCCGCCCGTGCCGCTGTCCTGTGCGCCGGTCAGACAGCCGTGGCCAGCGACAGCGCGAACCGGCCCGCGGAGTCCGTCCACCACTGATCCAGCCGCAGCCCCGCGACGGCCAGCTCCTCGCGCACCCCCTCCTCACGGAACTTCGCCGACACCTCCGTACGCAGTTCCTCACCGGCCTCGAAGGGGACCACCAGGTCCAGCTCAGGGATCTTCACCGTGAGGGCCCGCCGGGCGCGCAGCCGCATCTCGATCCACTCGGCACGCGGGTCCCACACCGCGACATGGTCGAACGCGTCCAGCGGGAAGTCCGCCCCCAGCTCCCGGTTGACGACGCTCAGCACGTTCTTGTTGAACGCCGCCGTCACCCCGGCCGCGTCGTCGTACGCGGCCACGAGCGTGCCCTCCTCCTTCACCAGATCGGTGCCGAGCAGCAGCGCGTCGCCGGGGGAGAGCAGCGACCTTACGGAGTGCAGGAAAGTGGCACGCTCCTCCGGGAGCAGATTGCCGATCGTGCCGCCCAGGAAGGCGACCAGCCGCGGCCCCGGTGTACCCGGCAGCGCCAGGCCGCCGGTGAAGTCGGCGATCAGCGCGTGCACGGAGAGGTCCGGCCGTTCGGCGAGCAACGACTCGACGGCGCCCGTCAGCGCGCTCTCGCTGACGTCGACCGGCACATAGCTGTGCAGGCCGCTCAGCGCGTCCAGCAGGTGCCGGGTCTTCTCGGAGGAGCCCGAACCCAGCTCGATCAGGGTCCTGGCCCCCGAGACCGCGGCGATCTCCGGGGCACGGGCCAGCAGGATCTCCCGTTCGGCACGCGTCGGGTAGTACTCGGGCAGCCGGGTGATCTCCTCGAACAGCTCACTGCCGTGCGCGTCGTAGAACCACTTGGGCGGCAGGGTCTTCGGGTGCCGGGTCAGGCCGCTGAGCACGTCGGCGCGCAGCGCCGCGTCCGTCGCGTCCACCGGCAGGGTGCGGGTCAGCAGAAAAGGACTCACGCGGTGGGCTCCTTGAGCGGGGTCAGCAGGATGTCGGCGGAGGTGGCGACCAGCAGCGTGCGGTCGGGAACCTCCTGCCAGCGGGAATCGTCGTCGTACGGCTCCGAGGCCACCACGGTGCGGAGGCCCGGAGCCCGCAGATACCAGAGGGAGTCGCCCCACGCGCTGCCCACGATCGTGAAGCCGTCGGTGAGCAGCAGGTTCAGCCGTGATCCGGGTGCCGCGGCCGCGATGTCCCCCACGGTGTCCGCGACGGCCTGCGGCACGGCGTCGCCCTCGGCGATACGGTGGCGCACCAGCGCCCAGATCAGCGCGGAGTCGCTTCGGGCGGCCAGCGTCAGCAGGGTGGCGGGGGGCAGCGTGGCGGACAGCGGCGCGAGCGACCCGGGCCAGCCCCTGACCGCCCCGTTGTGGCTGAACAGCAGCCGGTCCGCGGCGAACGGAGCGGCTGCGGCCTCCCCGTCCGCGCCCGCCTCCGTGGCGTCGCGGACCGCGGCGAGCAGCGCCGTACTGCGCACCACCCGGGCCAGATCGGCGAAGGTCTCGTCGCCCCAGACCGGGCCACGGCGCCGGTAGCGGCCGGGCACCGGGTCGCCGTCCGCGTACCAGCCCACGCCGAAGCCGTCCGCGTTGACCGTGCCGTACTTCTGCCGCCGCGGCTCCCAGGACTGGCGCACCAGCGAGTGCGGGGGCGCCAGAAGAATCTCGCCGAGCGTCACCGCCGGTCCCAGATACGCGATATGACGGCACATCACGCGTCCTTCGCGGTACGGAAGCCCGAGAAGATCTGGCGCCGCACCGGCAGGTCCCAATTGCGGAACGTGCCCCGGCAGGCGACCGCGTCCACGGCGAACGAGCCCCCGCGCAGAACCTTGTGGGCCGGGCCGAAGAACACCTCCGAGTACTCGCGGTACGGGAAGGCCGCGAAGCCCGGATACGGGAGGAAGTCGCTGGACGTCCACTCCCACACATCGCCGATCAACTGGCCCGCTCCGGAAGCCGAACGGCCCGCCGGGTAGGCGCCGGCCGCCGCGGGGCGCAGATGGCGCTGGCCCAGGTTGGCCCGGTCCGCGGTGGGATCCTCGTCGCCCCACGGATAGCGCCGGGAACGCCCGGTCGCCGGATCGTGGCGGGCCGCCTTCTCCCACTCGCTCTCCGTGGGCAGCCGCCTGCCCGCCCAGCGGGCGTACGCGTCCGCCTCGTACCAGCTGACGTGCAGCACCGGCTCGTCGGCGGGCACCGGCTCGGTGACCCCGAACCGGCGGCGCAGCCACTGACCGGCGTCCCGGTGCCAGAAAAGCGGTGCGGACAGTGTGTGTTCACGCACCATGGCCCAGCCCTCGGGTGCCCACCAGCGGGCGTCGGTGTATCCGCCGTCCTCGATGAAACGCTGGTAGGCGCCGCAGGTGACCGGTGCCGTGTCGAGGAGGAACGCGGCCACCTCGCGCCGGTGCGCGGGCCGCTCGTTGTCCAGGGCCCACGGCTCGGTGGACGTCCCCATGGTGAACGGCCCCGCCGGGACCAGGACTTCGGCGGGCAGCGCCGCGGCGCCGGTGGGGGGCGGCGGTTCCGGCGCGGTCAGCGCGGCCGGACCCGCCCGCAGCTGATGGGTGATCAGCATCGTCTCGTCGTGCTGCTGTTCGTGCTGGGCGATCATTCCGAAGGCGAACCCGGCCCGCTCCAGCGGGCGCCCGCCCGAGTGCAGCGCGGCGCCCTCCAGCAGGTCCAGGGCCCTGCTCCGTACCTCGGACGCGTAGGTGCGTGCCTCGGCGGGCGCGAGCAGCGGCAGGGAGGGCCGGGCGGCGCGCGGGTGCTCGAAGGCGTCGTACAGCCCGTCGATCTCCGGCCGCATCGCCTCCCGGCCGCCCACGGTGCGCAGCAGCCACAGCTCCTCCTGATTGCCGATGTGTGCCAGGTCCCAGACCAGCGGCGACATCAGCGGGGAGTGCTGGGCGGTCAGTTCGTCGTCCTCCACGCTGTCGGTGAGCAGCGCGGTGCGTTCGCGGGCGGCGAGCAGCGCGTCGAGGGCGCGGCGCCGCAGCACCTCGGGGTCGATGCCGGGTACGGCAGGTGCGTCGGTCATCAGGAGGTTCCCCTTCCGGAGTGCGGCGTCGTGGTCCCCGCGGCCCATGCGGCCCCGGCGCCCGGCCCCGTGGGGTCGGGCAGATCGTCGGCCGGACATCGGCCCCGGGCGGCGAACCGGTCGTTGAAGGCCGCCACGGTGTTCTGCACGGCCCGGCTCGCGCCGATCCGGGGGAGTGCCTCCAGCGCGACCTCGAAACAGGTGGCGGCCGCCGCCCGCAGTTCGGGGTCGGCCAGGCCGACCCGGGCGGCGGTCGTCCAGAGCCGGTTGCGGGGTGCGGCAGGTGTGCCCGCCGTCTCCGCCAGCGGTTTGACGGTGCGGTACACGGTCTCGGCGGCCTCCGGGTCGTCGAACAGGGCGGTGGTGACGGCGAGCGGCACCAGCCATCCGTCCGGACCGCTCTGCGCGTCGATCATGCGCAGTTCGAGATGGCCGCGCGGGCGGACCGGAGGGAAGAGGGTGGTGATGTGGTAGTCGAGATCGGCGTGCACCGGAGGCCGGGGCGCGCCGCCGCGGATCCACTCCCGGAAGGTGAGCCCCTCCGGTACGGTCCACGGTCCTTCGTCGCCGCGGATGCACATCACCGTCGCGTCGAGCGCGTGGGCGGCCCAGGCGTCGCGCGGGGGGAGATGGCCGGGCGGGGCCAGTGCGCGTACCGGATCGAGATGCGTCCACAGGGCCTGCCGGGTGGACTGCCAGCCGGTCCTGCGCCCCTGCTGGTAGGGGGAGTTGGCGAACGCGGCCACCAGGACCGCGCCCAGCAGATGCGCCAGCTGCCAGCGGCGTCCGTAGCCGAGCGGCCCCGGCTCCTCCACCCCTGCGTCCAGACAGACCTGGACGGACGCGGAGGTGCACATCATCGCCCGGCCGTACGGTCCCGAGCGGTCGAGCGCCCTCTCCATGGCCTCGTAACGCGGCTCCCGCAGCCTGCGTCGCGGTGGATGCCACGGGTCGACGCCCAGACCGACCGGTGCGAGGCCCAGCCGCCCGAGGCTGTCGCGTACGGCGGCCAGATCGGCGGCGGTGGCCTCCACGCACGCCATCAGGGAGTCCGCTGGAAGCGAGCTGAGTTCCAGCTGACCACCCGGTTCGAACGTCAGTGGGGCGCTCAGCTCCAGCGCGCGGACCGCTTCGACGGCGGCCTCGTGGCGCTCGGGGGACACCGCGACGTCGGGACGTTCACGGTCGTGGATGAGCCATTCGACTTCCACGCCCACGGTGCGGGGAGGACCTGTCTTGAAGCAGATGCCGCGCAGTAAATCCTCCGCCTCGCCCTCCCCGAGGGGGGCGGCGGCGGGCGGGCGCGCGCCGTGTTCACCGGGATTGTCCGGGGGCATACGGGCCTCCTCTTCGATTACATCGATACCACCCAAACCCTTCGCGTGAGATCGCACAAGAGTGCCTCTGCCCGATAAAAATACGGTTGCGTCCATGCCGTCGCGGGGTCGAGCATGCCCCGTATGCACCACACGGGGACGCGCCCATGAGCGCACGACTGCGCGGCATCGCCCGCGGGACCGAGGCCATCGTCGAGGCGGGCCGGTACCGCACGGCGGAGGGCCGCGAGGTCTCCATCGAGCGCGCGCTGACGGCCGCACTCTCCGGCACCCGGCTGTACGGCCCCGAGCCGGTGCCCGTCGCGGCCCTGGACACCGACCGCGTCCCGGTCATCGAGGTGACGGACGAGAGCAGCCTCCGGGCGGCCCGCCGGATGACCGGTGAGGCGGCGGGCAAGGTCGCCGTCCTCAGCTACGCCTCGGCCCGCAACCCCGGCGGCGGCTACCTCAATGGCGCGCAGGCCCAGGAAGAGGCCCTGTGCCGTGGCTCCGCGCTCCACGCGACCCTGTTGCGCGCCCCGGAGTACTACGCGCACCACCGAAGCGAACGCAGCGCCTTCTACACCGATCGGGTGATCCACTCGCCCGGGGTGCCCGTCTTCCGCGACGACCGGGGCCGGCTGCTCGACCTCCCGTACACCGTCGGGTTCCTCACGTCGCCCGCGCCCAACGCCGGAGTGATCCGCCGGCAGACCCCGGACGAGGCGCACCGCGTCCCCGCCGCGCTCGCGAGCCGCGCCGAACGGGTCCTTGAGGTGGCAGCCGTACGCGGCTACCGCAGGCTCGTGCTCGGCGCCTGGGGCTGCGGCGTCTTCCAGAACGACCCGGCCCGGGTGGCGGGTGCCTTCCACGCGCTGCTCGCCGACGGCGGCCGGTTCGCGGGCCACTTCGAGCAGATCGTCTTCGGCATCCTGGACCGCGACCCCGACTCCGCGGTCCGGGCCGCGTTCACCCGGACGTTCGCCGGACGCCTCCAGGCGTAGGGCGGCGCGCTGCCGCCGTCACGGCCGGGTGTACGGCGGCGGGTCCGGTTCCGGTCGGTTCCGGGTCCGGTTCCGGTTCCGGGGCGTACGGTGCACGGCCGCCGTCACGGTCAGTTCCAGCCGTACCGCTCCCGCAGCCGCACGGCGACCAGATCGAACCGGTCCCGGTCCAGCGCGCACGCCTCCCGCCGCATCCCGTCCTCGTGGACCCGCAGCACCCGGTCCAGATCGGCCCAGGACGGCCGGCCCGAGCTGTCCCAGGGGCCCGCCCCCAGCGCCACCCACTCGCGGTCCGGGTCGTGCTGCTTGCTGGAGAGCTGGACGGCGAGCAGGGTGCCCGTCTGCTCGCGGGCCACGACGAGTACCGGCCGGTCCTTGCCGCGCCCGTCGTTCTCCTCGAACGGCACCCAGGTCCAGACGATCTCGCCGGGGTCGGGATCGCCGTCACGGTCGGGGGCGTACGAGGTGCGGACCGGGCCCGCGTCGCGCGGGTCGGCCTCCGCGGTCGCGGTCGGCCCGTTGCGGCCGGGGAAGTCGGAAGAGCTGTCGGTGCTGTGTGTGCCGTGGTGGAACGTCATCGCATCACCGTAGGACCTGGACGGCCCATTCCATGGAGCGGGTCCGCCGAACAGGCCGCAAGGTCGACCTCATGGCCCTCGCAGTCCTCGCCCAGCTGTCCCGAACCGCCACCGTCGCCGCGCTCATGGCAGCGGCCCTGCTCCCGGCCGCGCCTGCCGGTGCGTCAGCCTCTCCGCCCTCCGGGCAACCGGTCCCCACAGGCACACCCTCACCCTCAACCGTAGGGTCAGACTCCGGTTCGGCGGGAGGCGGCGCGGCCGCCCCGCCCCGCACCGTGTCGGCCTGGCTGCCCTACTGGGACCAGGAGGGGGCGTACCAGGACGCCCTGCTCCACGCCGACCAGCTGCACACCGTCAGCCCCTTCTGGTACCAGGCCATTTCGGCGGGCCGCATCGACGCGCACCCCGGCGCGGGCGAGCGCCGCATCATCGACGGACTGCACGGGGCGGGCGCCGAGGTCGTGCCCACGGTCATGGAAACGATGAAGTCCGGAGCTCTCGCCGCGATCCTCACCAGCCCCACCCGGCGCGCGGAGCACGCCGATGCCTTGATGCGCACGGTCCGCAGCCGCGACTACGACGGGCTCGACCTCGACTACGAGTCCATCGCCGCCACCGGCGACGCCACGTACGCCAAGGTCCGTGACGGCTTCACCGCGCTCGCCACCGACCTGTGCGACCGGCTCCACGGCCTGCGCAAGAAGTGCGTGATCACCGTCTTCCCGAAGACCGCCACCACCGGACGCATCTGGGACTACGCGGCGATCGGCGAGGTGGCCGACCGGATGCGGATCATGGCCTACAACCTGCACTGGTCCAGCGGCGAACCGGGACCGATCGCCGACACGGGCTGGTACGAGGACATCCTCACCCGCGCCACCGCCCTGGTCCCGGCCGCCAAGCTGGAGATGGGGCTCCCCGTCTACGGCTGGGACTGGTCCACGAGCGGTGGCAAGACCGCCACCAAGCACGTGACCTGGAAGGACGCCGAAGCGCTGCGCCGCAAGGAGGGCGCGCCCTACCGGCTCGACGAGGTCTCGGGGACGCCGTACTTCACCTACCTGGACGGCACGGAGCGGCGCGAGGTCTGGTACCAGGACGCACGCGGAGTCGCCACGCATCTGCCGGTGCTGCGCCGGCACGGCGTGCGCAACACGGCGCTGTGGGCCCTGAACTTCGAGGACCCGGAGCTGTGGCCGGTACTGGCCCGTGGCTGAGTCCGCTTCACGTAAGGCCCTCACACCGCGGCACCGGCCCGGTGCGGCCGGTGCCCCGGCCCCGCGGTACAGGGCCCCGGACCGTTCCCCGGCCCGGCCGGTCTGGAAGACTGCCCGACGCCATGAGCCAGTTACCCAAACAGCCCGCCGCAGTCTCCGTTCCGACCAGCGCCGATGTGGCGCGACTCGCCGGAGTCTCCAGGGCCACCGTGTCGTACGTACTGAACAACAACGCCACCGTACGGATCAGCGAACCCACCCGGCACAGAGTCAGAGAAGCCGCCACCCAACTCGGCTATGTGCCCCACGCGGCCGCCCGCAGTCTGCGCGCCGGACACACCCGCATGGTGCTGCTGCCCGCCGGACACGTCCCGGCCGGACCCGCCCACCACCACTTCTTCCAGGAACTCCAGTCCGGCCTGCGCCGCCTCGACTACACCGTCGTCCAGTACGGCAGCGTCGGCCTCGGCGCGGACGAGGCCGCCAGGGCCTGGGCCGAACTCCGGCCCGTCGCCGTCGTCGCACCCGCCGGTGTCGCCCTCACCCCGCACGGCATAGCCGTGCTCACCCGCTCCGGAGCCAAGGCGGTCGTCACCCTGGGCCCGGAACCGGTCGACGGCGCGCACGCGCTGGTCATCGACCAGCGGGAGGTCGGCAGTTGTGCCGTCGGCCATCTCCTCGGACGCGGCCGCCGCCGGATCGGCGTGGTCATGCCCCAGGAGCCGGGCCTCGCCCCGTTCGCCGAACCACGCCTGGCCGGAGCACTCCGCGCGGCGGAACCGGCGGGCGCCCGCATCCAGCCGCTGCCGTTGCGCTACGAGGAGGAGTCGGCGGCCGGCCTTGCCTCCCGCTGGCGCACGCTCGGCCTGGACGCGGTCTTCGCCTACAACGACGAGTACGCGATGCTGCTGACAAGAGCGCTTCAGGACGTGGGCATCGAGGTGCCGCGCGAAACGGCGGTGATCGGAGCGGACGACCTGATGCTGGGCAGACTCCTGCGGCCGAGACTGAGCACCGTCCGGATGGAGCTGGCGACGCAACAGCCCCTGGCCGAGATGATCGACCGGCTGACACAGCACCCCGGCGGAGCACCGGAACGTCACGACCTGCTGCGCACCCGTGCCGTCCCCCGCGAATCCAGCTGACCGGGCCGCCGTGCGGAGTGACGACATGCGCGGGACCCGACGGATGTCTAGCGTCGAAGGCATGAGCCATCCGCAGAGCTACGAGATCCTGCTGGTCCCCGAGTTCGAGAAGTCCGGCACCGACGACGCCCCCCGGCCCGGCCGCGCCATCCGCTCCGCGGTCGTGGCGGCCACCGGCCGGACGGGGGAATCGGGCTACCCCCGCTACGCGGGCGACGGCATGGTGGCGGACATCGACCCGGCGACCCGCACCGTGGAGGCGCTCCTGGTCGACGGCGCGGAGCTGGACTACGGGCTCTCCGTCAGGATCTCCGAGAAGAGCGTGGACAGCGGCACCGACAGGAACACCCGCAGCTGATCCGCCGTCGCGGACAGCGATGAGGGGCCGGTCCGTCCGGACCGGCCCCTCATCCCGGGCGCCGTTGCCGCGCAAAGCGCTACTGCTGCTCCGGCTGCTCCTGCTTCTGGGCCTCGACGGACTTGCGTACCTCGTCCATGTCCAGGTTCCGGGCCTGTCCGATGACGTCCTCCAGGGCCGCCTCGGGCAGCGCACCGGGCTGGGAGAACACGGCCACGTTGTCCCGCACGATCATCAGCGTCGGGATGGACCGGATCTCGAAGGCGGCCGCCAGCTCCTGCTGCGCCTCCGTGTCGACCTTGGCGAAGACCAGGTCGGGGTGGCGCTCGGACGCCGAGTCGTAGACCGGTGCGAACTGCCGGCACGGGCCGCACCAGGAAGCCCAGAAGTCGATCAGCACGAAGTCGTTGTCACTGACGACCTGATCGAAGTTTTCCTTGGTGAGCTCTACGGTGCTCATGCTGTGATACCTCTTCCTGTGCCCGTTTGGACGTGTCCCGCACAACGGTGACCGCTCCTGCGCTATTCCGCCTTCCCATGTGGCCGTGGCGCACACCCACGATCAGACTGTTCGCATGACCGAAGCAGTGGAGGGCGCAGTGAAGAACACCGAGTACGACGTCGTGGTGATCGGTGCGGGGCCGGTGGGGGAGAACGTGGCCGACCGGGCCCGCGCGGCCGGTCTGAGCACGGCTGTCGTGGAGTCCGAGCTCATCGGCGGCGAATGTTCGTACTGGGCGTGCATGCCCAGCAAGGCCCTGCTGCGCCCCGTCGTCGCGCGGGCCGACGCACGCCGTGTCCCGGGCCTGAGCGCCGCCGTGCAGGGCCCCCTGGACGTCGATGCGGTCCTGGCCCACCGCGACGCGTACGCCTCGCACTGGAAGGACGACGGCCAGGCCGCCTGGCTGGACGGCATCGGCGCGGACGTCTACCGGGGCACGGGCCGCCTCACCGGTACCGGAAAGGTCACCGTCACGGCCCCGGACGGCACGGAGCACCGGCTCACCGCCCGGCACGCCGTCGCCGTCTGCACCGGCAGCAGGGCCGTCGTCCCCGACCTTCCCGGGATCGCCGACGCCCGGCCCTGGACCAGCCGCGAGGCGACCAGCGCCAAGGAGGTGCCCGCCCGGCTGGTGGTCGTCGGCGGGGGCGTCGTCGGCGTCGAGATGGCGACCGTCTGGCAGGCCCTGGGGTCCGAGGTGACGATGCTGATCCGGGGCACGGGCCTGCTGCCGAAGATGGAGCCGTTCGCCGGGGAGCTGGTCGCCGAGGCGCTCACCGAGGCCGGTGCGACGATCCGTACCGGAGTGTCCGCCACCGCCGTGCACCGGGCCGGTCAGGACGGACCGGTCACCGTGGAGCTGGACAACGGCGAGCGGATCGAGGCCGACGAGGTCCTCTTCGCCACCGGCCGGGCACCCCGCACCGACGATCTGGGCCTGGAGACGGTGGACCTGGAACCCGGCTCCTGGCTCACGGTCGACGACAGCTGCCGTGTCGAGGGCAGCACCTGGCTGTACGCCGTAGGGGACGTCAACCACCGGGCGCTGCTGACCCACCAGGGCAAGTACCAGGCCCGTATCGCGGGCGCCGCGATCGCCGCCCGCGCCCGGGGCGGCCCGCTGACCGGCGACCCCTGGAGCCCCCACACGGCCACCGCCGATCACGCCGCCGTCCCCCAGGTCGTCTTCACCGACCCGGAGGCGGCCTCGGTCGGCCTCACCCTGGCCGAGGCCGAAGAGGCCGGCCACCGGGTACGGGCGGTCGACCACGACCTGGCCGCGGTGGCCGGTTCAGGCCTGTACGCCGACGGGTACCGGGGCCGCGCCCGCATGATCGTCGACCTGGACCGGGAGATCGTGCTGGGCGTCACCTTCGTGGGGCCCGGCATCGGCGAACTGCTGCACTCGGCGACGGTCGCGGTAGCGGGCGAGGTACCCATCCAGCGCCTGTGGCACGCGGTCCCGGCGTATCCGACCATCAGCGAGGTGTGGCTGCGGCTGCTGGAGGCGTACCGGGACGCGTAGCCGCGCGGGTGGCCCCGGTGGCCGGTCGCCCGACTCCGTCCCGGTACTCATCGCAGGGTGAGCCGGGTCTCGGATGCGACGCGGGACAGCTTCTCCGGGTTGCGGACGTAGTAGAGGCCGGTGATGCGGCTGTCCTCGACCCGGACGGCCACGACGCCGTCGATCTCCCCGTCCAGATGTACGAGGAGTGCCGGGCTGCCGTTGACCACGGTGGGAGTCACGGTCACCGGGCGCTTGTTCTTGCCGAGGCCGCCGATCATGAAGCGGGTCACCTTGTCGGCGCCGGTGATCGGCCGCAGCGCGGCCTGCTTGATGCCGCCGCCGTCACTCATCAGGACGATGTCTGGGGCGAGCACATCGAGGAGGCCCTGCGGGTCCCCGGTTTCGAGCGCGCGCCGGAACGACTCCAGGGCCGCACTGGTCACGCTCGGGGGGACCACCTGGCGAGGGCGGCGGGCATCGACATGCCGACGGGCGCGGTGCGCGATCTGGCGTACGGCCGCGGGGCTCTTGTCCACGGCCGTCGCGATCTCGTCGTAGCCGACGTCGAAGACCTCGCGCAGGACGAAGACCGCGCGCTCGGTCGGCGACAGCGTTTCGAGGACGAGCATCATCGCCATCGACACGCTCTCGGCGAGCTCGACGTCCTGGGCCACGTCCGGCGCGGTGAGCAGCGGCTCGGGCAGCCAGGGACCGACGTACGCCTCCTTGCGGCGCTTCATCGTGCGCAGCCGGTTGAGGGACTGCCGGGTCGTGATCCGGACCAGATAGGCACGCTGGTCGCGCACCTGCTCCAGGTCGACCTCGACCCACCGCAGCCAGGTCTCCTGGAGCACGTCCTCGGCGTCGGCCGCCGACCCGAGCATCTCGTAGGCGACGGTGAAGAGCAGGTTGCGGTGGGCGACGAACGTCCCGGTCGCCGGGTCCGTCGCCCCGGTCGCCGGGGCAGTGGCGCGGTCGCTCATGTCTCGACCCCTCTCCTTCGCGGTCGGCCCCAGTGGCGAAGGGCCTTCGAGCGTGTATCCACAGCAAGGTCCTTTCCACCGGCGGCCGTTCGATCCGATGCACCTGTCCGGTGCGATCAGGAGTGTGACACCACCCGGTGCCGCCCCGGCCGCCCGGACCAGCCACGAGCCCTCAGGCCGCCGGTTCGGCGGCGGCCCGGACCTCGCCTCGCCTGGCCTCCAGTGCGTGTCGGCGGGTGTTGTCCTTGGCCCACGACCAGCTGAGCGAACCGGGCTTGCGCGCCTCGTCGGCCAGCTGCTTGACCGTGCCCCGGCAGATGAACTCCTTGAGCTTCGCGCCGGGGCGTCCGCCGAGATGGAACCGCATCGCCGTGTCGTTCCTGTGGGCGAGCTGGAAGATGCCGACGCGACGGCCCAGGCTGATGCACTGTCCGGCGAACCCCAGCTCGATGGGCGCGGGTCGCTCGTCCGCGATCCGGCTGAGCACCGTGTCGGCGGCGTGCGCGCCCAGCGGCCCCGCAGCCTGGCAGCTCATCCGGAACGGCAGGTCCGAGGGGGCCGCCGAATCCCCGGCCGCGACGATGCGCGCGTCGTCCACGCTCGTCAACGTCTCGTCCGTCAGCAGGCGGCCCGAGGCATCGGTGCTCAGACCGCTGCGGGCGGCCAGGTCCGGCACCCCGAATCCGGCGGTCCACAGGGTCACCTCGCTCGGCAGCTCGCGGCCGCCACTGAGCCGCACGGCATCACGCGTCACCGCCGTCACCTTCGCGTCGGATCCTTCCAGCACGGTCACACCGAGCGCGGCCAGCCGTCCGGCAACCGAGCGTCGGCCCCGGGGGTGCAGGTACGGGCCGAGCACGTCGCCGCAGACCAGCGTCACGGTACGGCCCGCCTCCGCCAGCTCGGCGGCGGTCTCGATGCCGGTCGGACCCCCTCCGACCACCGTCACCGCGGCGGTCGCCGACGCGGTTTCGAGGACCGACCGCAGCCGCAGCGCCTCTTCCAGGCCGGCGAGCGGGTGGGTGAACTCGGCCGCTCCGGGCACCCGCGGGTCTGCGCTGCCACTGCCCACCGCGTACACCAGATAGTCGTAGCCGACCGTGCCACCGGTGGCCAGCGTCACGCCGCGCCCGGCCGCGTCGATCCGGGTCACGGTGCCGACGACCAGCCGGACGCCCGTGGCCAGGACCTCCCGGTAGTCGACGACCGCGTCGTGGGTCCCGCCCACCACTTGGTGCAGTCGGATCCGCTCGACGAACATCGGGCGCGGATTGATCAGCGTCACGGTCACGTCGTCGCGCCGCGTCAGACGATTGGCCGTCATGACACCGGCGTATCCGCCGCCGATCACGACCACATCGGTCTTCTCCGTCATGGTGTCTCCTTCGTTCGAGGCGTTCGGCCCCAAGACACCGCGTGTTCGCCCCTTGTGACAGTGTGTGAGGCAGATCACTCCCTGGGGGCGGTCCTGACCGTCACCGCCGTACGGCTACGAGTACGTAGCTGTTGCCCACCTGCCAGACCGGGCCGGCGTTGGTGAAACCGGCCTCCTTCAACAGTTCGACATGGCGGGCCACGGTGACGGAGCAGCCGGAGTGCTCGCTGCCGCTTCGGCGCCTTCGCGCGCACAGTTCCGCCAGTTCGGGTTCGTGCTCGATCGCCGCCCACCACGCCTCCCAGTCCTCGTGGTCGAACGCTCGCTGCCGCTCGGCCCGGCGGATTCCGACGAACTCGGCGATCTCGGCGACGCTCGCCCCCTCCTGGGAGAGGTGATCCGCGTTGATCAGTACGCCGCCGGGCCGAAGGAGCGCGGTGAGCTCGGCGTAGGTGCGGCGCAGCACATGTTCGGGGAGGTAGTGGAGTGCCGTGGTGGAGACGATCGCGTCCACCGGTCCCCGCAGTGCCAGCGTGTCGATCCAGCCGTCCTCGCCGATGACCGCCTCCACATAGCGCGCCGCGTTCGGATGGCGGGCGCGCCCCAGCGCCAGCAGCAGGGGGTCCATGTCGACGGCGACGATCCGGGCCGTCGGCAGGCGCCCGACGAGCCGCGCGGCCAGGGAGCCCGGACCGCAGCCCAAGTCGAGGACCCGGGGCCGTTCATGGCCGGCTGTCACGTGCTCGACCACGTCGGCGACCACGGTGAATCGCTCTTCCCGGCCGATCGCGTACCGCTGCTGCTGCTGTTCCCAGCGGTCCACCCACCGTTCGGCCGTCGGCATGCTGACGCTCATCGTGCGGTACCACCCCTGCTCTTCCGGTTCTCTTGCCGAGACTCCGAATCTACAGGTGAAAACGGTTTTCATGATTGCGGCGCCAGCGAAGTCAGCACTTCCAGCAGACGGTCGACCTCCTCCCGGGTGTTGTACGCGTGCAGGCTGACCCGGACCGAACTGCGCCCCTCTCCGGCACGCCCCTGACACAGTCCGTCGGCCCGGACCATGAAGCCGTGGCTGAACAGGATGAAGCCCAGGTCCACCGACTCGATGTCGGAGTGGCGGAACGTCACGATCCCGTGGCGCTGCTGCACCGCGGACCGCTCCGCCAGACTCAGCTGACACCCCACCACCTCATACGGGGGCAACTCGCGTAGCCCCGCGGTGAGGCGGGCCGCCAGGCCGACGGTCCACTGTTCGATACGCTCCGGCCCGGCGCCGTCGAGCCAGTCGAGGGCTGCTCCGAGGCTGGCGATGCCGACGGTGTTGGGGGTGCCCTGCCAGCCGCGCGGGGCGAACTCCGCGCCACGCAGGCCGCGGGACCAGACCGCTCCCGACCCGGGCAGGGCCAACGCCTTGTGACCCGAGAAGACGGCGAAGTCGACATCCAACTCCCGCAGCGAGACCGGCAGATGGCCCACGCTCTGAGCCGCGTCCAGGGCGATGGGCACATCCGGGCCCACTGCTTCACGTATCCGGCCCACGTTCATGTCGCCGCCGTAGACATGGTGCACATGCGTGGCCGCGACGAAGCGGGTACGAGGGGTCAGCAGTCCGGCCAGCGCGCTGATGTCGTAGTCGCCCGAGGACTCCTGGTAGGGCATCTCCCGGACGCCGACCCGGATGTTCCGCCGGGCCAGGACATCCCTGGCCTCCAGCCAGGGTGAGACGTTGGCCTCGTGATCCGCGAACGGAACGATGATCTCGTCACCGTCGGCCAGTTCGTCGACCAGCCAGTCGAGTGCCACCGTCCGCAATCCCTCGGTCGTCCCGCTGACGAAGTGCACCTGGGAGCGGGCGGGGTCCGGATCGTCGAGGAACGCCTTGACGCGTTCCCGTACTCGCTCGATCAGCGCCGTGGTGCTGTTGGCCCAGGGGTAGGTACCGCGTCCCGCATTCGCGTTGGACGTCGTGAGGTAGTGGTGGACGGCGTCCAGGACCGGCTGCGGTTTCTGCGCTGTCGCGGCGCTGTCCAGATAGGCCAGCTCCGGGTGTGAGGTGATGATCGGGAACTGGGCACGGATCATTCCCTGCCATGTGCTCAGATCCTCCCAGGAGGAAGCCCGTCCGTGCTGAGTCACGAAAATCACTCCCGTATCAGCGGGGCGCCCGCATCGCGCCAGGCGATGATCCCCCCGGCCAGGCTGCGGACATCGGGGTGCCCCATACGGGTCAGGAGAGCCGCGTACTTGAGGGACTTCTCGCCGACGGGACAGGCCAGGAGCACGGGTTGTCTCTTGCTGAACGGCAGCCCACCCCGGACGAGATCCTCGAAGAGCTCGTCAACGATATTGATCGATCCGGCGATATGGAGCGCGGCGTAGGCGAAGGGGCTGCGCATGTCGACCACGGTCGGCGCGGCCCGCTGTATCCACTCCTGAGCCTCCGTGATGCCGATCGCGCAGGCATGTGCCATATCGGCATCCGAGAGCGAAGCGATGGAGTGGACTTTCGGTCGTTGTCCGATCAGTTCGGGACGACGCTTCCTGATGTAACTGAGATAACTCTCCACGCGGTCGCAGACAATGAATACGGCTGTTTTCCGTCCGGTCAGCTGCGAGTCTATTTCCAGCAGATGGCGAACGGTCCCGAAATAGGCTGCTCCACCGGTCGGTCCCGCCAGTATTCCGCACCTGCGAAGAAGGGTGACCATCCCGTCGATCGCCTCGTCGGACGTGACGGACTCGATGGTGTCATAGGTCTGGGGGTCGAATATCCCCACCTCCTGGACCTCGTCGATATTCCGGATGCCGGGAATGAAGTCGGACTTGTCCGCGACCAGGCCGACCACCCGCACCTTGGGGTCCTGGTTGCGCAGGGCGCGTGCGACCCCGGTCGACGATCCGGCGGTGCCGACGCCGGAGATGAACCAGTCCGGCGCCCGGTTGTCGAGATCGGCGATGATCTCGGGGCCGGTCCCGGTCTCGTGTGCCTCGGAGTTGAGGCTGTTGTAGTACTGGTCCGTGTGTACGTACGAACTGCTCGGGTCGGACAGGCTCCGATGGAAGAGCGTCAGCGGATCCTCGGTGTTCGTCGGGTCAAGGCATTCACTCTGACCCGGCAGTTCCTCTATCTCCGCTCCCAGGAGGAGAAGTAATTCCTTGATCTCCGGGATCTTCATCCGGTTGGTCACGCTCTTGAAGCCTATGCCGTGCATGCCCGCTATCACTGCGAGGGCCTTGGCCGTATTTCCGCTCGACAGCTCCACGATCTGGCTGCCGTGCTCGACCGCCGATGACAGGCCGGGCCGTACCATGTTCCAGGCGGCCCGGTCCTTGAGCGATCCGAAGGGATTGCAGAATTCGAGTTTCGCGAAGAGGTCGATGTTCTGGAGCCCGTGCACGCGTGAGTCGATGCGTACCAACGGGGTGTCGCCCACCGTGTCGATGATGCTGTCATATCTCATGGGCGTCCCCCGGGGAATGTATGGGCCAGTACTGGTCGTCGAGACTCCACTGCCAGCCGTCGGTATCTCGGTAGAGCGCCACCTTGCGGGCGGACGGTCGCCGCTGGGCGTTCTGGGCGCGGAAATCCATGCAGTAGCCGGCGGTATTGGCGAAGGCGAGGAGGTCGCCCGCGACCGGTCGGCGGGGAAGGAACACCCTCCTGCGCGTGATCAGATCGGATTCGAGACACAGATTTCCGTGGAGATACACCCCGACGGAATCCGATCCGCCCGCCGGCCGGCTCGACCCGCCGCGGTCGAGGAGCACGGGGTCCATGAGAATCCCGTGCTCCTCCAGGGCGCAGTCGTCGGCGTTCATGGCGAGCCGCACCGTGTACGAGCCGTCCGGAGTCCCACGCACTCCGTCCGGATCGCCGCGCACCTCCAGCACGCGCGCCAGGGTCAGCCCGCACTGGTCCACGAGCGCGCGCCCCGGCTCGACGCACAGGTCGTAGAGGTTCTCCAGCAACAGGGTGGCCAGGGGTCTGCCGAGCGAAGGCGCGGGGTGCCGCAGGAGTTCGTCGAGGTAGTCGACACCGGCGACCGGGCGGTGGGAGGGGTAGAGCTCCAGGGAGCCGCGGAGGGTGCCCGCCTCGCTGCTCAGCCCATAACGGTGATCGCGCCACGTCAGCGCCTCGCGCCGGCCCAGCGCCGCCAGGGTGAGCTGAGTGGTGTACTCCTCCCACTGCGCCTTGTGCGCGAGGTAGTTGACGCCGAAGCCCCCTCCGATGTCGAGCACGCGCGGCTGCATCCCTCTGGCCCGGCACTCGTCCATGGCCCGTACGCAGCCCTCCACGGCCACCGCCTTCTCGTCGAGGCTGGTGGTGTCGAGGTGGAACGCGACGCCGATGATCTCCACCGCGTCGCGATGCCGCTCCGCCGCGTCCAGCAGGCCGGACAGCTCACCGGCCGGGGAGCCGAAACGGCTGCGGCGGCTGAGTACCTTCACCCCCTGGGCGGCGAAGTCCGACAGCCGCAGGAGGACCTTCGCCCGCGCCAGCCCATGGCCGCGCACCAGGCCCGCCAGGGCTTCGAGTTCGGTTCGGCCCTCGACGTTGACCGTCACTCCGCTACGGGCGGCCAGCCAGAGGAACTCCGGTTCCTTCGGGCCCGTCGCGCCGATGCGGTCAGCCGTGAAGCCGCAGGCCATGGCGTGCTGCAACTCGTGCAGCGACGCGACGTCCATGGCGGCCCCGGTGGCGGCGAGCCTGCGGACGAGCGCACTGGACCGGTTGGCCTTGTGGGCGAAGGAGATGTCCCCGCCCAGGCGGTGGCGCCGGTACAGCGACCGGAACCGGGAGACGTTCTCGGCGACCTGGTCCGGAAGCACCACGTTCAGGGGCGACCCCAGACCGTCCACGAGGCTGTGGAGGAGGGGGGCCGAGGCCAGTAGCGACTTCGGCCGTGGTTCGAGCCTTGGTTCCAAGTACAGGGGAGAAGCCAACGACGGCACGCGCCTTCCCACGGGCATGGGAGGCAACTGGGCGGACCGCGTGACCGGTTGGCGCTGCCTCGGACGGTCGGGGGATTCATCGAAATGATTGTCATATCGATGATGTCCAGGCTGCGGGGGCTGTATGCCTGTCCGTTACGCGAAAACCGGGGCGAGCGGCCTGAGTCAGTGGTCGTCCCAGTGGCCGTCGTGCTCGGCGTGCCGGTGGCCCTCGTGGATGTAGTCCACATGATCGTCGTGCGGAACGGCGACATGGCCGCAGGCCGGGCCGTGCCGGTGGTCGTGCCCGTCGTGCACCGAGTGCTCCGTCTTCACGCATTCGTCCACATGGTCACCGTGCGCACGGTGCAGGTGGTTGTCGTGCGCGTAATCGACGTGGTCCTCGTGAGGCACCGCGACGTGTCCGCATCCCGGGGCGTGCTGATGAGGGTGGGCTGCGTGGGGGCGGTGTGCTGTCGTGGCGGACATCTGCGTTGCTCCTCGCGGGTCAAGGACTCGGGGATGTACTCGCGTCGGCCGAAAGGTGCATAGGTGTTCCTTTCGGCATATCTACGAGTCTATCGCCGCCCCTGTGGGCATGCCCGTGGGAGCGTCCGCTACGGCTCGTGACACGCGCTCGGCCGGCCCCGCGGCGCCCGGCGGGCATCGGACCCCGGCCGGGCGGCGGGCCCGCCTCGCACGGAACCGTGGAGGCGGGCCCCGGCCGGGCTCACTTGGGTGAACTGGAATAGGGCAACAGGGCCATCTCCCGTGCGATCTTGATGGCGGCGGCGACCCGGCGCTGTTGCTGCGCGCTGATCCGGGTCACCCTGCGGCTGCGGATCTTGCCCCGGTCGGAGACGAACTTCCGCAGCAGATCGGTGTCCTTGTAGTCGACGTACGTGATTCCGGCGGCGTCGAGCGGGTTCGGACGGGCCTTGAGGGGCCTGTGGGGGGCGGGGCGGCGTGTCATCGGTTTCCCTTCGGGAGCGCGGTGCGGAGCGGGGGCGGTCAGTGGACCGGGTCGAGGAGCGAATCGAAGGCGCGGGGCAGGCTCTTCCACGCCTCGCGCCCGGCCGCGTACTCCTCGTCGGTGAGCAGGCAGGAATCCAGCACCCCGGTGAGGCCGTCGCGGTCGAGGCCGGGGGAGACGAAGACCAGGTGCTGGCAGCAGTCGCCGTGCTCCGGGTGCCAGTCGAGCGCGGCGGCGGCCCGGCGGAAGGGCGGCACCATGTCCCAGGCGGCGTCCGGCAGGGAAGCGAGCCAGGGGCCGGTGTTCTCGACGCAGAGCGCGCCGCCGGCCGCGTCCCAGGAGAGCAATGTGTCGGGCCGGTCGGCGAGCCAGAACCGGCCGCGGCTGCGGGCGGCCGCACAGCACAGGTCCTCCAGCGCCTCGTACAGGCGCTCGGGGTGGAAGGGGCGGTGCCTGCGCCAGACGAGGGTGCTGACGCCGGACTCCTCCGCCTCCTGGGGGAGGAGCGCACATGCCGGGTGCTGGGCGGCGCCCGCCGCCTCCACGTCGAACCCGGAGAGCGCGAGTTCCGTCAGTGCGTCCGATCCGGCCGTCGCCTGCCGGGCCGTGGGGTGCAGTTGCCCGATGAGCGCACGGTCCTCGTCGTCCGCTTCGTCACTCTCGACGAGGGCGACGACGGACGCGTACTCCAACTGCCGTGCCCAGGTGTCCCCGACGGTACGCCGATCGGTCGCCGCGGCGGCCAGTCCGGCGTCCGCCAGATCGTCGCCGTTGGCGAGGCAGGGCAGCACGAGGGCCGGATCGACTGCGGTGATCACGCTCCTCACCTCGGCCCACCCCGCTCCATGGGCGGCGATGACCTCGGCCGTGGCCTTCGGTTCGACGGAGTCCCAGAGATCGAGGACGGCGAGCCGGGTGAGCCCGTCGGCCGCGAGCCGGTGCAGTTCCGGAATCAGATCCTCCCGCAGCGCGCAGCAGGCGCAGTCGTTCACGAGAGGCGCCTCGCCGCTGGACAGCTCGCCCGAGGAATCGCGGACCGTTCGGTGCACGGTTCCCCGGTCCGCCGTGGTCAGGTCGTGGTGCAGCGCGATGCTGTGCGGGACCTTCCCCAGCAGCCCCTCCACCACCTCGCGGCGGGCGTCGCTATGCAGGCCGCAGACGATGACGACGGGCAGCTTCCGGTTGTCCTCCATCACCGGCCCTCGCGGTTGCCGTAGCGGCGCTCGAACCGTTCCACCCGGCCCGCGGTGTCCAGGACGCGGGCGGTGCCGGTGTAGAAGGGGTGGCTCGCGGAGGAGATCTCCACATCGACGACCGGGTACGTGTTGCCGTCCTCCCACACGACGGTGCGTTCGGCGGTGAGGGTGGAGCGGGTCAGGAAGGCGAAGCCTGCGGCCTTGTCGCAGAAGACGACGGGGCCGTAGGCGGGGTGGATGCCGGGCTTCATGCTGATGTCCTTCGGGGGCGGGCCGCGGGGTGGGCCGGTCGGGTGGGGGCGGTGTCAGCGCTCTTCGCGGAAGTCCACATGGCGGCGGACGACGGGGTCGAACTTCCGCAGCACCAGCCGGTCGGGGTCGTTCCGCCGGTTCTTGCGGGTGACGTAGGTGTAGCCGGTTCCGGCGGTGGAGCGGAGCTTGACGATCGGGCGTAGTTCGTTGCGGGCCATGGCGCTACTATATGGGAATGGTTTCCATTTTCAAGAATGGGTTCCGTCGACGAGAGGCAGGTAACTCTGTGTCCGCCCACTGCCAACTGACCGGCGCCCGGCCGGGCTTCGGCAACGCCATCTCCCACTCGCACCGGCGCACGTCACGCCGGTTCGACCCGAACATCCAGAACAAGCGCTACTGGCTGCCCAGCGAGGGCCGGCATGTGCGGCTGACGCTGAGTGCCAGGGCCATCAAGACGATCGACTCGATCGGAATCGAGGCGGCGGTGGCCCGAATCCGGGCGCGAGGGACGAAGGTCTGATGGCGAAGAGGAGCAAGATCGCGCAGAACGGGAAACGAAGGACGACGGTCGAGCGGTACGCGGCCCGGCGGGCGGAGCTGAAGGAGATCATCCGCAGGCCGGGGACGCCGGAGGCGGAGCGGTCCGCGGCCGTCGACGAGCTGCGGCGCCAGCCGCGTGACGCCAGTGCCACGCGCGTCCGCAACAGGGACGGTGTGGACGGCCGGCCGCGCGGGTACCTGCGGAAGTTCGGACTGTCCCGTGTCCGGATGCGGGAGCAGGCACACGCCGGATTTCTGCCCGGGGTGACCAAGTCGTCCTGGTGACGACGGCACACCTGACCCCCGATGCGGGTGGTGGCCCGGCCCGCGGGCCGCGCCGTCACCCGCCTTCCGCGGTGCTCCGGGTACCGGCTTCGGCCCGGACCGGCTGTGCGCGCCGGACCGGCCTGTGCACCGGCCCGGACGTGCCGGGCCCGGGTCCGTCAGCTTCCCGTGGGTGCCAGGCGCTGGGCGAACCGGTCGATCTCGTCCTGCCGCAGCCAGCAGGCCGCCAGGTGGGCGACGGTGGCGGAGCCCGATTCGCCGAGGTCGCAGTAGGTCAGCATGCGCAGGGCCTCGTCCCAGGCCCTGCGGAGGGAGGCGGGTGCCGGTGGCCGCGAACCCGCCGCGGCGATGACCGTGCGGATGGAGCGCCAGTGGCGGGCGCCGGCATCGACGAGGGCGTCGAAGCCGGGGAAGGCTGGTACGTCGTGCCGGACCCGGTCGACGGCCAGGGCCACTTGGGCGGGATCGTCGGCGAGGGTGGCCAGGCCGAGTCCGGCCAGCAGGCGTTCGGCGTCGAGACCCATGAGCATGACGCCCGTCTCGGTGAGCGCGGGTTCGTCCACGGCGGTGAGGGAGAACCGGGAGTCGTAGTCGTCGTGGTCAGACACGGGCGGCCATTCGGTCGTCGGCGAGGAGCGGGACGGCCGCCGACTCCAGGTGGGCGGCGACAGCCGTGGCCACTCGGGCGGTCGCGACGCGGTGCCCGTCGATGTTGCGGGCGGCGGGGCCCAGCACCATGCCCGCTGCCGCGCCGACCGCGAACACACGGGGCGCGTTGCGGTAGGCCAGGGTCTGTTCGTCGAGGTCGGGCCAGCCGTCACGGGGCGCGGTGACTCCGTCGGGCAGAAGGTGTTCACCATTGGAGACGGCGGTGCCGAGGGCCAGGACGACATGGTCGCCGATGACCTGCTCGCCGCCCGCGAGCCGGACGGCCGCGCGGCCGGCGCGTTCGGGCGTCACGGCAGTGATGGTGCTGCCCCGGTGCACGGTCAGCCGTCCGTCGGCCTCGGCGCTCCGCAGCAGGGGACGGAACTCGAACATGACCGAGGCCCGGCGCTGTCCGCCCATCAGGATCTGACGGTCCTCCCAACTCGTCCCGTCGAAACGGGCCCTGCCCTCGGCACGGAAGAACGACGCGTTGACATCGGCACATTGGTAGCGTTCTTCGGAAGCGCGCAGAACCCAGTGCACGCTCTTGCCGTCGCCGAGGGCGTTCGCGATGAGGTGCGCCGCGCTGAGGCCGGAGCCGACGACGATCAGCCGCCGGGCTTCTGGGGGCACGGGTTCGTCCCAGTAGCTGACGCTCCTCGGAGTGGCCTCGCCGTCCCACCAGTCGGCCGGCGCGGAACGGCGTTCCTCGCCGAGGCAGAGGACGGTGTACGCGGCGCTGACCGCGAACCCGTCGCCGCGGACGGTGACACCGTCGGCGGTGGGCCGTACTTCACGGACGGAGGCCCGCCGGATGCGCTCGTCCACGTGATGCAGGGTGGCGACGTGCCTGCAGTAGGCCTCGAAGACGTCGACGGGCACGACGGAGCGGTGCCCGGCCTGGGCCATGCGGATCTCGCGGCGCTCGACGGGGGTGAGCAGCGACCAGTGGAGGCGGGCGAAGTCGAGCAGCTCGCAGTCGCGGTAGCCCTCGACTCCGGGGTGGTGCTCGTAGGGCGAGCGCAGGACCCGCTGCCCGAGGACGTCGACCCGGTCGAAGAACCGTCCGCACGCCCGCCCTTCGCGGTCCAGGAGGACGACGTCATGGACGCCGAGGTGCCAGAGCGCGGAGGCCACCGCGAGGCCGGCGGGGCCGGCGCCGATGATGGCCACGTCCGCGGTGGCGGGCGGCGGGGTGGTGCGTGTGCCGTGCGCTCCGGGGGAGGGCGGCCAGTCACGGCCCCGCGGAGAGTCCAGCAGGTGGGGCTCGGGGACGAAGGAGATCACCCGATGACCGTCACAGGAACGATGACCTCGATGACCGGTCGCTGGGGCATTCCCTCGGCGACCAGCTCTTCGAGGGTCCTGGCCGTGATCTCCGGGCTGTCGGTGGCGATCGGGCTGTACCGGGAGTACGCGTAGGTGGGCCGTCGGCCGGTGGTCTCCAGGGAGTACATCTTCACCACGGCCTCGCCGGGGCGCACCTCGCCACCGTAGAAGGTGAGGCGGCGCTGGTCGGGCGTGATGAAGGACTTGGAGAACTGGCGTGACATCACCAGGGTGTCGGCGTCGTCGACGAAGACGGAGTCCTCGTCGGTGGCGGCCTGCATGGCCACCCAGGTGCGGTCCGTCAGGTTGGTCTCGGACTTGATGACCTGCCAGCGGCCGGGCTCGGGGAGGTTGACGCAGACCGAGACGTCGTGATCGACGGTGTCGATGGCACCGGAGATCATCAGGACGTGGCGGCGTATGTCGGCGACGCCGGCCATTTGGATGTCACGGGCCCGGACCCGTGAGGAAACATCTATTCCGGATACTTCCAGTGGCGGCATCAAATCTCCCCGAGTTCTTGACAGAGGAAGTCCAGGTAGCGCAAGTGCGGCCGACATTTTCACAGGCCCCGCACCCTGTCAAGGACACTTGTTCGGCACCGAGTTGATGCATGAACACCCGTCCGCCCGGGAAGCCTGTCACGCCGCTCGGTCGATTTCCCTCCCGGTTCCGGGCGCCTCGTCGATCGGGCCGACGTGAGCGATCTCGAAGCTTTCCAGGTCGCAAATATGGATCTTGAGAACGAGTCCCTCCCTCACCGGGACGAAGAAGTCCAGCGGTTGTGTGGCATCGTCGTAGGTCTCGTACGTGCGGAACACCGTTCTGTCGGCTACGGCGAAGAGCGCCTTGTGCACCGCGTTCTTGTGGATCTGACCGGCCGTCCGCGCCCACCGCTCCACGCGCTCCCAGCCCGCGTGCAGCCGGAGCGGGCCGCACCCGGCCGCCCCGGCGGCGCCTTCCGGCGCGTGCCCGGGTGCCCGCCCGGGCGGATGGTGCTCGGGCGCCGATTCCGGCCTCGGCCCCGACGCGGGCTCCGGCCTCCGCCCCGACTCCGGCCCCGCCAGGGGGTGTCCGGGGTCCAGGGGCCGCCCGAGCAGAGCGCAGGCAGCCCGTAGTTTGGCTCGGACGGCAGGTGTCGGGCGCAGCCGCAGTACCGCGCGCAGGATGCGCTCCGCGGTCCAGCCGTCCCCCGTTCTCAGGTAGCCGAGCGCCTGCCGGTACAGGAAGTCGGCCTCCGCGCCGCTGAGCCGGCCGGTGGAGGCCGCGAGGTATTCGATGCGCCTCTCGCGGGCGCTCGCGACGGCGGGCACCAGACCGACCGGGCCGATCGGGACGGTGGGGACGGTGGGGACGGCCGATCCGGTGAGGCCGGCCGCCGGACAGTGCACCGTGATCAGCCCGTCGGACACTTCGGCGAGTTCGGCGAGGGCCGAGAAGAACAACCGGCTGCCGTCGTCGAGCAGTTCCGCGTCGATCACGTCGACGCGGCAGGGGCCCACCTGGTCGAGCCACGCCTGTCCGACCTCACGGAGACTGCGCACCACCCACTCTCCGTACGGCACCCTGTCCGGGCCGTGGGCCCGGCCCCGTACGGTCGCGTTCTCCTCTTCCTCGTTCGTGGCACACGCGGGGTCGTCGGGAGCGACCAGCTTCAGTCCGATGCGTGCCTGCCGGGGCCACGTTGCCGTGGCACCCGTGTTGATCAGGGCTCGCACCGGTGAGAAGCCGACGGTTCCGATCTCGGCCCGCACAGCGAATCTACGCATCCCCACCCCAGTGATCCATCGGCCCGGATACGGCCGGGCGGTGGCACGGCTGTCCGCCTCCACCGCGCATCGGTGACCTCGTGTTCGGTCGTGTCAGATGGCATCGCGCACGACCACGGCAATGGCGCTTCCGATGGCCGACGGAGCCTTGGCAGTCTTCACATATCGTGCCGGAAGGCACTTCCTTCGCTTTCCGTCACTTAGCAAAGTAGCTATGTCTCAGGGGGGCCACATCTTCCACATTGCTCTCGCGCCTGGGGTGTTGCAGGAAACCGACCCACCTCGGCAAGTCCGCTCTTGCCATAACCCCAGATGGGATGCCTGCGCCCAGGCGTCTGTTCCCATGAATGTTCAGGTGGCTGTTCAGGTGGCCGTTCAGTCACCGCGGCAGGGGCCTCGCGCCGGCGGGTGCGAGGAGCGAACCCCGGGGGAGCGGCCCAATGCTCCGACGGCCCGGGGCGGGCCGACGCCGGTCGGAGCCGCCCTGCCGGAAGAGGGGAGTGGCTATTCTGCGCGCATGTCGATCATGGACGCGAAGACGGACGCACAACTGGCGGTAGCGGCAGCACGGGCGGGGGCGGCCGTCGTCCGCTCGCTGTACGGGGAGACCCTGGAGCGGTACGAGAAGTCCGCGGCCGATTTCGCGACCACCGCGGACCTGGAAGCCGAGAAGGCCATCCTGGGTGTTCTGCGGACCGCACGGCCCGACGACGCCGTAACCGGCGAGGAGAGCGGGCGCACCGGCGCGGACGGCGCGGAGCGCGGTTGGCTGGTCGATCCGCTGTGCGGCACGCTGAACTACGCCGTGCGCAACATGCTGGTCGCGGTGAATGTGGCCCTCCGCGTCGGGACCCGTATCACCGCGGCCGCATCGGCCGACCCCTTCACCGATGAGGTGTTCTGGACCGACGGCGAGCGCACCCACCTGCGCAGCGGCGGCAGGGACGCGGAGTCGGTGCCGTCGCCCGATTCGCATCTGGTGGATGTCAACCTCGACCCACCGTTCCCCAACGCGCCCGGCTTCAGGGCGGCCCGCCTCCTCGACGACCCGGGGTTCATCGAGCGCTTCCGGCCGCGCGTCGTCTCCACCACCCTCGCGGTGGCCTGGGTGGCAGCGGGCAGACGGGCCGCCTACGTCACCGACGGCGACCTGCGTGACAGCGTGCACTTCGCCGCCGGGATCGCGCTCTGCCAGGCGGCCGGCTGCGTGGTCACCGGCATCCACGGCCAGCCTCTGCACACCGGTGCGGGCGGCCTGGTCGTGGCGGCCGACCGGGAAACGCACGCCGCGTTGCTGAAGTTGATCAGCGGTCAGTCCTCGGACGACCGATAGGGACGCACCGCGAGCCACCGCCTCCCGTCACCACGTCCTCACCGGCTCCCGTCACCACCTGCTCCGGGATCCTCCGCCTGCGCGGACCGGGGCGGCCCCGAAAGCACACAGCACGCGACGGAGGAACGCCGGACCGTCGGGGCCGCCGATGGCGTGCCGGAACCGAGTCCGGCGTGACCATTTCTGACGGAACCTCAATCAGTGTCGAGTTTTTCGTGTTATTCGGGGCATATTGTGACATTCGAGCCTTAAGTTGTGGGACGACTCCACTCGGGTGGCGTCACGCATCGCTCCGAGACCGCAACGAACGTGCGACACCGATGTGTGCAGAGTGCTGCGACGGATGAGCCGGACCCGGAGCGCCGGTCGCCGCAGGGGCACGTGTCAGGAAAGGCAGGGCAGGTGAACGTGGTGGGGATCATCACTTCCGGTGTGGTCGCGCTGTTCATCACGGTGATACTGACCGCGGGCATCCGCAGAACAACGCTCCGCCGCAGAGGGCCGGACCGCCCGGACGGCCGCAAGCGGCCCGCCCGGCCGATGCCGTACCTGGGCGGAGTGGTGACAGTCCTGAGCGTCACCGGCGTCGGCTGGGCCGGATCCGAACTGGGGCTCGCGGAACCCGGCGCCCCCGTCCTGCCGCTGGTCGCCGTGTCCGGCGCCCTCGCGGCGTTCGGCCTCGTCCACGACCTGAAGCCGCTCAACCCCTGGCTGCGGCTGGCGGCACAGGCGGTCGCCGCGGCCGTCTTCGTCTCCATCGCCGGGCTGTCCCCGATGGTGGCCGTGCTCGCCGCGCTCTGGATCGTGTTCCTCACCAACGCCTTCAGTGCGCTGGACAATTCCGACGGTGCGATGGCCACCGTCGCCGTTGTCACCGCGACCGGCCTGCTCGCCTGCGCGGTCCTCGACGGCCGGTCCGGTGTGGTCCTGCTGCTGGCCGTACTCGTGGCCGCCCTCACCGGGTCGCTGGTTCACCACCGGCACCCCGCGCGGATCTTTCCCGGCGAATGCGGCTCCCTGTTCACCGGGTTCGTGCTGGCGGGCTCCGTCGTGCTGCTCCATGCGGCGGCGCCACCGGAGCGTGCCGCGTGGGTGGCACTGCCGGTCCTGATGGTGGTGGCCGTTGCCGACACGGCGCTCGTGCTGGTGTCGCGCCGACGGGCCTCACGGCCACTGCTCCCGGACGGCGGAGATCACATCGCCCACCGCCTGCGCCGGATCCGCTTCACCGCACCGGGCGTGGCGGTCGTCCTGGGCTTCGGCGCGGTTGTCGGGGCACTCACGGGGACCTTGGTGTACGCGGGGCTGCTGCACCCGCTCGCCGGACTCGTACCGTCGGCGGGCGCACTCCTCGCGGTCTTCGCCCTGCTCAGGATTCCGGTGTACGGGGGAGCGCCCCGGCGCTCCGCACGGCCGGCCGGCCGCCGCAAGCCCCCGGGGAAGCCGACCGGAGCGGTTGGCGCGGCGGTGCCGCCCCCGGCATCCACACCGGCCTCTTCCACCACCGCCGCGTCCGGTCGGACCGTGCCGCCCCCGCCGAACGGCCGCCCCGCCACCGAACTTGCCGCGGGCCGAGGCTGACGGACGCCCTGCGGCAGCGGTCGGCAGTCGTCGCCGCCCCGGTCGGGCCGGGGGCGGCCGCGGCGGCGGTTCTCCTGTCGGGCCGGACCGGCCGGTCCGGCCCGACAGGAGGTGCGGGAGTCCGGGCCCGGCCGTGCGGCACGGAGCCATGGACGAGGACTGCGTTCGAGACCACCGGGAGCGTGCGGGACGGTAGATTTCCCCTGACCCCGCACCGTGCGCGCGGAGTCGTACGCCGACCGACAGATGGGGAATCGACCTCCATGACTTCTCGAACTCCTGCGAGCGACCCCGCCCCCCACACCACGTCCTTCGCGCATTCTCCGGACGCCGCGCACCCCTCGTACGGAGGGGGCAGTCTCCTCGCGGTGAGCGATCTGCATGCCGCGGTCTCCGAGAACCGGGCCATCGTCGAGTCGCTGCACCCCACGTCGGACGAGGACTGGCTCATCGTTGCGGGCGACGTGGCGGAGCAGCCGCACGATGTCCGGTGGGCGCTGGAACTCCTCGCCGAACGCTTCGCCCACGTGGTGTGGACCCCCGGCAACCACGAGCTGTGGACGATGGACAAGGACCCCGTACGCCTGCGCGGGCAGGCCCGGTACGAGCACCTCGTCGAGATGTGCCGGAGCCTCGGGGTGACGACCCCCGAAGATCCGTTCCCCCTGTGGCCCGGCCCGGAAGGCCCGGTGGCGGTGGCCCCGCTCTTCCTCCTGTACGACTACACCTTCCGCGCCCCCGGAGCGCGGACCAAGGAGGAGTCGCTGGCGATCGCGCACAAGGCGGGCATCGTCTGCAGCGACGAGTACCTGCTGCACCCCGACCCGTACCCCGGCCGGGACGACTGGTGCCGGGCCCGCGTCGCGGCGACCGAACGCCGACTGGCCGCGCACGACCCGGACATCCCGCTCGTCCTCGCCGGACACTGGCCCCTCGTACGGGAACCCACCTCGGTGATGTGGTACCCGGAGTTCGTCCAGTGGTGCGGCACGGAACTCACCGCGGACTGGCACCGCCGGTTCAACGTCGCGGCCGTCGTCTACGGACACCTCCACATCCCCCGGACCACCTGGTACGACGGGGTGCGCTTCGAGGAGGTCTCGATCGGCTACCCCAGGGAGTGGCGCAAGCGCGGACATCCGCGCGGCCTGCTGCGGCAGATCCTCCCGTACGAGGAACGCCCCGCGACCCCGGACGGCGCACCCGCCCAAGGGCACGAACCGAGCCGCACCACGTCCGAGGGTGCCTCGTGATCGAGCGGCTGTTCCCCGAGTACGTCTCCTGTGCCGCCACCCGTGAGGAGACGGTGCCGGACGGAATCCTGTTCCCCGAGGAGGAGGAACTGGTGGCCAGGAGCGTGCCCAAGCGCGTCAACGACTTCGCGACCGCGCGCGCCTGCGCCCGTCGCGCGATGGCGGGCCTCGGCCTGCCTCCCGTTCCGGTGCTGCGCGGCCGACGCGGTGCGCCGCTGTGGCCCGAGGGGATCATCGGGAGCCTCACGCACTGCGAGGGCTACCGGGCGGCGGCGCTGACGCGGGCGACGGACGCGCTGAGCCTGGGCATCGACGCCGAGCCGCACGCTCCGCTGCCCGCCGGTGTCGGGGCCCTGATCTCACTTCCTTCCGAACGCCGTTGGAACTTCCCGCCCCCGCCCGGCGACGACGGTGCGCTGCACTGGGACCGCCTGCTGTTCAGCGCGAAGGAGAGCGTGTTCAAGGCGTGGTACCCGATCACGGGGACCGAACTCGACTTCGACGAGGCGGACATCACCTTCCACCGGGCCGAGGGCGGGGGCACCGAAGGCACCCTGAGCGCACGCCTGTTGCGTACCCACCCCGCGCTGCCACCGACGCTGCGGGGCCGATGGCGGGTCGAGGACGGCATCGCCGCCACGGCAGTCCTGGTGCCGCACGGCTGAGGCGGCCGCCCGCGCGGCGGCAAGCGGCTGTTCTCCCGGTCGGCTGTACCCCCGGTCGCACCGCCGGGGGTTCAGCTGTCCCGCGCCGTCAACGGCTGCCCCAGCCGTACGTTCCACCGCCCGGACCGGCCGCTGAGCTCGGTGAGCGACAAGGGGGCGACATCGAGCCGCCAGAACGCTGCCGTCGGCAGAGCCAGTCCATGGACGACCGCCGCCCGTACCACCGAGGGGCCGGCCACCGCCAGCACGCTGCCTTCGGCATCGGCCTGGGCCGCGAGCCAGCCACCGACCCGGGTGGTCAGATCCCGCAGGGACTCACCGCCGTGCGGGGCTGCCACAGGGTCGCCGAGCCACTCGGCCACCGCCTCGGGCTCCCGCCCGGCCACCTCGTCCAGGCGCAGGCCGCGCCAGCGTCCCAAGTCCCAGTCGGCGAGGTCCGGTTCGTGCCGGACGGCGAGACCGAGCGCCTCGGCCGTCCGGAGGCACCGTTCCGAAGGGCCGCTCGCGTAGCGGCCCGCCGTCGGCGTCGTGCCCGCGGCGGCGCGGGCACGCTGTTCGCTGGCCCGGTCCAGGGGGCCGTCGCCGTCGAAACGGGCCTCCCGCAGCGCGGCGTTCATGGCAGGTGAGACCAACATCACCCGTACCGTCACGCTCTGCCTCCACTCCCTCGACCGTGGTCCCCACGGCGCGGTTTCCCACGGTCTCCCGGGGCCGCGGCCATGCCGATTGCACCATGGCGGTGTCCGCGTGCAGGCGGTAGGGTCGCGTCGACCATGACGAGGGTGTGACGGAAGTCCGGTGAGAGTCCGGCACGGTCGCGCCACTGTGTACCCGTACCCGTACGGGAAGTCAGACCCAGCACCGTCGTCTGAGGCACCACGACAGGGACGCGTGTTCCCACAGGAGGTTCTGCCATGGCACAGTCCGCTGCCCCGGCGACCGGCGCATCTGCGATCACCCCCATCTCGGCGAAGGCCATTGCCCCTTGGGCGGTCTTCTTCGGCATTCTCATGCTCGTTCTGCTGTACTTCGTCGGCGCCGAGCAGGGGGCCACCGCGGTCATCTCCGGCGAAGGGGTCCACGAATGGGTCCACGACGGTCGTCATCTGCTCGGCTTCCCCTGCCACTGAGAAAACAGGGGAAACTCTCGTGAACTCCATATCTGTCAGAGCCCTGCTCGTCCGCGGCATGCTGGCCGGCCTGATCGCGGGCGCGGCGGCTCTTGTCGTCGCCTATTTCCTCGGCGAGTCCCAAGTGGACGCCGCCATCGCGCTGGAAGAGGCCCACAGCCATGACCACGGCGGCGGCGAGGAGCTCGTCAGCCGCACCATGCAGGCGACCGGCGGACTCGCCACCGGCATCCTGGTCTTCGGCGTGGCGATCGGCGGCATCGCCGCTCTTGTCTTCTGCTACGCCCTCGGGCGCATCGGCAACTTCGGCCCGCGGGCCACGGCGGCGCTGATCGCGGGCGCCGCCCTGTTGACGGTGTACGTCGTGCCGTTCCTGAAATACCCGGCGAACCCGCCGGCTGTCGGCAACCCCGACACCATCGGGAAGCGCACCACCCTGTTCTTCCTGATGGTCGCCCTCGGTGTCCTGCTGGCCGTCGCCGCCGTCATCCTCGGCAGACGTCTCGCGCCTCGCCTGGGCAACTGGAACGCGACCATCGTCGCGGCTGCCGGATTCGTCCTGCTGATCGGGGTCGCCTACGCGTTCCTGCCCTCGGTCAACGAGGTCGGCAGGGACTTCCCGGCCGCCCTCCTGTGGGAGTTCCGGCTCTCCACGCTGGCCATTCAGGCCACACTCTGGGCCGTCTTCGGCCTGGTCTTCGGCTATCTGACCGAACGCCTGCTGGCGCCCGGGACGGGGGCGCCAACGGGCGGCGGCGCGGTGTCGCGCGACACGGCCGGTGCGGTGACCTGACCGGCTGACCTGCGACCGCCTGATCTGCCGGTGGTACTGCCGGTCGGGCAGGACTGCTGGGCGGACAAGAACCCGCCGGGGATCATCCCGGCGGGTTCCGTCGTATGCGGCGGAGGGGGAGCGACGCTATCGGCGTCACCGGCAGTGAAGGTAGCATCGATACCGTATGGATGTTAGCGTTGATGTCATCGGGTTCGCGGAACGCCGACCCCTGTGTCATCGGGAGCGAGACCATGACTGACCACACCACTGCCTCCGCCACGGCTGCCGCACCGCGCGTCGCCCTTGTCACCGGCGGGTCCCGGGGAATCGGCCGGGAGAGCGCCGAACGGCTCGCGGCCGACGGTTTCGCCGTCGTGATCAACTACGCGGGCAACCGGACCGAGGCCGAGGCCGCCGTCGCGGCCATCACGGCCGCGGGTGGACAGGCCGTCGCGCACCGGGCCGACGTCGCCGACGAGATCGCCGTCGCGGCTCTCTTCGACGCCGCCGAGGAGGCGTTCGGGGGCATCGACGTCGTTGTGCACGCCGCAGGCGTCATGGCACTCGCGCCGCTGGCCGAGCTGGAACTCGACGCGCTCGACCGGATGTACCGCACCAACATCCGCGGCACATTCGTCGTCGACCAGCAGGCCGCGCGGCGCCTGCGGGGCGGCGGGGCCGTCATCAACTTCTCCAGCTCGGTGCTGTCGCTCTCCCTTCCCGGATACAGCGCCTACGCGGCCACCAAGGGGGCCGTCGAGGCCATGACGCTGATCCTTGCCCGCGAGCTGCGCGGCCGGGACATCACGGTCAACGCCGTGGCCCCCGGGCCTACCGCCACGGCCCTGTTCCTGGACGGCAAGGACGAGGAGACCGTCGCGAGGATGGCCGCTCAGCCGCCGCTGGAGCGACTGGGCACGCCCCAGGACATCGCGGAGGTCGTGTCGTTCCTCGCGGGTCCGGCGCGCTGGGTCAACGGGCAGGTCGTGCGTGCCAACGGCGGCATCGTCTGACGGCCGCTTCCGACGGCGGACAGCGGACGGCGGGATGGCGGGCAGCCATTGGCCTGCGGTTTTCGGCGCTGGCCGGGCCGCGGTCCCCCCGTATCTCTCGCGCGCCGCTGTTCATCCCGTGCGCATGCCCCGACCGAGGAGCAGCCCCATGAGCAAGGTCATCGTCATCACCGGTGCGGGTTCCGGCTTCGGAGCCCTGGCGGCTCGGGCCCTGGCCCGCTCGGGCCACATCGTCTGCGCCGCCATGCGGAACACCACCACGCGCAATGCTGGCCGGGTCGCCGAGGCGGCGGCCTACGCCGCCGGGCATGGGGTGGACCTGCGCACCGCGGAGCCGGATGTGCTGTCCCGGGAGTCGGCGGACGCTGCGATCTCCGCGGCCGTCACCGAGGCCGGCCGTCTCGACGTACTCCTCCACGGCGCCGGGCACATGGTCACCGGCCCCACCGAGGTGTTCACCCCCGAGGAAGTCGCGGCGGTCCACGACACCGATGTCCTCGGTACCCAGCGCGTGAACCGGGCCGCGCTGCCACAGCTGAGAAGCCGGCGGCGCGGGCTGGTGGTGTGGATGGGTTCCACGTCCACCAGGGGCGGTACGCCGCCCTGTCCGGCCCCCCGCTTCGCCGCCAAGTCCGCCAGTTCCGCCAGTTCCGCCAGTTCCGCCAAGTCCTTCATGGACGCCCTGGCCGTCTCCTGTGCCGCCGAGTCGGCGCGTTTCCGCATCGAGACCACCAGTGGCGTGCCGGGCTCCTTCACCTCGGTAATCAACCACTTCGTCACGGGCCGGCGTCCGGCCGACCGGTCAATGGTCCCGGACTACGAAGAGCTCTGCGTCGGCCTGATGGAGCAGGTGTCCCAGCGGCCGGCCGTTCCTACTCCCGCCGATGCCGATGCCGATGCCGCACAGGTCGCCGACGCCATCGTCCGACTCGTGGACGCCGAGCACGGGAAGCGCCCTCGCGTACACATCGATCCTGGAGACGACGGCAGCGAGGCGGTCAGCGCGGTCGCCGACCGCGTCCGCGCGGATTTCCACGGACGGATCGTCCTGGACGACCTGCTGACGCCGCATGCCGCTTGATAGCGTCCGTTCGATGAGCACGCGAACACGCATTCTGGAAGTGGCGGCGGACTTGGTGAGGGAGTCGCCCGACGGTGACATCTCCACGCGTGCGGTGTGCGAGGCGGCGCAGGTGGGAGCCCCTGCCCTCTACCGGCACTTCGGGGACAAGGAAGGTCTGTTGTCGGCGGTCGTCGATCATGGATTCGACAAGTATCTGGCGGCCAAACGGGAACGCGACGACACCACGGACCCCGTCGAGGACCTGCGCAACGGCTGGGACAGCCATGTGGAGTTCGCCCTTCGCAACCCGAACCTCTACCGGCTGATGAACTCACCCGCGATGCGCACGCCGCCGGAGGCCGCACGTGAGTCCCACCGGATCCTCACCAGGGATCTGACCCGGGCAGCCGCGGTGGGAAGGCTGCGTGTCGCCCCGGAACTCGCGGCGCAGATGATCATGTCGGCCAACACGGGAGTGGCCCTGATGCTCGTGGCCCGCCCGGCGACCTTCTCCGACAACGCCATGTCCAGAAGGGTGCGCGACGCCGTGCACGCGGCCGTCCTCACTCCGGACGCGACCCCGAGCCGTCCGACGGAAGCCGGAGTCCCCTCGACGGCGGCCCGATTGAGCGCTCTGCTGCGCCACTCCCATGAATCGGGACTCAGTACCGCGGAGGCGGCCCTGATGACGGAGTGGCTGGACCGCGTGGCGAACTCGCTTCCGGCGGACGGGCCGACGGCCTGAACAGTTGACCCGTCGACCTGTCGACTCGTCGCCACCGTCGCCGCCACCGCCAACGACCCGGACCGGGGGGGGGTGCCTCTATGTCCTTCGTCAAGGTGTGACCGTGTGCCGCAGTAGGCGACTCTTGAGCACCCCGGCAACCATTCCGGCTCGGCGGGGGTCCTCCATACCAGGCCCCGCTCGGGGCCTCGACGCAAGAGGGAGGAGCGTCATGGGGGTCCGCAGGGCAGCGAAAGGCGTCGGCGACTTCCTGGTCGAGGCGCTGGGAGAAGCCGTCGCCGAGGTGATCCTCAGCCTGCTCGCCTGTGCCCTGCTCGGCTGCCTGGCTCTGATCGCCTACCTGAGCTGGTCCCTCAGCCCGCGCTTCACCATCGCGGGGGCTGGGCTGCTCAGCCTCCTCCTCGCCCACGGCGCCTGGCAGACCTTCCGCACCCCCGCGAAGGGGCGCCGTCGGGGCCTCGCCGCCCTGACCGCTGTCGGTTTCACCGTGACCGCCATGACGGCCCTCTTCCTGCTGCTCTACTCCACAGGATGCGACTGCCTGTGAGGCCGTTTGGTTCAGCTACGCAAGTCCGAGGCTGGTCATGCGGTAGCTGTTTCGGGGACGCGTGACTCGTAGAAGGTGCCGTCGCGGAGCATGGCGAACAGGACGCTGATGCGTTGGCGGGCGAGGCGGAGGAGGGCTTGGGTATGGGTCTTGCCGCGGGCGCGTTGCTTGTCGTAGTAGGCGCGGGAGGTCGGATCGGCGTTCATGCAGGCGAAGGCGGACAGGAACATCGCCCGTTTGAGCTGCCGGTTGCCGCCTCGGGGTGCGTGTTCGCCGTGGATCGAGGTGCCCGACGACTTCGTCGTCGGCGCGAGGCCGGCGTAGGAGGCGAGGTGGGCGGCGGTGGGGAAGCTGGTGCCGTCGCCGACGGTGACCAGCAGGACAGCGGCGGTCCTGACGCCGACGCCGGGCATCGAGGTCAGGACCTGGGAAAGAGGGTGGGCCTCCAGCAGGGCGTTGATCTGGGCCTCCATCGCCCGGCGCTGGGTGTGCACGGCGGTCAGGGAAGCGGCCAGGGAGGGCACGACGATGTCCAGGGTGCTGGTGCCAGGGACGACGACGGTCTGCTCATCGAGCGCGTCGAAGACCTCGTCGATCAGCCGGGCGGCCATGCGTGGGGCCTTCGGGCGGATCAGTTCCACGAGTCTGCGGCGGCCGGCCTTGCGCAGGGCGGCCGGGGAGCCGTAACGCTCCAGGAGCCAGGTGACGGCCTGGTGGTCCAGGCGCGGTCCCAGGACGCGTTCCAGGGAGGGGTGGAACTGGGTGAGCAGGCCGCGTATCCGGTTGGAGGTGCGGGTGGCCTCGGCGGCCAGGTCCTGGTCGAAGCCGGTCAGCACGGTCAGCTCGGCGGTGATCTCGTCGGTCAGTTCCAGCGAGCGCAGGGTGTGCGGCATGGTCCGCGCGGCATCGGCGATGACGGCCGCGTCCTTGGCGTCGGTCTTGGCCTCTCCGGGGTAGAGGTCGGCGATCCGGCGCATGGACAGGCCGGGCAGGTAGGCGACGCGGCAGCCGGCGTCGCGTGCGACGGTCAGCGGCAGGGCACCGATGGAGGCGGGCTGGTCCACGATGACCAGGACGGTGCCGAACTTCGCGGTCAGCTTGTCGAAGACGGCCCGCAGTTTCGGTTCGCTGTTGGGTAGCGGCTTGTCGAAGACCTTCTTGCCCGCCGGCGTCAGCCCATGGCCGTGGTGAGCGGACTTGCCGACGTCCAAACCGAGGAACACGCCCACGTCTTCGATCTCGAACATCGTGCCCTTTCCAGGGTGTTGACGGTGCTGGCCTCGGCTCGGGTGTCGTGCTCGCGCATCCACGTTATGCAGACCTACCGCCCGCGAACTGTCCGGCATTGCGCCGGACCGGACGGTGGCCGGACCTCTGATCAGCGTCTCCGACGAACACCCCCGGGCCCGGTGACACCACCCCCCAGGTCATTCCTTCGACAGGGGGACACAGTCATGCCGAGCCCGGAGGCCAGCGGCCCCGTTGCAGGACCGCGAAAAAGATAACGGGGGCGCCGTGGTGCTGGGCCGCTGCCCACCACCACGGCCGGGCCGAGGCGGGCCCGGGGACGCTCCGGCCCGCCCCTGTATCACCCGGGCTCCCGCTCCGGACGAGGCCGCCTTCGCCTTCGCTTTCGCCGTCGGCTTCGGCTCAGGAAGTGCCGGAGTCGAAGTCGCCGGTCAGCGCGGCAGCCATCCTCAGATGCGGCGCGGCCTCGCTGTGCCGCCCCTGGCGCTCCAGGGTGCGCCCCAGCATGAGGCGCGCGTAGTCCTCCACCGGGTCCCGCTCCAGTACGGCGCGCAGCTCGGCCTCGGCCTTGCCGAGTCGGGCGGAGTGGTAGTAGGCGCGGGCCAGAAGCAGCCGCGGGGCGACCTGCTCCGGCACCTCCTCGACCAGCCCGCCCAGAATCCGGGCCGCCGTCAGGTACTCCTTGGCCTCGAAGAACATCTGTGCCCGGTCCCACCGGTCGGCGGCCGTGCCGAACTCGTAATAGGTCTCGCTCACGTGTCCTCCTTCTGTTTCCTTCCGGCGCGGGCCGCCCGAGGGCTCCGTCCGCGTTCGCTCAGGGATGAGAACACAGCATAGTGGTTTAACATTCCACTAAATTTTCGGCGTGGGGACCCGGCCTCCGCGCCCGTACGGGAATAGGTTGTGCGCCATGAGCAATCTCGATCGCCAGGCCGCACTCTCCGTCTGCGGAGGGCGGGGCTTCGTCGTCGCCGAACCGGTGCGTGAACTCCTCACCCCGCGCCGCGTCCAGCTCGGCGAGTCCACCGAGGTGCGCCGCCTGCTGCCCAACCTGGGGCGACGCATGGTCGGCGCCTGGGCCTTCGTGGACCACTACGGCCCCGACGACATCGCCGGCGAGCCCGGCATGCAGGTACCGCCCCACCCCCACATGGGGCTGCAGACGGTCAGCTGGCTCCACGACGGCGAGGTTCTGCACCGCGACAGTCTGGGCAGTCTCCAGACGGTGCGCCCCCGCGAGTTGGGTCTGATGACCTCGGGCCGGGCCATCAGCCATTCCGAGGAAAGCCCCAAGTCGCACGCCAGGCTTCTGCACGGTGCCCAGCTCTGGGTGGCCCTGCCCGAAGCCCACCGCAGCGTCGAGCCGCACTTCCAGCACCACGTGGACCTGCCCACCGTCACGGCGCCCGGCCTCACCGCCACCGTGATCCTGGGCGAACTCGACGGTGCGGTCTCGCCGGGCACCGCCTACACCCCGATCGTCGGCGCGGACCTGGCGCTGGCGCAGGGTGCCCAGGCCCGGTTGCCGCTGGACCCGGACTTCGAGTACGCGGTTCTGTCCATGTCCGGCGAGGCGGAGGTCGACGGCGTACCCGTCCTGCCGGGCTCGATGCTCTACCTGGGCTGCGGCCGCTCCGAACTGCCGGTGCGCGCGCTCTCCGATGCTGGGCTGATGCTCCTCGGGGGCGAGCCGTTCGAGGAGGAGATCGTCATGTTCTGGAACTGGATCGGACGCTCCCAGGAGGACATCGCACAGGCCCGAGAGGACTGGATGAACGGGACCCGCTTCGGCGAGGTGAAGGGCTATGACGGCCCTCCGATTCCAGCTCCGGAGCTGCCTGTGGTGCCGCTGAAGGCGCGGGGGAGGGTGCGCTGAGCTGGGGTGTTCGCCCGAACTGGCCTCAGGCTGGCTGGCTTCGGACAAATTCCGTTTCTGGTCGACTCGTAGCTGCTCACTTGGCCCTTGGCGTGCGCTGCGGATCTTGGATGCGACTCCCGTGCAGAGCAGGGTGTGGTGACGTTTGATGGTACGAATGCTGACTCGATGCTGACTTTGCTGACGAGTAGTCATCTATCTGGTGGTGGTCCGCGCCATACCGTCGCGACAGGAGTGCGCGGGGTCGAGGCTCCGCCCGCAAGGCGGTCCCGTACATGGAGCAGGGTCGTGGCGTGTGTTGCGTCGCGCGCGATGGGCAACGGTCGACTCCGCGCCTACGCTGATTCAGCGAATTGTGGGCAGTCGACAAAGAACGCCTTCTCGGCTTCCCGTTCGTGACGGGACCGCGTCTGCGTGCGGGATCATGATGCGAGTGGCCGAGTTCGCGAGGATGCCGTCGGAGAAGCTGCATTGGTCGGCCTCATCGTGTCACCCGTCTGAGCGGTTGATCGCGGGCTGCCGCAGAGCTGGGTTTGTGGGGCGGATCGCTACTGTGCCAGCTGCCTCCACCGTCTGCAGGGAACGCGATGCGGCGCAGTAATGGCGCACTCGCATCGTTGCCGGTGGGGTGATTCGCCCGCGCGGCGAGCACACGCCACCCCCGGTCGTCACCAAGGCTCTCGGCTACACGGACTGCACCACCGGCCAACGTCGCAACTCAGGTCGGGGCACCCTGGGGCGTGCCGGAGCGCGGTGACCCGGGCTGATTGGGCTGAGATGCCCGCCCGGCGACCACTCGCGGTGAGCACTCGACTCCCCGGTTCTGCATACGCGACACCGGAACATGCGGGCCTACCAGCCAACCGGCTGCCGTGGCCGCGTCCGCTGGTGCCGTAGCGCGTTGGTTACCAGGAGTCCGGCGCCTCGCCGGGATGGCCCCGCGTTGACTGCCCCTTCCGATCCGGACAGCGGCCGTGCTGCCTCATGCGATGGCCGCGTGACCGCCCGCCGAATGCCTTGGCCCCGGCCCGGGGATCCGGCGCACGGCGTCCGCGCCTACCAGATCGGGAATCCGGTGCCGCGCAGAAGCTGTGCTGCGCGGCCCTGGTCTGTGTCGGGACTGGCACACGGATTGGTTGGGCCGTCGTCCGGCAGGACAGTGCCACCGCAGTAGTTGTGCTGCCGAGCTGCAAAACGTCGACCGCTTCTCCTGGAACGCTGCGCTCGGGGTGGATTAATATCTATGACCGCCGGATGAGGGTTTAATGTGCCGCGCTGGCAGTGTGTTTACCGCAACGAACAGAGTGGAATTATTGACCGTACATAGGTCGCTACCGCATGCTACTGTCGATCCCAGTTGCAGTTGTGGTTCCCAAAAAACTTCAACGCCCCTGCCGGTGTTTTCAGCCGCGGGAAGCGTTTTGTATTTCCGGTCATTCTCCGGGCGGGGCATCATCGCGGCGACCCGGTGTCCGTGGATTGCGGGTTCCGGCGTACTGCCCCAAAGGAGATATGACATGGCGTCAGGCACTGTGAAGTGGTTCAACGCGGCCAAGGGTTTCGGCTTCATCGAGCAGGACGGTGGCGGCGCTGACGTGTTCGCCCACTTCTCGAACATCGCCGCCCAGGGCTTCCGTGAGCTGATCGAAGGCCAGAAGGTCACCTTCGACATCGCGTCGGGCCAGAAGGGCCCGACGGCCGAGAACATCGTTCCCGCCTGACGCTGACGCGTACTTCGTAGCTGGGGCCCGCATCCCTCGGGGTGCGGGCCCCAGCTACGGGCATTTCCCGCATGAGTGTCACCTGCGGGACATACGCCGCCCGCAGGATCTTCTCCCAGGGTGCTCGCTCTTTCGGAGCTGTATCCCGTCGACGTCCTGGATTTCACGTCCGCATGGCGTCACCAATTTTGCCGTCTGCGCCCCGCCGGGTTCGCCGCAGGCGAGATTTTACTTTCGCATTCTTTTCGGCCCGTTCTTGTGATTCCCCGCGCTGTTCTTCCGCTGCGGGAATTCCTTGATACGTGCCGTATCAAGGAAGGTTCTGAATGAACCCCACACGTACGAATGACCGCTCCTCCCGCACCCGCAGCCGTACCGGCGGTCCCGCTTCCGGCTCCGGCGCCGGTTCGTACCGGGGCAGCCGCTTCGGCTCGCCCGCCCCGAGCCGTTCCGGAGCGCCGAACCGCCAGGGCGGCCACGGCCGGCGGCCCGCGACGGCCTCGGGCGAGTTCGCCCTCCCGAAGACGATCACTCCCGCGCTGCCCGCCGTTGAGACGTTCGCCGACCTCGACATGCCCGAGCAGCTGCTGGCCTCGCTCACCGTGCAAGGCATGAGCGTCCCGTTCCCGATTCAGGGCGCGACCCTGCCCAACACCCTCGCGGGCCGCGATGTCCTCGGCCGGGGGCGCACCGGCTCCGGCAAGACCCTCGCCTTCGGCCTGGCCCTGCTGGCCCGCACCACCGGGCAGCGTGCCGAGCCCTGCCAGCCGCTCGCCCTCGTCCTCGTGCCCACGCGTGAACTGGCACAGCAGGTGACCGACGCTCTTACCCCCTACGCCCGCTCGGTGAGGCTGCGCCTGGCCACTGTCGTCGGGGGAATGCCGATCGGCAGGCAGGTCAGTTCACTGCGCCGTGGTGCCGAAGTCGTCGTCGCGACGCCGGGCCGCCTCAAGGACCTCATCGACCGGGGTGACTGCCGGCTGAACCAGGTCGCGATCACCGTCCTCGACGAGGCCGACCAGATGGCCGACATGGGTTTCATGCCGCAGGTCACCGCGCTCCTGGACCAGGTACGCCCCGAGGGCCAGCGGATGCTGTTCTCCGCAACCCTCGACCGCAACGTCGATCTCCTGGTCCGCCGCTACCTCACCGACCCGGTGGTGCACTCCGTCGACCCGTCCGCAGCCGCGGTCACCACGATGGAGCACCACGTCCTGCACATCCACGGCACTGACAAGCACCGGACGACGACACAGATCGCGGCGCGCGAGGGCCGGGTGATCATGTTCCTGGACACCAAGCACGCCGTCGACCGGCTCACCCAGGATCTTCTGAACAGCGGGGTGCGGGCAGCGGCCCTGCACGGTGGGAAGTCGCAGCCGCAGCGCACCCGGACCCTGGCCCAGTTCAAGACCGGGCACGTCACTGTGCTCGTCGCGACGAACGTCGCGGCACGCGGCATCCACGTCGACAACCTTGACCTCGTCGTCAACGTCGACCCGCCCACCGACCACAAGGACTACCTCCACCGCGGCGGCCGCACCGCGCGGGCAGGGGAGTCCGGCAGCGTCGTCACCCTGGTCACCCCCAACCAGCGCCGCGACATGACCCGCCTCATGGCCGCCGCCGGCATCGTCCCCCAGACCACCCCGGTCCGCTCCGGGGAAGAGGCACTCAGCCGGATCACCGGTGCCCAGACCCCCTCCGGCATTCCCGTGACGATCACCGCGCCGGTAGCCGAGCGGCGTCAGCGCAGCCGCAGCGCGGCCTCCCGCGGCCGGCGCAGCCCCGCTTCCGCTGCCCGGCGCACGATCGTGCGGCAGTCCTCCTTCGATTCGGCGGCCTAGAACCTTCGTGATCAGGAAACTGACCCATCTCTGCAGGAGGCACATTTTGACGCTGGTTCAGATGCAACCCCGCTCGGAGAGCGCCACCCTCGCGCACAGGACGGTGGCCGACGCCATGGACACGGCCGGACCGCAGGTCTGCGACGACATGACCATCGAGGTGGCCCTGTCCGTCATGGCCAGTGCCCGCACCGGGCACCTGCTCGTCTGCGACAACGACGGCCTGTGCACTGGACTGGTCACCCAGGCCCAGCTCGCCACCGCCCGTGACAGCTCCGCATACACGGACAGGGTTCAGCTGCGCGACATGCTCGACAACCGCGGGCCGTTCACCTCACCCGTGACCACGGTCGCCGATGCCCAGCACGCGATGGGCGGCCGCCGGCTCGGTGTCCAACCGGTCGTCGACGAGCAGGGCAGTGCTCCGGGCGTCCTCGCCCTTGCTCGCTGAACCGCCTCACCGCGGCAGAACCCTCTCTTCTTCTCCCTGTGAGGCATCATGCGCTGTGTCATCGCCCGCTTCCCGTTCGACCTCACCAGGAACGGCGTCCTGGAATCCATGAAGGGCGTCAAGCCCGAACAGGTCATCGGCGAGTCCGTGATCATCGGCCGCCGTACCTACCCTGTCAAGCAGGTCGGGCAGGTCCTCACGCACCAGGACCGCCGCGATTTCAGCGCCGGCGAAATCCTCCGCGCCATGAGCCGACTCGGCTTCACCTGCTCCAGTACTCTCCGTACTGCCGCACCCGGACCTGGGCGGGCCCTCAGCCCGTTCCACCAGGCTTCCGCGATGCTCGGGGCCCCTGCCGCCGTCTGACCGGCGGGCAGGCGTGAACCGCCACCAAGCAGCAGTGAGGGTCCGACCGGCAGCGCCGGTCGGACCCTCATCGCGTGCCGAGACGTTTGACGAGCGCACAGCGGCGGGGCGAGTGCACAAAGTAGCTGAAGACGCCCATGGTCTTGTCCAGCCGTCTGTCCTGCCGAAGGTCCGCCAGGTCGTTCCCGTCGCGCATTGACGGGCGTGACCCGGTGGCCTGGCGGGACCAGATCGGACCGGTCCCCGCCGACGACCGGCGTGGGATGACGTGCCCGCTCGCGCTGAACGCAGATCTCGTGGACCTGGATCGACGGGCCCGGACCGTGGGAGCGTGTCCCGCTGACCGCGTTCGGGCACGCCGCCCGCTGATGGGTGCAGGAACAAGACGGCGGCGGCCAGGTCGGGCTGCTACTGGCTACCGCGTCGGGCGGTGGTGTCCGGTCCGGTTGTGCACGTACCTCTCTGTGGGAAGCAGCCGGTACACCCGCCCGCGCCCCGGGTGCTCCGGTGCTACCGGGGGAGGAAGGCGGTGATGGTCTTGCCGCCGGCTGCCTGGTGGGTGATGGCGGTGGTGCGGGCGAGGTGGTTGACCATGGGCCATCCGAAGCCCCCCGTGCCGCCGGTCAGGTCGGGGGTGCGGACGCGTGGTGCCTGCGGGCTGGAGTCGTGCACGGCGACTTCGACGCTGTCGGGGTGCGTGGTGAGGTTCAGGGTGCAGGTGCCGCCGCCGTGGCGCAGGGCGTTGGTGACGAGTTCGGAGACGACCAGGACCACGGTGTCGGCGGCCTCGGCCGCGATGGGCGGCTGCCGGAGGCTGTCGAGGAAGTTCCGAGTGTTCTCGCGTGCGTCGGCGACGGATGTCGCGGAGCGGACGGTTACGGCGTCGATGCTCATGGTGTTCATCAGGTCACCCCGGTCTCTGGATCATCATGTCCGGTTCTGCCCGTCCGGGGCTTGTGCCCGGCCTGCGGCTCGTTAACCCGGCTCGCTCCCGCCTCCCATCCCCGTTCGAGGCTGATTACCTCCCCGCTGTGCACGCCAAAATCTGTGGTGGCCGGAGTAGACATCGGGTGGTGGTGTGGTTATGGTTTCTCTCGTAGCCGAGATCGAGCAGGGCCCGGCAGAAACGAACTGCCAGGCAGTTGTACCCGTAGTTGTAGTTCGCAGTGCGGTGCGGTGGTGGAGTTCCGGAGCCAGGGTTGTTGCGGGAAGGCGACGGGACTGACGGCCGGACCGGGTGGCCCGCAGCTGTCAGGGGCCGCCGTGAGCAGTACCGCGGTATCCGCAGGTAGCAGTACACGTAAGTGCACTACCCAGCAGTGAGGTAAACGAGTAGTTCCTCGGTGAAGGCGTCGGCTGCGGGCGCGCGTGCCGGGAGGTTCGGCAGTGGGGTTCCAAGCCAGAGCGGATGCAGGACGGGCGACGGGGCTGGCTGCCGAAGAGTGTGGCGCTTTCGCAGGCCACCAGCAGTACGCAACAAAGCAGTACCAGTAGTAGGTAAGTGAGTGATCCCAGAGGGAAGAACGGAGGAGTTGACCGCCATCAGGATCGCCCGGGCGGAAGTCTTGAGCCCGGGTACCGCAGGACATCGATAGTGAGGTGGTCTCCGGTCAAGCAACCGCGATCCCCGCACACGCCCTCACCCCCGTGAGCTCGTGCGGAACAAGAAGGCCGGCGCAGCCGATCAGGGCCGGCTGATGGTGTAGCAGTTCCTTCGGGGCCCGGGTGCCACATGGCACCCGGGCCCCTCCAACGCGTTCCATGAGAGGTGCAAGTGACAGCAGACGACTCGTTCGGCCGTCTCGACGACGACGACTACCCCGCCTACACCATGGGCCGGGCCGCCGAAATGCTCGGCACCACCCAGGGCTTCCTCCGCGCCATCGGCGAAGCCCGCCTCATCACCCCACTCCGCTCCGCGGGCGGCCACCGCCGCTACTCCCGCTACCAGCTGCGCATCGCCGCCCGCGCCCGGGAACTCGTCGACCAGGGCACCCCGATCGAAGCGGCCTGCCGCATCGTCATCCTCGAAGACCAGCTGGAGGAAGCCCAGCGGATCAACGCCGAATACCGCCGCGGTACCTCGAAGCCATAGCCGTAGCGGCCGACGGGGCTCGGAGGGCCGAAGGCCCGCCAGATCTTTTGATCGTGCGCCCACTCAGCCCGCCCGGCGAGAAATCCCGTTGTGCCGCGTGGAGCACGGCGGCTATGCCGAGGGCGTGAGGGCGAACCTGCCCGGCGAAGAGGTGCGGCTGCCGGGGGCTCCCGGGATGGGCGGTGTGACGGCGTCGTCCCGGGAGCCTCCGGGGGCTGGCGCCAAACAGGGACTGGAACCCGGACGCAGCCCGCTCATCCTCTAACCCCCGGGGGCGGGTCGGGATGGTGACGCGCGGTGTGGCGGAAAGAGTCGTCACCTCAACGGTCCGTATCAGGAAAGGGACGGCGTGCCGGGGCGTGCCCGCGGCGATCTGGGTGCCCGAAGCACGGGGCGGCGCTTGTTCCTGCTGCGGTGGCCGCGTGTGTCTCCGGCATGGCGTACCGGTTTCTGGTGTGCCGACATGACACCACGATTCCGTTGAGTTGCCTGTCCGGGCGGAGTACGCCGCCGACTGCCGCGACTGCGAGGGGTCTGATGCAAACCTCGAACCGAGCCCGAAAACGACCCAGAACCTCAAACACTCACTGACGCGTCGCCGTATGCGCTTCCCGCATCACGTATCCGCGGAACAGACCCGGGTCCCGGACGACGTCGCGGCCGAACGGGCCGCGACCGGGGGCACCTCGCGCGCACAGATGATCCGCAGCCTGAACGCCGGCCTCCAGCCCGCCAGACAGTTCTCGCTTGTGCTGGGAGAGGGCGGCATTCCCGCCCGGGTGTCCCGGCCTGCCGTCCTGGTGTGGTGCGGGTGCGTGGGGGGTGCATAGGGTTGCAATCGAGGGAGACCCGCGGACACCCAGCGGCGGGACCAGCAACGGATCGCGGACGAGAGACCAGCTGCCGCTCGCCCGCAGGTAGCGGGGCCCACGCGCTGCTCCTGGTGATCAGCGCGTTGCTGGCGCAGCCGGGTGTACGGCCACGACCACGACGGCCCCCCCCCGCTCCGGCACGCTCCCGCACCAGACGTACGCCGCCCTGGTCGGCGGGCAGCGCGACGCGGACCGGCACCGGCTTGGCCGCGTCATCGGAGGCATTGGTCGCGGCCCCACGGCAAGTACACCCGCTGCAGGCTGATGAATGTCATCGCTCGGGCAGCTTGCGGCGGAAACCGTCCATCGACTTCTTCACGTCTCCGAGCTGGTCACCGAGCACCCGCATGCGCCAGTCCATGTGCTCCATCCGGGCAATGACCGTCAGCGACTCGAACGTCTGAGCCGGCTGTGCTGCACCCGCATCGCCCTCCTGCGCCCTCTTGGCCCAGTACACGGCAAGCCTTTCATAACGCTTTGCGCGTTCTGTCGCTTCTTCGTGTGCGGTCACGCAGCCCTCCCGGATCGATCCCTCTCACCGTTGTACCGACTGTGACTACGCAGCCTTGTTGGCAAGTGGCGGTGCAGCTTGTCGCTGGCCAGAGGGATGTTTCGCTGCGTAGTTGGCGAAGGTGCAGCGCGCTGGTTGGCAAGCCGCTGTCATGGGAGGTGATCGGCTTGTTTCTCGATGCTGGCTTGGGCGAGGGAGGCGGGGCCGTCCGGAGGTTCCGGGCGGCCCCGGTCTGCGAGTGTTGGTCAGACCGGTGGGAGGGGAGATTCGACCGCTCTGCGGGCGGTGAGGTGGCACTCGGCCTCCAGGGCTGCGGCCGCGCTGTGATCCGCCCGCTGCCTGCCGATCGCCAGTGGAACTCGACGCACAGGAGTTGCGCAGTCATCCCTTTTTCCTTGCCCGCCCGGGGCGTGATCGCCCGGCCGGGCGATCACGCCCCGGGCGCACGATCGTCCTGGCCGTGCGGGGGCTTCTTGAGTGCGGGCAACCGCCAGGGTTTTGAAGTCTGTGCCTGTGGGTCGTGGATCATCAGGGCCGGGGTGGGGGCTGTGTCAGGAGATGGAGAAGACCGACGCCCATTTCTGGCTGGCCGAGCCGGCGGATGCGGTGTTGGCGGTGACGGCCTGGCCCGCGGTCGCGTTGCCGTCGAGGACGAAGCCGGTGGCCGGGTTGGTCAGGGTGTAGGTGCCTGCGGAGTTCTGTGTCACCTGCCAGCGCTGGCTGGCGGCGCCGAGGTTGACGGCCTGGAGGGCTATCTGGCCGCCGGCGGTGGTCGGCGCGGTCAGGTAGAGCGGGACGGTGCAGCTGTCGTAGATCCGCACGGTGCCGTCGCCGTTGGCGACGAACTTCCAGCGCTGGGATGCCCGGGAGGTGTCCAGGGCGGCGAACTGGGCCACCGCGGAGATGGCGACGCTGCAGCCCGTGCCCCGCTGGAGGGCGACGCCACCGCCGTTGCTGAGCGCGTGGTAGGCGTTGTCACCGACGACCGTGGGGCCGTAGTTGATGGCGTACGTGTCCAGCGCGGTCAGCGCCGAGCCCGTGGTGGACAGCGGCGGCACGGCCGTCGGGCGGACGTTCTTGAACCAGTCGGCGAAGGTGGAGGGCGTGTGCGAGGCCAGAGTGGTGATGGTGCGGTCCCAGCTGCCGTCCACCTGGTTCCACAGCTGGAGCAGCGAGCCGTCCACGTTGCCCTGCACCTGGTCGCCGGTCTGCCAGCCCGCGGCAGGGGTGAACGGGTAGGACGAGCCGTCCGGGAACACGTAGCGCTGGTCGCCCAGGAGGTAGGCGGCCGCAGAGTCGGCGAAGCCCTCGGTCCAGGCGCAGGTCGCGGACGACACCAGCTGGATGTAGTGCGGGTTGCAGTTGGTGATGGTGGGCCAGGTGCCGTTGTAGAGCCGGTGTTGGAAGAAGTGGCCCGCTTCGTGGAGCAGGGTGTGCTCGGAGTCCGGGTCGGCGTCGGCCAGGTGGACGGTGTTCGACAGGTCGTAGTACGGGCCGTCGTTGGAGCCGGTCTGCCAGCGCACCGTCAGTGTGGTGCAGGTCGCGGCGTTGGTCTCGGCGGTCGTCCAGCACGGTGTGGTCGAGTTGGCCCGGCGCGACCACAGCGAGTTGACGGTGTCGAAAGCGTGCCAGGCGCGGGTCGCGGTGGTCGGTTTGACGGTGCCGAGAGCGACGTTCGCCGATACGTTCGACAGTGTCGGCGTGTCGTGGGTGTAGACCGTGCCGGTGGAGTTGGCGACCCGCCACACCTGGTTGCTGCGGGTGGCGAACCGCACGAACAGGTGGTCCATGGCGGTGGTGTTGACCGGGGTGTAGCAGAGGTTGAACGAGCCGTTGGCCGCTCCGGTCAGCTGGGTGTCGGTGTTCAGCTTGTGGTCGGTGTCGGTTGCCTGCTCCCGGCCCCAGAGCTCGACCGAGGCGTTGCGGGCGCCCCGGGTCAGAGTCGGCTTGGGGATGCCCCCCTCGGCGGACTGGTAGTCGAACTGCAGGGTGCCGCTCACGCAGATCGGCTGCGCGGCGGAAGCCGCGCCTGCCGTGAGCGGCACGAGGGCGCCGGCGGCGAGTACCGCGGGCACCAGCAGGCGGAGCAGAGCTCTGGGTCTGCCTGACATGGACGTCCTTCCGGAGGGTGCCCAGGCCCGCCGACGGCAGACCTGGCGCGAGGGGAGGCCGAGGGCTCCCGGCCCGGCCCATGAGACGCCGCCAGGTACCGGCGGTCTGAACCGTGAGCGCATCGTCGGGGCAGCACCACGCCGTCACCAGGGCGCACAGAATCACAGCCGGCAGTTGTGAGGCTCATGTGAACACCCGGCAGGGATTTTGCGTGCACACACGGTGCCCGCTCTGACCCACGCGTGCCCCTCAATCGCCGCAGCACCCTCGTCCGGATTCGCCGCTGAGCTGCGGGTGTCCGGCGGAGCAAGGAAGGCGAAGCCAGGCTGGCGAGCCGGCTGTTGAGTGCACAAAAGCCCGTGCGCCCCCCATGACCGTACGGATCGAGGCGGGCGGCCTCGGTGGGGTTCTTTGTCGTGGAAAATCCCGGCAGCTCCAGTCCGGCCTTCACCACCTTCTCCAGTGCGATAGGGATCAGGTCCGCCGGGCTGATCTTCGCCGCGGCCTCCCCGCGCACCGACTGCTCGATGATCTGCCGGGCCTTGGCCTGGCCGTACGTCACGCGGCCTGCTCGTGGACCAGGCCGCGATGGTGCCTGGCGGCCAGCGCCACCCGGTACACCGGCAGCGTGCCCCCGCCAGCTCCACCGCCCGCCGGACGAAGCCCACCACCGTGTCCAGGACGTCCTCGGCACCAGGCCCCCCCCGCGCGCTGGTACGACTTCAACAACAGCGTCTCGCTGCTGAAGAAGGTCGGCAGCGCGCGCCTGGCCGGCGGAGGAGGAGACCCACGGCCCAAAGGCCCCGCACCTGCTCACCAGGGAGCAGATGCGGGGCCTTTGGGGCTTGCCTTGGCCGAATCCCGCAAGGACTCGGAACTCCGACAGGCGAGTCGACGACGCCCCGAGCTGCGAGGGGCGGCCGCCCGGAGGATCGCAGCTGGACCGCGCGGTCCCTGGCGCGTGGGGTGGGACAGGGCCGTCTGCTCGGGGGCGGGAAGCGTGCATGTGCTCGTTCCCACCTGATGCGGGAGTCCGGAGTGCCATGCTGAGCGAGTCGAGGGGGCCAACGTCTTTGGCCGCCAAGGATGTTCGCTCCGTCGCGGGTACGTCCCGGTGGCGGTGACCGGGGGCCGGTGAACACGCGGCGCCCTCGGGTCGCCCCCTCCGACACCCTGACGCCGGGGCGGGCCTCGAAGAAGGGTTGAGACGCCTGATGTCCTCACGTTCCGCGTTACGCCCGTCGCGTCTGCGACGAAGATTCTCCGCGCTGGTCGCCGCCGGCGCGCTCGCCATCACCGGGCTGGTCGCACTGCCCGCCCCCGCCGCGCAGGCGCTGCCGCCCGCCCCGGTGGCGTACGTCGCCGACCTGCTCGACAACGCCGTGACGGCGCTCGACACCGCCACCAACACGGCGGTCGCGACCATCCCCGTCGGTTCCTCCCCGCTCGGTGTGGTGGTGTCCCCGGACGGTACCCGCGCCTACGCCGCCAACAACGGCTCGGCCTCGGTGTCAGTGATCGACACCGCCACCAACACCGTCACCGCGACCATCGCGGTCGGCACCGGCCCCATCAAGCTCGCGGTGTCCCCGGACGGCGGCACCCTCTACACCGCCAACTCCAGCGCGAACACTGTCTCCGTCGTCGACACCGCCACCAACACGGTCACCGGAACCGTCGCGGTCGGCGCCCTCCCGTTCGGCATCGCGCTGTCCCCGAACGGCACCCGCGCCTACGTCTCCAACAACAACGGCAACACCGTCTCGGTGATCGACACCACCACCGACACGGTCACCGCCACCATCGGCGTCGGCACCAAACCCAACGTCATCAAGATGACCCCGGACGGCACCCGCGCCTATGTCGGCAACCAGAACTCGCACACGGTGTCGGTGATCGACACCGCCACCAGCACCGTCACCGCCACCGTCCCCGTCGGTATCGGCCCGTTCGGTCTCTCGCTGTCCCCGGACGGTACCCGCGCCTACGCCAGCAACAACAGCGCAAGCTCGGTCTCGGTGATCGACACCGCCACCAACACCGTCACCGCCACCGTTGGCGTCGGCAATGGCCCGTTCGAGTCCGCGGTCACCCCTGACGGCGCCTCGGTATACGTCCCCAACGGCTACGACGGCACATTGTCGGTGATCGACACCGCCACCAACACCGTCACCACGACCTTCCCCCTCGGCTCCTTTCCCTACGCGGCCGCCTTCGTCCCCGCCACCACCGCGGTACCCGACGCCGATCTGACTGTGGCCGTCGCCGACTCAGTCGACCCGGTCAACGCCGGCGACCCGCTCACCTATACCGCCACCGTCGGCAACAACGGCTCCGACGCCGCCACGGGCACCACTGCCACGGTCACCCTCTCCGGGACCGCCCGCACCATCACGTCCGCGAGCGCCTCCCAGGGCTCCTGCGTCATCACCGCGCCGACCGTCACGTGCGCCCTGGGCACGGTCGCCGACGGCGCGTCGGCCACCGTCAACGTGAACGTGACCCCGACCGCGGCCGGCACCCTGACCGCCACCGCCACGGCCACCGCCACCGAGACCGACCCGGTCCCCGGCAACAACACCGCGGCCCAGTCCACCACCGTCGCCACCCCGCCGACCGCGGACATCGACGTCGACGTCACCGCACAGCCGCACCTGGGCATCCTGGTCCCCTACCTCACCTACACCCTCACCGCCCGCGACACCGGCCCCGCAGCCGTGAGTTCGGCAACCGTCACCGCCACGCTGCCCCCGGGCGCGACCGCGACGAACCTGTCCGCCGGATGCACCACCACCACCGGCACCGTCACCTGTGCCTACGGCGCCATCGCCAACGGAACCTCCGTGAACAAGACCTTCCGCGTCCCGCTCTCGCTCCTGTCGCTGGGCCCCGTCCAGGTCACCGGCACCCGCACCGGCTCCTCACCCACCGACCCCAACGCAGCCAACGACACCGGATCGGCGACCTGCACCGTCGTCTCCATCCTCCTGGCCACCTGCCCCTGACCGGCAGGCCGCACCACTCGCAGCACGCCGGACAGCGACCGTGACCAAGCCGCATGACCCCTTGCGGCAAGCGGCCTCCCCGTACAGGGGAACGCAGAGTTCACAACGCCGTCGTGCGGCCGGGATGGATCCGGCCGCACGACGGCGTCGTGGTTGCCCAGGGCGCGGCTGTTCGCGCGGAGCTGGGACATCGACCGGGTCAACCGTGTTGCCGCACCAAGGAAACGGCGGAGGAAGCGAAGGCCGAGGCAGAGGCAAGCACCGTTCCGGAGGACCAGCGTGCTTTCGCAGAGGGGTGGGAGGCCGAGTCGTCGAACCTGCCAGTGACAACACCGCCATCGTGACGACCGTGAACAAGAACCCCAAAGCGTCCATGGCTATTCACCTGACCCGCGAGAGCGGCGAATGGCGAGTCACCAGCGCGGAAGGCGGAGTCCACCGCACCTCCTGAGGCCGAAGGACCTACGCCTCTTCCTCGGAGCAGCCGTCAGGACAACGGTTTCGGCGTCCGCAGGCGGCTGCACGTTCATGGGTGACGCTGCTGCGAAGGACTGGCTGCAGCGCAACGCGGACGACGTCGTCGTGGAGATGTTGTTCGGCCCGGTGGAGGAGGAGTGCGGCCCCACGAGTGTCGGCGGGCGCCCCGCGGTGGGCACGAAGGCCGGGACCCGGCTCCCGGACGACGTCCTGGCGGCCCTCTGGACGCACGGGCCGCGGCCGAGGGCACCTGACCGCGCACAGATGATCCGCAGCCTCGTGACCGCCGGCCTCCAGCCCGCCCGACCCACGAGCACACCACGCCGACAGCACGAGACCCCGGGCGATGCCCGGGGCCTCTCTGCGCACTGACGCGTCCACCTGGTTCAACGACCGGACAGGCCGGTGTCCCACACCGCCCGGCCGTGCCGGTGTCCGCTCCGGCAGTTCCCTGTTTGTGCCGCGCGAGGGTGGCATTCCTGCCAGGATGTCCCGGCGTGCCGTCCTGGTCCGGAGCGGGTGAGTGGGGGTTGCATAAGGTTGCAATCGGGGGAGACCCATCCGGCGGGGGTGACGGTGGCGAATGATCATCAGGTGGCGGCCGGCCGCCGGTGACCAGGAGAAACCACCCGGGGTGAGGGCTGATGAAACCGAACACGCACACCGTGCTTTACGACCCGCACGGGATGTTCGGAGCCCGGTTACCCCTGGACCGCGCCCCCTACGAACGCTTGGTCGCCGCAGTCCTGTCCTGGACCGACCCGGCCGCTCTCACCCCGCACGACTTCGAGCAGATCGCCCTGCAGCTGACCGGCTACGCCCGCGCCGTCGCCACCGACGTCCGCCACCATGCCGATCTCCTCGACGAGGACACCGGGCCCCGCGCCCTGGCCGAGATCATCCTCGCCGAAACACAACGCCGCCTCGACACAGCCCACCAGGGCACCCTGCGCAGTGTGCAGAACCGGGCCCGCCTCGTCCGCGCGCTCTACGAACGCCTCGACCGTCTCCAGGCCGCCCCCGACCTGAACCACCAACAGTCACCGCAGCCGACAGCACAAGACCCCGGGCGATGGTGCGGGGTCTCGCTGTGCAGTGCCGACATGAGCCGGGGTCGGTCGTCCGCTGTCGACGGAGAATCGGAGAACGCGCCTTGGTCTCACCTGGGGTCGGAGCCATCCATGGCCCCGATACCCAGGAGAGCGGGAGACAGTCTCGTGCGGGTGCCGCCACGGCCCTGACCAGCTTCGGGCACTGGGCACTGTGGGCTTTGACACCCATCTCTGAGCACGAGACATGCCGTGTGGACTCAGATCACGACGTGCCGAGCTCTGTCGCCCGAGGGTTCACTGATCCTTTTGAGGCTGGCCTCGGCAGTTCAGCCGAGACACTTTCGTCGTGAGTGCGATTTCCCTCATGCTGGTGCGAGGAAACAGCAGGGGCCTACCCCTTCCTGCCCCCCTAGGTAAACGGAGTACCGCCCGTGGATCTGGCCTTGTCCCGCCCCGCTCTCCGGATCGCCCCCTCCGACGGTGATCTGCACCGTCAAGCGGCTCGTCTCCGGCACTTCGGACCGCTTGTCCCTGTCGAGCTCCCAGGCGGCTTGGCTGCCTGGGTGGTGACGTCCGACGCGTTGGGGCGGGCACTGCTGGTCGACCCTCGCTTCGTGAAGGACATCGCTGTATGGCACGCCTGGCAGCGTGGAGAGGTCCCGGCGGATTGGCCTTTGCGGGCCGTCGTGGACACGCCACGTAGCATGATCACCGTGGACGGCGTGGAGCATCGCCGACTGAGGGCCCCGCTCGCCCGGACACTCACGCCGACACGAGTGGAAGCTCTGCGTGGCCGGGTGAGCGCCATCGTCGAGGAGCAACTGGACCGACTTGCCGAGGCATCCGCGGCCAGCGACGGAGGGATCGTCGACTACCGCACCCTTTTCGCGTTCCAGGTTCCGATGAAGGTCATTGGCGCTTTATTGGGGATCCCAGAGGGCTGGCATGAGACGTTGCGCGTGCTGTTCGAGGACTTCTTCAGTGAAGCCGTGACCGCCGAGCGGAAGAGTGCCGCTGTCCGGGGAATCCGTGAGCTCATCACCGAGTTGATTACTCGTCGCCGGATGGAGGCCGGGGATGATCTCGTCAGCGGCTTGCTGGCCGCTTGCGCCGACGAACCCTACTCCGACGAGGAGTTGATCGGCACCCTCCTGGTGGTGATCGGGGCGGGCCACGAAACCACGGTGCACGTCTTGGTCAATGGTCTTCGTGCGCTGCTCGCCCACCCTGAGCAACTGCGTTGCGCGTCGGAAGACCCGGCACTGTGGGCCGGTGCTGTCGAGGAAATCCTGCGCTACGACGCTCCCCTCGCCTCATTCTTTGCTCGCTACGCCACGCAGACCGTGCGGATCGGCGACGCGGATGTACGGCGCGGAGACCCTCTGCTGGTCAACTATCTGGCCATGGGCCGCGACCCTGAACGCTACGGTCCTGAGGCGTCCACCTTCGACATCACCCGACGCCCGCAAGGCGGACACACCGGCTTCGGTCACGGACCTCATGTGTGCATCGGTGCGCCGCTGGCCCGACTCGAAGCCACCACAGCGCTGCCTGCACTGTTCGAACGATTCCCGGGCATCCGTATCGCCGTACCCGCCGCAGCCCTCCAGCACTTCCCCTCCCTCATGCTCAATGGCCGGCTGGACGTTCCTGTACTGCTGGGCACTCGGTCGTAGGGCAGGGCTGGCAGAACCGGGCGCGGCCTTGAGTTCGAATCATGGACACACGAGACACTGGATCCTGAGGATCGGGGAACGGACATCTCGTGGTCGTGATGAACTGTCCGCCGCAGTTCACGGCGGATGCGGTCGCGCTGTACAAGTCGCGGCCCGAGGCGAGGATCCGGCAGGTCGCTGAGCCGCCGACACCGGGACGCGTCGCCCGCCTGGTCGGTTCGGCGGTCACCACCTTCCACGAACGGTTCTGCGAGGCCACCGTGGATCGGCTCTCGGCGGTGACTCGGTCCCGGCTGGACAACCTGGTCGCTGAGGACGGCGGTGTCGAGGACTCGGCGGGCGGCGGGGTGACGTTCTTCTCCGAGCTGAAGGCGGAGCCGGGGGCGCTGCGCCTGGACAGTCTGCTGACGGAGGTGAACAAGCTGCAGCGGGTGCGTGCGCGGGAGCTGGCGCCTAAGTTGTTCTCTGTCAAGTTCAACGTGTTGAACTTGAGAGCGATGACGTGGGGCCACGGTGCCCAGCGGTGCGTCTTCGCTCTTCGTCGACGGTTGAGGTCCGCTGTGGTATCGGTCAGTGCTCGTCGGGGCAGGTCGCCCTCCCCGCCGGCGTTGACCTACTGTCCGGTCGTTCAGCCGGGGCCGCCCCAGCACAGGGTGGGGTATCCACGGACGTATCCGATCCCACTTGGCATCGGACAACTCATGTCTACGTATCGCAACGCCATGATCCACAAAGCAAGATCACTAGCCTCTATTCACTTTGGGGGCTGAAGGACGCCTGGGCGGCGTTCTGTTGTGCGAGCGCCTCGTACTCGCTGGTCCATCCGCTGAGGTGCCGTAGTGCGTCGGATTCGCGTTGCAGGGTCGTATCGGAGGTGGTTCGGGTGTCGGTGCTGATGGTGACAGGCAGCCCGGCAGCCAGGAGAGGGATGGCGGGGTGGCCGGGCAGGTTGCGGACGGCGCCGGTCTGCACGTTGCTGGTGGGGCACATCTCCAGGGCGATTCTCTCGGTACGGAGCCGGTTCAGGAGTGCGGTGTCGGAGGTGCAGCGCACACCGTGCCCGATGCGACGGGCGCCGAGGATGTCGATCGCCTCCCACATGCTCTCGGGGCCTGCTGCTTCTCCGGCGTGGACGGTGCATGGCATGCCAGCACTGTGGGCGAGGTCGAAGGCGGCCCTGTGGGGTTGGGCGGTGTACAGGGTTTCGTCGCCGGCGAGGTCGAGGCCGGCGACGATGTTCCGGTGCCTGAGGGCGGTCTCGGCGACGGCGAGGCTTTCGTCCGGGCTCTGGTGGCGCAGGCATTACAGGAGCAGTCCGGTGCCCACGCCGACCTTCTCGGGAGTGGCGGCCTGGGTGACGATCCGGGCGGCCTCGGGGCGCCCACGAGTGCCTCGACGTCAGCGGTGAGCCGGGCGACTTCTTCTGCATCCGCGGTTCGTAGCTCTTTCAGCCGTCGGACCTGCCGGCTGACGGCGAAGAGCGGTGCCCGAACCGGTTGTGGGGCGGTTTTACGGAACGAGCACGGAGAAGCGCCCGACCCTGTGGCCATGGCCGTGGCACTCAAGCCCGAGGTGTGCGGCTTCGAGGGCCCGGGCGGTGCCGGGCGTGGCCGCTTTTCCAAGGTACTTGCGTGGTTGCGGAGTTGGGCGGCGTGCTGGTCGGTGCGCGCCACGTTCGCGCAGGTCGGCCAGCACCAGTCCAGGCTCGGGGTCTCAGCGGTGTCCAGGCGGTGGCACAGGGCCCGCTCGCGGTTGTAGACGCACATCAGGAAGGAGCGCGGGTTGTCGTAGACGGTCAGGGCCGGGTTGTCGAGGATGTCCCGGGCCTGACGGAGGGCGCGGATCGATCCGGCGAACGTGGGTGCCTGGGCGGCGGCGTGGATCGCACGCCTTGCGGCTGGCCCCGAGATCCCCTCCCCGCAGGCGAGGTCGTCGTGGAGGGTGTCGGCGGTGGCGGCGTCGCGAGGGAGTCGGCCGTGTTCTTAGTGGCGTGGCTACGTTCAAGGATGGGCGAGTTCCAGGACGGCTATGCCTGTCAGGACGGCCGCGCTCGCAGCCAGGCGCAGGCGGCCGAAGCGTTCACGGAACATGAGGGTGGCGATGAGCGCGGCGATGAGGATGCTGGTCTCGCGCAGGGCGGCGATCGTGGCGAGGTCGCCGTGGGCCTGTGCCCAGATGACGAGTCCGTAGGCGAGCAGGGAGAGGGTGCCGCCCAGCAGGCCCACGGCGAGGTCGGGCCGGAGCTGGGCGGGCAGGGCGCGGCCGCGGCGGGCCAGGGCGAGAAGCGGCAGGACCGGTCCCTGGAGGAGGAAGAGCCAGGCGATGTATCCGGCCACCGTCTCCGAGTGGCGTACCCCGGTGCCGTCGATGACGGTGTACGCGGCGATGACCGCGCCGGTGGCCACCGCTGCGGCCAGAGCGGGCAGCTGGGCGCGTCCGGGCCACCCGTTGGCGAAGGCCAGCCCCGCCAGACCTGCGGAGATGGCCACGATGCCCGCGGTCTCGACCGCGGTCAGGGACTGGCCCAGGATGCTCACTGCGGCGAAAGCGACCAGCAACGGAGCGGTGCCGCGCGCCAGCGGGTACATCTGACCGAAGTCGCCGAGCTGGTAGGCGCGCAGCAGGAAGAGCTGTGAGAGCACCTCAAGGACGGCCGAGGTCAGGATGAACGGCCACGCCGAGGCGGGAGGAAACGGCACGAAGCAGACCATGACGGCCGCGCATCCGGTATAGGCGAGGTTGATCAGCGTGAAGCCGACAAGCTTGTCGGGGATGCGGTGAGCCATGGCATTCCACACGGCATGCAGGACGGCGGCGCTGAGCACCGCCGCAGGAACGAAGGCGCCCGCGGGTAGGAAAGAGGGCATGGAGAGGGAACTCCTGACGGCCAGGAACAGGTGGGGAACATATTTCCGCGCTACTCTAAGCACATGGAACAAAATTCCGCACCGGGATACAGTCTCACGTCCCACCTGCGCGCGAGGCTCCCGGAGCTCCGCGAGACCGAGGCCCGAGTCGCCCAAGTGATCCTCGACCAAGGCCCCGATCTCGTCGCGCTCAGCGTCAGCGATGTCGCCAAGCTCGCAGGCACCGCGTCCTCCTCCGTCGTCCGCGCGTGCCAGCGCCTGGGGTTCCGCGGCTACCAGGAGCTGAAGATCGCCGCCGCGCGACAGATCCCCGCCCGCATGCCCGCACCCGACCTTGACGACGACCCCGCATCACGCGCCCTCAATGACACCCTGCGCGCCTCCCACGAAGCCCTCGACGGACTCACCACGACCCTTACCCCGGCGCAACTCCAGGCAGTAGCAGCCGCACTGAACGCCGCCCCCCATGTCGTCGTGACCGCCGCCGGGCTCTCCGCGGCCGTGGCCATCGACGCCGCCTACCGCCTGCGCGCCCTGGGCTGCATCGTCGACGCCCCCACCGACCCCCTCACCGCCCAACTGGCCGCTGCCCAACTCCCCGCCGGCGCCGTGTGCCTGGCGATCAGCCACACCGGCGCCACCCGCAGCACGGTCGACACCGCACGCCGCGCCCGTGAAGCCGGCGCCACCGTCGTCGCCCTCACCAGCTACGCCCAGTCCCCGCTGAGTGAGACAAGTACCCACACTCTCGTGGCAGGCGGGCAGGACCTCGTGTTCGGCCTGGAGACCACCGCCAGCCGCATCGCCCACCTCGCCACTGTCGATGCCCTCACCCAGACCCTCATGGCCCAACGCGCCACGGCCGCCCAACGGGCTCTCGACCTCTCGGCGGACGTCACAGCCGACCACGCCTACTAGCCTCGCCTCATCGCCCCACGGCTCTTGGTGTTGCTGATGAACACACCAAGCTTCACGATGTGCTGTTGGCCGTCGATGTCGACCGGTTCTTCGTGTTTCCTCGGCCGTTCGTGTCCTTCGCGCTGGAGGTACCGGGCAAGGGCCGCGCCCCCCGCCGGAAGGGTGCTGTCAGCCGGCCCGCCCCTTTCGCCGCGTGCGCCTTCACCGGAGCGGGCACAGGCTTGTCGGGTGTTACACCGAGTCCGCCGAGCCGCTCCCCGCCTCCGGGGGCCCGCACGTGCTGGTGCTTCCCTCGCAGAAGCGAACCTGGCAGATCACCGCGATCGTGCTCGGAGCACTCGTACTCCTCGCTCTGATCGCCCGCATCGTCCCCTGACCCAGGCACCCCCGGCAGCCCGGCACCGGCCGCCCGACAGCCAGGCACGCCGGAAGCCGAAGAAGGGACAGCGCTGCTGCTCGGCCGTGGCCAGCTCCGCCACCGCGCCGTCCGCTCGAAGGGCAGGGTCAGCCGCAGCCCTTCGGGGTCCGGGGTTCGGGGTCCGGGCCGCGTCGTCGACCGCTTCGCGCCACTGAGCGGTCCGTCCGCTCGTGCAGGCCATCGCCGTTCAGGGAGCAGGCCACCGCCACTGCTCCGCCACCGCCTGGGCAGCCTTCACGCTCTTCCCGACCACCGCCCGGGCACTGGAGCAGCGCAACACCATGCTGCGCTCTCTGGGCTCCATGCCGCCCCCGGCGGAGGGGCGACCGGCCCACGGGGCCCTGGTGAGCCCACCAACGACTGCCGGGACATGTAGCCGCTGTCCTGCCCGTACATCCACACACTGCTCATAGACCTGTCTCCTTACCCTCGGCAACCGAGCCGGTGGCCTCATCTCCTTGCAGAATTTTCCCCTTCCCCGGTACGCGCCGGACAATCGAGGTATGTACAGGCTTCAGAGGAATCCGGATGGGTGCAGCTTGCGTGCCGGCGTCTCGCGGCTCGATACGCCCCTGCTGGAATGTCGCGCAGGAACCCGTCGCCCACGGCCTTGCTGAATGGACTGCGCTCGTAGTCGGCGGCGAGCACGGACGTATCCGCGCTGTTGAGCGCCACCGTGCGGGCGCGGACCACGGTCCCTGGCCTCGGTTCGGGCGCGGATACCAGGCGCTGTGCCAGTCGGGGCGGTGCCCCGGACAGGGCGGTTATGGTCGTCGAGGGCATGCGGCTGCTTCCGGATATGAGGCAGCCCGCCGCCTTCCGGCGAGGTGGTGTGGGAGAGCGGCGGGCGCGCCGACCAGGCAGGGCCCCTGGCGAGGGAGTCTGCGCACTGCCCGTCGGTGACCAGCTCCAGTCGGTGGCGCCGTCACTGTTGCCGTCACCGACTACGAGGGCAAAGCGCGTTCCCGAGCAGCAGTTCTCCAGGTGCCGGCGTCCTCGGCATGCGACTGGCTTCGGTGTTGTGGGATCTCGTGCTTCGTGGCACGGTCCAGCCTGCTGACCAGTTTCCTTTCCGGTCGTTTCACGTCGCGGCCTGGTGGCGTGCGGGCGGGTCAGCTCCCGGTCGTACTGTTGAGGGCGTGGGTGTACTGCTCGTCGGTGACGGGTTCGAGCCATGTGGTGCCGTCGCCGCCGGTGTCGCCTACGACCATGGCGATGTGCGCCATGAGCCTGGTGTCGGTACCGCGGTGCCAGTGCTCCTCACCGGCTGGGCACTTGACGGTCTGTCCGGCACTGACACACAACGCTGCCGTCGCGCGTACCGACCAGGCCGATCCCGTCGGTGATGTAGAGGATCTGGCCGTTGGCGTGGCTGTGCCAGTCGGTGCGGGCGCCAGGAGTGAAGCGGACCAAGGCGGCTGCGAGGCGGGCGGGTTCGGCAGGGGCCTCGATCATGTTGAGGTAGACATCGCAGAAGGCGGTGCCCCGGCTGGCTGCCCAGCACGACGCCGTGAGCGAGGCTTGCAGGCCACGGTGCTGCCCCCGTGGTCGTCGCGGGCGACGCTCCACGGGGGCTGATGGGACCGCAGACGAAGTGATGGTCTGTCGGCTCGCATCGGCTTCTGCTTCCTGCACCCGTTATTCTCTTGCCGGATCAGCCGATGGTGAGGCTCCTCTGCGCGGTGACGGCTCGGGCGTTGCGTGCCGTTGCGAAGGTGTAGAGGCCGGGGACCAGGGCCCACGTTCCGGACGTCCAGACAGTGAGGTCGTCGGTGGAGATGGTGAAGGTGAGACGCCGGCTGGCTCCGGGAGCGAGAGTCGTCTTACGGAAAGCGACGAGTCGGCGCGCCTCGGCGGCCGCGGCCGTGGGGAGGGTGGCGTAGACCTGGACGACCTCGGTGCCCGGGCGGCTACCGCTGTTGGTGACGGTGACGGAGAGAGTCACGATCCTGCTGGCGGCGCTGTAGGAGGCTTCGGGGGAGCCGTGGGCGAAGGTCGTGTAGGAGAGGCCGTGCCCGAAGGGGAAGTGGGGCTGCTGCCCCTTGGCGTCGTAGTAGCGGTAGCCGATGGCGGTTCCCTCGTCGTAGGAGACGGTGCCGTTCTTGCCCGGGTACGTCGCCGCCGTGGTGCCGGGGCCTTGGGAGGCGTCGGCGGGGAAGGTGATGGGCAGCCTGCCCGAGGGGTCGCTGTCGCCGAACAGGACGGCCGCGAGGGCGGTGCCCATGCCGCGGCCTCCGTACCAGGTCTGGATGACGGCCTCGACGTCGTTCAGCCAGGGCATCGCGACGGGGCCGTCCGTGTTCAGGACGACGATGGTGCGGGAGTTCGCGGCGGCGACGGCGGTGATGAGCTGGTTCTGGTCTGCGGGGAGGGCGAGCTGTTCGTGGTCCATGGCTTCGCCGGCGATGCGGTTGACGAAGACGACGGCGGCCTCGGCCTTGGTGGCGGCCTGGACGGCGGCCGGTATCAGGGAGCCGGGCTGCCAGCCGAGGGTGAGGCCGCTGGTGCCGGGGTCGGCGGTGGCGTTGCTGTAGGTGAGTTCGAGGGACACGGTTCTGCCCGCGGCCAGGTCGATGGTGCCCTGGAGGGGATAGTCGTAAGTGCCGAGGAAGAAGCGCCGTGTGCCACGGGATCCGGTGACCACGGTGACGCCGTTGATCTTCAGGGTGGCGGTGCCCGCGGCCAGGAGGGAGAAGCGGTGCAGGCCGTTGTGCGTCGGGGTCAGCGTGCCTGACCAGGTCGCGGACCAGATTGCGGGAAGGGTGTCGACCGGAGTGCTGGTGAAGTCGATGACGCTGTCGGTGCGGGTGACGACCGGTGTGCCGGTGGGCTCGGGGGAGGCGTAGTAGCGGCCGGTGAGGCCGGGGACCTTACCGGTGGTGGTGCGCAGCACGCCGGAGGGAACGGTGCTGAGGGGGACGTCGCCGGTGGTGCCTTGGGCGTGTGTGACGGTGATGCCGCTGCCGGCACGGGCCTTGATGGCCTGCAGGGGAGTGGTCCAGGTGCCGGGGTCGACGTAGGTGGAGCCGGCGACGCCGGTGAGCGCGTCGGTTCCGGCGGGCCCGATGACGGCGAGCGACCTGAGCCTGGTGGGCAGAGGCAGGGCTGAGGAACGGTTGGCCAGCAGCACGGTGGAGGCGAGGGCTGCTTCGTGGGCGAGGCTCTTGTGTTCGGCGGTGCTGACGTCTTGAGCCGGTGCCGGGACCGGGTTGTCCACGAGGCCGTTGGCGAACATGGTGACGAGGATGCGGCGCGCGGCGTCGTCGAGCCGTGCGGTGGACACGCTGCGGGTGAGCTCACCGGGTGCGAGCTTGACGCCGCCGGGGCCGAGCCCTGCGAGGTCCATGCCGGCCTTGGCGGCGGCTACCTGGTCGTCGCCGGCCCAGAAGTCAGGGACGGTGTAACCCTGGAGGCCGAGGCGGGACTTGACGTCGTTGAAGAGGGTGGGGCTCTGGGTGGCGAAGGTCCCGTTGATCTTGGGATAGGCCATCATGACCGAGGTGGTGGGCGCGGCGGCGATGACGCGGCGGAAGGGCGCTTGGTAGATCTCGTGCATCGCGCGGTCGGACACCAGGGTGTCGCTGAAGAAGCGGTTCACTTCCTGGGTGTAGGCCGCGAAGTGCTTGACCGTGGCCGTGACCTGACGGCTCTGCATGCCGGTGGTGAGGGCGGCGCCGAGGCGGCCCGCGAGGAACGGGTCTTCTCCCAGGCTCTCGGCCTGGCGCCCGAAGTGCCAGGTCCGCGTCAGATCGATGGTCGGCCCGAGGAGGCTGTTGTACCCCTTGGCGCGTCCCTCGGTGCCGATGGCGGCCCCGATGCGGCGCGTGAGGTCCTCGTCGAAGGTGGCGGCCTGGGCGAGGGGTACGGGGAACGCGGTGACGTTCTGTTCGCCACGCAGTCCGGCGGAGGCGTCGACCATGGTGAGGGCGGGGATACCGAGGTGGCTGAGGGCGGCGAAGTCGCACCGGATGAGGGCGTCCTTGTCGGCAGCGGACATCCGGGCGAGAAGAGCGTCGGCGCGGTCGAAGGCGCGGGGATCAGTCGCGGCGATGGCCTGACCGTTGGCGGTGGGGACCATGGTGACGGCGAGTGCGGTGGCGATGGCGGAGGACAGGAAGGTGCGTCGGTTCACGGCGGCTCTCCGAGGAGTGGGGCGGCGGGGTGGGGACCCGTCGACGTCGGTGTTGCCATCCGGCGGATAATTCGCCGGTTCGGATTTATCCGAATTACTGTCCTGGGCGGGTTTGTGCGTCCCGCGACCCTTACCGAGGACTTTTCAAGGGCTCGACGGTTGAGCGCCTTGCGTGATTCGGAAAGTTATGGCTCTCAGTGTTTCTGGTCAACCCCTCAGGCGCCGTGAATTCGCTGAGCTGCCCCTGATCTGCACGGATGCTCAAAATTTCGGCAGGGTGATGAATTTCTCCACTGCATGGCTGACGATTTAGTGAAGCATCCATACGAAATTTAGATGACGGCCATCCGCCTCATGGATGCAGGTGACCTTTCAAGGCACGCAAATGCCCGGCATGAAAGGTGGAGTCATGCCGGGCATGAGCGAGGGTATTTGGGACTTTTGCGGCGCCTGCTCAGTCGATTCTGCGATTTTCTTGAGGAAATATGTGTGTGCCGGGGCCGAGAGTTTGGGCTGCGTAGCCCGGCAGCTCGGCGAGTGCTGTGCAGTTCGGGGGCACGGTGATCTGGGCCTTGATGCCGGCCGGAGTGGTTTGCCAGGAGATCGCGGCGGTTCCGTGGGGCGTCTCATGGCGGGTGCGGGCCCACGTGATGCCGCCGCCGGGGCGGGGTCGGAAGGCAAGTGTGGCAGCGCCCGGCGCTGTGACCTCGATGCCTCCGACGACTCGGTGGAGCCAGTCGGCGACCGCACCGAGAGCGTAGTGATTGAAGGAAGTCATGCCGCCTGGGTTGAGGGTTCCGTCCGGGCGGAGACTGTCCCAGCGTTCCCAGATGGTGGTGGCGCCCATGGTGACGGGGTAGAGCCACGACGGGCATTCGGTCTGCAGAAGCAGACGGTAGGCGCTGTCGAGGTGGCCGGTATCCGTCAGTGCGTCGCAGATGAGAGGGGTCCCGACGAAGCCTGTGGCGATGCGCGCGTCGTCCTGGCGGACGAGTTCGGCAAGACGGTCGCCTGCCACTACACGCTGTGGGGTCTCAAGAAGGTTGAACACGATGGCGATGGCGTACGCGGTGGGGCTGTCGCTCGACAGGCGGCCGTCGGGTTGGGCGTAGCGTCGTCGGAACGCCGTGGTGACTTCGTCGGCGAGTGTGTCGTACCGATCTGTTTCGCCTGTACGACCCAGCGCTTGGGCGGCACGGGCGAGGTGCCGGGTGGAGTTTGCGAAGTAGGCGGTGGCGACGAGGTGGCGGTCGGTGCGGCCGGCGGCGGGGTCATCCGGTGGGGCGGCCGGGTCGAGCCAGTCCCCTAGTTGGAACCCGGTGTCCCAGAGTCGCTCGGGGCCGGCGAGCTTCTCGACGAGGTCGACCCACGCCTTGGCCATGGGGTAGTGACGCCGTAGAAGTTCGAGATCACCGAAGCGCTGGTACAGGGCCCAGGGAGTGAGGGTGGCGACGTCTCCCCAGGCGGCCCCCGGTTGGATCGGGGTCCACATCGCATTGCCGGGGATGACCGGCACGTACCAGGGGATGGTGCCATCCGGCAGCTGTTCCCTGCCCACGTCGGTGAGCCAGGAGTTGAGCATGCCGGCGCAGTCGTAGAGGAAGCTCGCGGTGGGGGTGAAGACCTGGATGTCTCCGGTCCAGCCAAGGCGCTCATCGCGCTGAGGGCAGTCGGTCGGGATGTCGACGAAGTTGCCTCGCATGCTCCACAGGACGTTCTCGTGGAGGCGGTTGACCAGGGGATCGCTGCACTCGAACCAGCCCGTGCGACGCATGTCCGTGTGGTGGACGCGCGCGGTCACGGCATGCGGGGCGAGCTCGCCGGTCCAGCCCCTTATCTCTGCATAGCGAAAGCCGTGGAGGGTGAAGCGAGGTTCCCACGTATAGGGACCGTTGCCCGGCAGGACGAGGATGTCCGTGGAGTGTGCTTCGCGCAGGGGGAGGGTGGCGAGTTCTCCGTTCTGGAGGACCTCTGCGTGCCGGAAGATGAGGGTGGCGCCGGCCGGCCCCTCCGCGGTGATCCGTAGACGGCCCACCAGGTTCTGCCCGAAGTCGATCAGGTGCCGGCCGTCGGAGGTGCGGGTGACGGACACAGGAGCGATTTCCTGGGTGCACCGGACCGGGGGACCTTCGGGCGCGACCAGTGTCCTGGGGTCTCGGCTTCCGACGCGTACGGGTGTCCAGTTGTCCTGGGGCGCGCTCGGAGTGGCCCAGTGCGGGTCGTCCAGCCGGGCATCGAACGTCTCGCCTTCGTACAGGCCGCTGGTCAGGATGGGGCCGAAGGCGGCGTGCCAGGTGTGGTCGGTGGCGACCACCGTGCTGGTTCCGTCGGTGTAGGTGATCTCGAGTTGGGCTATGAGGGACTGGTCGGTGCCGTAGATGTTGCGTGTGCCGCCGTCGAAGCCGTACTTGCCGCGGTACCAGCCGTCCGCGAGCCAGGCACCGATGGTGTTGGTGCCGCAGGCGAGGAGGGAGGTGACGTCGTAGGTGCGGTAGCGCAGACGATGTTGATAGACGGTCCAGCCGGGTGCCAGGGTCTCGTCACCGACTCGGGTCCCGTTGATCTCCGCCTCGTACAGACCATGGGCGGTGATGTAGAGCCGGGCGCGCTCGACCGGCTTGTCGTCCGCTCGGAAGTGCTTACGGACGCGGGCCGGGCGGCGTTCGGCTGCAGGGTCCTCCTGCCAGGCGGCACCGACGGGGAGAGCGGTCCAGTCACCCGGCTCGAACAGGCCGGCCTCGACGACCGCGGGCCGACTCCACGGCGAGGGCGCGCCGCCTTCTGTCGACCAGGTGCGCACGCGCACGGCAACACGCTCGCGTGAGCTGAGTGGTTCGTCGGGCCAAGGTACGAGCAGGTGGTCGGGTGCGGTGATACGGCCCGTGCGGTGGAGTCGGTCGTCGCGGCGAAGCTCGACTTCGTAGGCATGCTGGTCCCCGGCTTCGGGCGGGGAGGTCCAGGACAGGCGGGGGGTGCTGGTTCCGATGCCGAGGCCGTCCGGCAGATGCTCGAAGCGCACCGGGGAAGGCTGGAGGGACTGCAAGGAAGGGACCTTTCGTGTGCTCGGGAGTGCGGGGCGGGGGTGGTTCAGCCCTTGACCGCTCCTGAGGTGAGGCCCTTCATGACCTTCTGGTTGAGGAACAGGTAGATCACGAGTGTGCCGAACACGTTGATGCAGATGGCTGCGAACAGCGGGCCGTACTGGGTGGCACCGAAGTCGCCGGTGAAGTTCAGCAGACCGACCTGAATGGTGCGCAGATCCTGGCTGTTGGTGAAGGTGAGGGCGATGAGGAGGTCGTTCCAGATGAAGAAGAACTGCACCAGCCCGACCGTGAGCAGTGCGTTGCGGACCATCGGCACGCTGATGGTCCAGAAAGCACGCAAGATCCCGGCACCGTCCAGAGTCGCCGCTTCGAAGAGCTCTCGGGGCACGGTTCGGTAATAGGTGGCCATCATGAATACGGTCAACGGGAGGCCCGTGCCCGTGTAGGTAAGGATGAGCGGCCACAAGGTTCCGGAGAGGCCGGCCTGGAAATAGACGGTGAACAGGGGCAGCAGGATCATCTGCGGCGGGACCATCATTCCTGCGAGAAAGACCAGGAGGGTCAGGCTTCGGCCCTTCCAGACCATGATCTGCAGGGCGAATCCGGCCGCGGTGCCAAGAAGCAGGATGAGGGCCAGGGCGGGGACGACGGCCAGCAGACTGTTCTGGACATAGAGACCTATGTTCCCTGTGGTCCAGGCTTCGGTGTAGTTGCCCCACTCCCAGGTGGTGGGAAGGCTCCAGGTGGAGTTGTTGAGGTAGTCGCTGTTGGACTTCAGCGATGTGAGGAACATCCAGATCAGCGGGTAGACCTCGATGACCAGCAGGAAGGTTACGGCGATCTTGATCCAGAGACGGCCGCCCGACTTGCGGACGGGATTGCGTTTCTGGTGCCTGGTGCGCCCTTGTCCGGGAGAGGCGGGCTTGAGGGGAGTTTCGATGGCCATGGCGTTCAGCCCTCCGTGATGTCGCGTCGCGAGACGCGGTAGACCGCCAGGCTCACCAGAAGGCAGACGACGGTGAGGAGCAGCGCGATGGTGCTGCCGTAGCCGTACTCGCTGTAGGTGAACGACGTTTGGAACATGTACAGGGTCAGCGGGGTGGTGCCGCTTCCGGGGCCGCCGTTGGTGAGGGCGACGACGGAGTCGAAGACTTTGAGAGTGCCGTTGATGCTGAAGATCAAGGAGGACATGAGGACCGGCAGGGAGAGCGGCAGGACGATATGGCGGATGAGGCGAAGGCCGGAAGCGCCGTCGAGGCGGGCTGATTCGAGGACCTCGTCGGGGATGTCGACGAGGCCGGCGAACAGGAGTACGGCGTAGAAGCCCATGGAGCGCCAGATGTCCATGCTGACCAGCACCCAGAAGGCGCTTCCCGCGCTGCCGAAGAAGTCTATGGACTCCAAGCCGAAGGTGTTGAGCAGGGAGTTGACGGGTCCGGTCTGTGGGGCGACCTGGAAGAACTTCTGGAAGAGCAGGCCGACGGCGACGGTGGGCAGGACGACCGGGAAGAAGACCAGGGTGCGGATGAGCGCGGACGCCTTCTTGAGGAAGAAGACGTAGAGCAGGGCCAGGAGGTAGCCGGCGATGACCTGCCCGACGGTGACGAGGACCGCGTACTTCACGGTGAACCAGAGGGCGTCGTGGACGGCTTGGTCGGAGAGGAGCCTGGTGAAGTTGGCCAGACCGTTGCCGGTGAAGCCGTCGATGGAGTTGCCCTTGGTGAAGGAGTACCCGAGCGACCACACCGTGGGGACGAGCATGATCAGGGTGTACACGAGGAGTGCGGGACCGAGCAGGATCATGATCGCTCTGCGGTCACCGAGTACGCGGTGCATGAGTGGTGTCCACTTCGTTTCAGGTGGAGGGGCCGGCCAGGTATCCGGGGGACGGCTCGCCCGCCGGGTGGCGAGCCGTCCGTCAGCCGGGCTCTACTTGCTGCTGAGTGCGCTCTGGACGGTCTCCATGAACTGCTTGGGACTTACGCTGCCGGTGACTAGTCCGGCGGCGTTGGTCTGGCTGGCCGTGGTCGCCTTGGTGCTGAAGAACGCTTCGAACCACAGGACGTTCTGCTGGGAGGAGCTGATCGTCTTGCGCACGGTGGTCGTGACCTCGTTGGCGTCCTTGACCGGCGTGTTGACCTTGAAGCCGGAGATGGAGCCGTGGTCCTTGAGCGCGGTGCTGCCGTAGTTCTTGGCGATGCAGCGCACCCAGGCGTCGGTCTTCTTGTCGAAGTTCTTCGAGCCGAGGGTGACGGCCAGACCCACGTTGGAGGGGTACTGGTCGGCGGAGCCGGCGCCGCCGGTGACGGCGGGGAAAGGCATGAAGCCGACGTTTTCGGCGCCGACCTTGTTCTGCTTGGGGTCGGAGATGTTGGCCAGGGCCCAGCTGCCCATGTAGAACATGGCGGACTTGCCGGTGAGGAACTGGTTCATCGCCGTGTCGTAGTCGATGGAACCGACCCCCTTGCCGAAGTAGCCCTTCTTGCCGAGAGCAGCGATCTCCTCGGCGGCCTTGACGTACTCGGGCTCGGTCAGCTGGGCCAGGCCGGCGTTGACCTTGTCGAGAGCGTCGGGCCCAAGGCTCCGGTAGAGGTACCCGCTGATGAGGCGGGTGATCGGCCAGCCCTGCTGGCCGGAGGCGGCGAAGGGCTGGACGTCCTTGGCGTTGAGCTTGTCCGAGGCCGCGATCAATTCGTCCCAGGTGCCGGGGACCTCGATACCCTTCTCCTTGAAAATCTTCTTGTTGTAGAAGATTCCCTCGATGTTGTACTCGTAGGGCAGCGTCTGCACCTTGCCGTCGTACAGGGCCTTGATGGTGGAGACGGCAGCGGGCTCGAGCTCATCGAAGACGCCGAGCCGTTCGAGTTCGAGATCCAGGTTGGCCACCTTGCCGGACTCGGCGAGCTGCTTGGTGAGCGCGGGCGCGTTGCCGGCGGCGAACTGGGCGGGCAGTGCGTCCTGGCCAGCGAGCAGCTGGAGCTTCTGGTCCAGACTCGCCTGAGGCACGGTTTCGACCTTCAGCGGCAGGGCATCGTTCTCGGCCTTGCAGGAGCTTTTGGAGAGCTTGGTCAGTGCCGTTCTGGTGGTCGTGTTCTCAGTGACGCTGAGGTACTTGAAATCCTTGGGTGCCGCGGAGGTGCCACTGCCGCCGCAAGCGGAAGCGAGAAGGGCCAGGGACGTGACGCCGGCCGAGAAGAGGGTCAGACGAGTACGGCGGGCGCGGATCATGCGATGGGGCACTGGTGACTCCCAGGGATCGTGAAGGAGAGGGGGCGCCGAGCAGGCGCGGGGCGGCGGTGGGGCGGCCGCTGAGAGAATGGAGTCGTGTAGAACGTTCTCCATTTAAGATGGTCACACCATGACGCCATCTCTATGGCGTCGTCAAGACACAGGCGCGTAACATCGACTTTGCATGGTCGAATGACCCGGTCCTCCTGTGGCCGTGCGTGTAGACCGTTACACCAACTGTGAGGAGAATGAGGTTCTTGTGGCTGCGGACAGCTCGCCCAGAGAAACGAAACGGGTGACGATCACCGATGTCGCCCGTCATGCAGGCGTGTCCACCGCCGCCGTATCCAAGGTCATGCGCAACGCCTACGGCGTGAGCCCGGGCATGCAGGAGCGGGTCCGGGCCGCCATGGCCGAGTTGGAGTACCGCCCACACGCGGCCGCCCGCGGTATGCGAGGACGTACGTACACGATCGGTGTCCTGCTCGACAACGTCCGCAACGCGTTCTTCGCCGACGTCCTCGACGGCATCCGCGAGGAGCTGAGCGACAGCGAGTACACGGTGCTGATCGGAGCGGCAGGCTTCGGTGCGGACGAGCAGTCCCGGACCATCCGTGCCATGGTGGACCGCCAGATGGACGGTCTGGTCCTCATCGCTCCAGGAACCCCGCGTTCCGAGGTTCTGAGCATGGCGGCAACGACTCCTACCGTGGTCATCGGACACCACGACAGCTCTGACGTGCACGATTCCGTCATCGACGCGGACGATGTCGGGGCGGGGCTGGTGGTGGACCACCTTGTCGAACTCGGCCACCGTGACATCGCCCTTGTCTCCGCGCCCGGCAGCAGGAGCGGACGCTGGCAGCGACCTCCGGAGATCGCTCTGGCCGACGGATTCCTCCAGGCGATGGACCGGCACGGACTGGCCGACCGGGCGCGGGTGCACCACTCCGCTTACTCCGACGACGGCGGCCATACAGCCGGTCTCGCGCTTCTGTCCGGTGCGCAGCGGCCCACCGCGATCCTGGCCGGAGCTGACGTAGCAGCCCTCGGCATCTACCGAGCCGCCGCCGACCTCGGTCTGTCGATCCCCGGGGACATCTCTCTCGTCGGCTACAACAACACCGCGATCGCCTCGCTCGCCCCGGTCCAGCTGACCAGCGTCGACCAGGCAGGACACACCATGGGCCTGGCCGCCGCGCGGATGCTGATCGAGCGGGTGGAAGGCCGACGCGACCGGGCCATGCGGACCACGATGACCCCACGGCTGGTGGTGCGGCGCAGCACGGCGGCACCGAGTCTCCCGTAGGAGCAGTGCCCAAGAGGCCGCCGCCCCCTGCCCGGCCTCGCACCGGCTCGGACCTCGTCGGCCACACGTGCCGTCAGGGGCTCGGGGAGGTTCCACGCCTGGCGCCAACGCGGGCCTTTCCCATAGCCGTTGAGCCCCTGCGGTGCTCCGGTCAACCAGTGAGGTGTGGCCGATGACTCCCGCGTTGTACAGGGGGCCGGCAGACGTCCCGCGGACATGCCTGGGGGCCGCCGGCTCACCGAGCAGACGGCCCAAGGAACGGCTCACGTCGATGTTCACGGGGTGCTGACGACCGGCGTGGACGTACGGAGGCATGTCCGGCGTGTGTCGACACTGCTGTTGGCTGATGACATCGCCTACCGGTCGCCCGTCGTCACTTCTGCGTCGACGGAGTTCCGGCGTGCTGCCGGGAGGATCAGGGCGGCGGTGATGGCGGTGGCGGCACCGAGAGCGGCGACGGCGACTGCGAGGCTGCCTACGGCGCCCTTGCCGGCCAACAGGACCAGGGGGCAGAGGAACTGACCGAGGAAGAAGGCCGCAGTCCAAAGGCCCATGCCGCGGCCGCGGTCGGCGAATCCGAGCCTGGACATGGCGCGGGTCACCAGCGACGGCAGAAGCATGCCGGTGCCCACGCAGTTGATGACGGCTCCGGTGATCAGCAGCGGGAGGCTGTCGGCCAGGCCCATGACGAGGAAGCCGGCAGCGCACCAGGCGAACAGCGCGGGGAGCCGGAGACGTCGGTGCTGGGGCAGCCGGGCGAAGATGACGGAACCGAGGACGGTGGCGGCGCTGGCCGCCGCGGTGACGACACCGATGGCGCTGGTGGAGTCGATGCCGAGATCATCCAGGAGATATGCCATCTCCACGGGGACCGTGTAGAAGACCACGGCGCCGAAGACCGTGAGAAGGCAGATCCCGGCCATGCGGCGCACCGGGAAGGGGTGCTGGGCCGACCGGGCGGATGCCCCCTGTTCTTTCTGCGGGAGGGCGGGTTTCGGTAGGACGCGGGCCATCACCGGAGCGACGAGCAAACCCGCCGCGTACAGCCAGAACGGAGCACGCCAGTCAGCCGCTCCCAGTACCCCGCCGAGGACGAAGAAGACCGTGGCAGAAGCTGAGGCGCACATGGTCTGCAGGGCAAGGTAGCGGTCGCGTACCTCGCCGCTGTAGTAGTCGCCGATCAGAGTGGTGCAGGCGGTCATGATGGCCGCTTCGGTGACGCCGACCAGTACGCGGCTGACGACGATGGCGTGGAGCGACTCCAGCCAGAGGGGAGCGGTTCCGAACACCGCGTAGAGCGCCGTGGCGATGACGAGGAGCCGCTTACGCCCGAGCCGGTCGACGATGACGCCGGCGAACGGGGCGAGCAGGGCGAGCGCGAGCGCGGGGACGGTCAGGACGACAGGGACCAGGGCCGCGCTACCGGGGACGTGGTCGAAGTGCTCCTGTATGCGCGGCAGTACGGGGGCAAGGAGCACCGCCCCGAGGACGGGCAGGCAACTGCCGGCCATGAGCACAGCGGCTGGAAGACGGCCGGCGGGCGCTGCGGCATGGTCGGACGACAGCGGGGCGTGGGACGCTGGCATGGCGGCACTCCAGAGCGCGCGAAGGGGAAGAGGGCTGCGCCTGGTCCTGCCGCCCGTCTGGCCGGGGCGGCGTGGAACGAGGGGCGGAGGTGCCCTCGACTATGCGTGCCGGTGAACGCGCTGCCCACCCCTTGCGTCATCTGTGTTCACGATGTGTTCCATCCATCAGATGGATGACATCTGAGCGACGTTCTCACGCCCTGCCTGTGGGCCCCGCGCGACAGGCGAAGGCGTCAGATCTCCGCATCGGCGACGCGCCGGCCGACCCTGGCCGCGGTTTCGCGGAGCCAGATGTGGGCGGCGTCGTGCGTGTGGACCGGGTGCCACCAGAGCGCTTCGCGCAGCGGCACCGCCTCGTAAGGAGGATCGAGTACGCGTACGGCCGCGATGGGGGCGAGCAGGCGGGCGAGGCGGGCTTGGACGAGTGCGATGCGGCGGGTCCCGGCGACAAGGGCGGGAAGGGCGTGGAAGCTGTCGACGGAGACCTCGACGCGCGGTTCGATGCCGAGCATGCCGAGCTGGCGTACGGCGGGGGCGTCGTAGGTGCGTTGGTAGGTGACCCAGGGCAGCCGGGCAAGGTCCTGGCGGGTCAACCGGTCCTCGATGCTGGGGTGGTCGTCGGCGACGACGAAGACCCAGCGGTCGTCGTACAGATCGGTGGCGGGGAAGTCGCTGATGACGCCGTGGGGCATCAGTAGCCCGTCGGTGGCGCTGAGCAGGCTCGCGGTGTCATCGACGATGGTGATGGGGGTGCGGGTGAAGCGCAGCCGGATTCCCGGGGCCTCCTCGTGGATGACGCGGGCCAGTTCGACGCCGAAGACGTCGACGGCGTAGTCGGAGGCCACGAGGCGGAACTCGCGGGTCTCCGTGGACGGGTCGAAGGCGGCCTGGCTGGCGAAGAGCCGTTCGATGACGTCATATGCGGTGGCGGTGCGGTCCAGGAGGACCTGGCCGAGCGCGGTGAGTTCGTACTGGCTCCCCACGCGGGACAGGAGCTCGTCGCCGAAATGCCGCCGCAGCCGGCCCAACGCGGCACTCATCGCGGGCTGGCTGAGCCCTACACGCTGCCCCGCCTTGGTGACGTTGCGCTCTTCGAGGAGGGCACGGAGGGCCACGACGAGGTTGAGGTCGAGACGGGCCAGGTTCACGGGACGGCTTCCCTTCACGTGCGCTGCCACCAGAGGTTATCTGCCTGGTGAATGGTAGTGATCCAGATAATCGATTTCCCTGATTGCTGGGAGCGGGTCCAGATTAGTCCCACCGCAACCAGGAGGACATGCCGGTGAAATCTCGATCCGCTTCTGACTCATTTGCCGGGCCTTTCGCCCTGGGCACCCTCTCAACCGCTGACGGCCCGGCCTTCCCCGCTCTCGTCGACCGCGACAGTCAGGTCCTCGACCTGCGTACGGCCCTGGCCGATCCGGCGCTGACCATGCGGGCCCTGCTGGAGCAGTGGCCGACCATTCTCCCGCTGCTGCGTGATCTCGCAGCCGAGGAGGGACTGCCCCGCCGTCCTCTGGCCGACTTCCGTGTCCTCGCTCCCGTGGAACCGCGGCAGATCTTCCAGTCGGGCGCCAACTACCGCCAGCACGTCATCGACCTGCACGTCGCACACCGCGATCCGTCCGACGGGCGCTCCGAGGAGGAGGCGCGCGCCGAAGCGGCCGAGATCATGGACCGACGTGCCGCCGACGATCTTCCGTACATGTTCATCGGCCTGCCCAGCTCCATCTCCGGCCCCAACGACGACGTCACGCTGCCCGCGTGGGCGGCAAAGCCGGACTGGGAACTGGAGCTGGCCGCGGTGATCGCCCGCCCCGCCTACCAGGTCTCCCCTCAGGAGGCGCTGGACTACGTGGCCGGCTACACGATCGCCAACGACCTCACCGACCGGGCCACCGTCTTCCGCAGGGACATGCCACAGATTGGAACGGACTGGCTGCGCAGCAAGAACGCTCCCGGGTTCACCCCCCTGGGGCCGTGGATCGTGCCCGCCGAATCGATCGGCGACACCGGCGACCTGCAGCTCACCTTGAAGCTGAACGGCGAGGTCATGCAGGACGAGTCCACCAAGGACATGATCTTCGACGTGGCGCGCATGGTCGCGTACGCCTCCCAGAGCGCGCGCCTGCTCCCCGGCGACCTCGTACTCACCGGGTCGCCGGCCGGCAATGGCATGCACTGGGGGCGCCTGCTGCGCGACGGCGACGTCATGGACGCCTCCATCTCCGGACTGGGCGCCCAGCGCACCCGATGTGTCGCGGAGGGGAAATGAACCGCACCGACCCCGCGGGCGCGGTCGCTCAAGCGGCCGAGCAGTGCTCCAACTGGGGCCGCTGGGGCGAGGACGACCGCCTCGGCACCGTGAACTACCTCGACGAGGCCAAGCGCCGTCAAGGCGCGGCCCTGATACGGCGAGGCGTCAGCTTCTCCCTGTCCCAGCGCTTCGACATCAACGGCCCCCAGAAGGGCTGGCGGCGGCGGACCAACCCGGTCCACACCATGCTCGACACCGGCACGGACGCAGCCCTGGGCAACCAGGGACTTCCCCACGGCATCGGCGGCGCCGACGACGTGATCGCGATGCCGCTGCAGTGCTCCACCCAGTGGGACGGCCTGGGCCACATCTTCGACCACGGCAAGGCGTGGAACGGCCGGCCGGCCGAGCAGGTCGTCACCTCCGACGGCGACCAGGTCACCGGCATCGAGCACATGGCGCCACACATCGCCGGGCGAGCCGTGCTGCTGGACGTCGGCCGGACGACCGGAGAGGACGGTGAACTTCCCGACGGGTTCGCCATCACCGAGGAGCACCTGGTGGCCGCCGCCGAAGCCCACGCGGTGACGGTCGGCCGCGGCGACATCGTCCTCGTCCGAACCGGGCAGCTCGCCCGCGTGCGCCGGGACGGCTGGGGCGACTACGCCGGCGGCGCTGCCCCGGGGCTCTCCTTCACCACGGCGCCCTGGCTCCACGGCAGCGAGATCGCCGCGATCGCCACCGACACCTGGGGCTTCGAGGTACGGCCCAACGAGTTCGACCACGCCTTCCAGCCACTGCACCAAGTCGTCATCCCCCACATCGGCCTGCTCATCGGCGAGATGTGGGACCTGGAGGCTCTCGCCGAGGACTGCGCGGCCGACGGCGTCTACGAGTTCTGGCTCACTGCCGCACCCCTGCCCATCACCGGCGCCGTCGGGTCACCCGTCAACCCCATCGCCGTCAAGTAGTCCCGGGGCCCACAGCCCGAGGAACAAGGGAGTTCCCCATGAGCACACCTCGCAAAGTCCTGGTCATCGGAGGCGGAGCAGCCGGCAACACCGTCACCATCCTGCTGCGCCGCGCCGGAATCGAGGTCGACCTCGTCGAAGCGAAGGACGACTGGAACGCCACCGCCGGATCCGGCATCACCCTCCAGGGAAACGCCCTGCGGGTGCTACGCGAACTGGGCGTCTGGGAGGACGTCAAGGCCTCCGGGTTCGCGTTCGGGTCGGTCGGGATCACCGCCCCCGACGGCACCGTCCTGCACGTCCAGCGCGACCTGCGCACCGGCGGCGACGACCTTCCGGCAACCGTGGGCATGCAGCGCCCGCGTCTGCAGCACATCCTCATCGAGGCCGTCCGTGCAAGTGGCGCGACCATCCGTCTGGGCACCACCGCCACCATCGAGACCCAGGACGACACCGGCGTCTCCGTCCGCCTGAGCGATGGCAGCAAGCACTGCTACGACCTGGTCATCGCCGCCGACGGACTGGGCTCGGCCACGCGCGCACAGATCGGCATCACGGACAAGCCGGAACCGACCGGCATGGCCATCTGGCGTGCGGCCGCCCCGAGACCCGCCGGAGTCGAGCGCACCGACCTCGCCTACGGCGGCGCGGCATTCATCGCCGGCTACTGCCCCACCAGCGACACCACCCTGTACGCGTACGTGGTGGAGAGGAACCGGGACCGCGCCTCCATACCGCCCGAGTCGTACGCGCAGGAGATGCGGAAGATCGCCTCCACGTACGGAGGTGCCTGGCCGGCCATCACCGCCACGATCACCGACCCGTCCAAGGTCAACTACACCTGGTTCGACCGGCTGCTGGTCGAGGGTTCGTGGCACCGCGGCCGCGTCGTCCTCATCGGCGACGCAGCCCACTGCTGCCCCCCGACCCTCGCGCAGGGCGCCGCGCTGTCGCTGGAGGACGCGTGGGTGCTCGCACAGTTGCTGACCGAGGCCGAAGTCTGGGACGGGGAACTGCTGCAGGCCTACTACGAGCGGCGGATCAGCCGGGTTCGCCCCGTCGTCGAGGCGTCCGTCCAGATCGGCCAGTGGCAGCTCGACCACGTCCGGGACGCCGACGTGCCGGGGCTGATGGCCCGTACGATGACGATGCTCAGGGAGCTGCCGTGACCGCCCCCACCGTGGATGTGCACGCCCACGTCCTGCTCCCCCAGGTCGAGGCTCTCCTGGCCGATCAGCCCGGGTACGCGCTGGCCAAGGAGCTCGACGCCCGGCGCAACGGCCCCGCCGCTCTCGCGGTCAGCGGCCCGATGGTCCGCGACCGCCTGCCCCGTCTGACCGAAGTGACGGAACGCCTGGCCGCTATGGACGCGCAGGGCGTCGACGTCCAGCTGGTCAGCCCCTCACCCTCGCACTACCACTACTGGACCGACGCTCCGACGGCCGAGAAGGTCTACCGACTCGCCAACGAGGCCACAGCAGCCCACTGCGCCCAGGCACCGGACCGGCTCCGGGGCCTCGGCCTGGTACCCCTCCAGCACCCCGAGCAGACCGTCGCGGCACTGGATCACGCCCTCGAACAGGGCCTGGCCGGGGTGGAGATCTCCAGCCACGCCCCCGGTCGGGAACTGTCCGATCCCGCCTACAACTCCTTGTGGACGCGTGCCGAGGAGACGGGCGCCGTCATCTTCCTGCACCCCTTCGGCTGCACGCTCGACGAGCGTCTTGACCAGTGGTACCTGTCCAACACCGTGGGTCAACCCAGCGAAAACGCCGTCGCCCTGTCCCACCTGATCTTCTCCGGGGTCCTGGACCGGCATCCCGGACTGAAGATCATCGCGGCGCACGGCGGCGGCTACCTGCCGACCCATATCGGGCGCAGCGACCACGCCTGGCGCGCCCGGAACGACGCGTCCGCCGACTGCGCCCAGCCCCCGAGCAGCTATTTGCGGCGGCTGTACTTCGACTCCCTGGTGCACGACCCGCAGGTGCTCCGGGCACTGGTGCGAGCCGCAGGAGCCGACCGGGTGCTGCTCGGTTCCGACTTCCCCTTCGACATGGGTGCGGCCGACCCTGTCGCCGCCCTGCGGTCCGCCGAACTGGACGAGGCCGATCTCGACGCCATCCGCGGCCGGAACGCCGCCGCACTGCTCAACATCTCTCCCGCCTGAGGAGGCAACCCGCATGAGCACAAGCCGCCTGTTGACCCACCTTCGGCACGTGGACCTCGCCGTGCCCGACTACGACAAACAGCTCGACTTCTACGCCGGTGTCTGGGGACTCACCAAGGTCGCCGAGGATTCCGGCATCTCCTTCCTCGCTGCCGAGGGCAGCCCGGAGCAGTATGTGGTCCGGCTGCGCAAGGCGGACGAGAAGCGCTTGGACCTCGTCTCCTACGGCGCCGCCACTCCGGCGGACGTCGACACGCTCGCCGAACAGCTCCTGTCCACAGGCGTGAAACTGATCTCGCAGCCGGGCACCGGCAACACCCCAGGAGGGGGCTACGGCTTCCGCTTCTTCGACGTCGACGGACGCACCATCGAAGTCTCCGCGGACGTCGAGGTCCGGCGTCACCGCAAGATCGAGGAGAAGGAGGCGATCCCGGTCAAGCTGTCGCACGTCGTGCTCAACTCGCCCGACCTGGAGCGGACCCGGACCTGGTACGAGCAGCACCTCGGCTTCCGGCTCTCCGACACGCTCAGTTCGCCCCACATGGGCGACGTCATGCACTTCATGCGCATCAGCAGCCAGCACCACTCCATGGCACTGGCCAAGGGACCGCACACATCGCTCCATCACATCTCCTTCGAGATGCGTGGCATCGACGAGTACATGCGCGGCTCAGGGCGAGTGACCCGGGCCGGATTCACCAAGATCTGGGGCCCGGGCCGGCACACGGCGGGTGACAACACGTTCACCTACTTCCTCGACCCCCACGGCAACACCGTCGAGTACACCACCGAGCTGGAGGAACTCGACGAGGACACCTGGCACCCCCACGTCTACGACTTCTCCCAGCCCGAGGTCGCCGACCAGTGGGGTACGGCGAACCCGATGAACGAACTTGTCGCCAAGGAGTCCTTCAACGACCCCGACCGCGGCAGCTTCGTCGCCCCACCGGTCTAGCCTCCGGCCCGCGTTGCCCCCGGGAGCGCGGGGGCGGTGTCCCGCTGGGACCCCTGCCTCCGCGCTCCCGGTCGAGGGCGTCCGGCCCTGAGCCCGCCCCGTGGTCCCGCCACTCGCCTGGCGTGTCCAGGCCGGCGCGTCGTGTATTCGACCTCGTTTCCCCTCCCTCTTGGAGCCGCATCATGCGCTTCGCCGCTTTCGAGTACCGCCACCGCCCGCGTGTCGCTGTAGTGGACGACGACGGCACACTCTTCCCCCTGCCGGGCGTCACCTCGCTGACCGACCTGATTCGTGAAACCGGTGGCTTGGCCGGCCTGCTCGCCGCCGCGGCGGTGGCCCAGGACGTGCCGCCCGGCCCGCACGTCTCCCAGGTGCGGCTCCTGGCACCCCTGCAGCCGTCGTCCGTGAGGGACTTCGTCACCTTCGAAGAACACGTAGAAGGTGTACGCCGGTCCGTGAGCGGCGAAGCGGGCGTTCCCGAGCAGTGGTACGAGGCACCCACCTTCTATTTCACCAACCCGCACGCGGTGTTCGGCCCCCACGACGACGTTCCCATGCCTCCCGGATCCTCCGTACTCGACTTCGAACTGGAGGTGGCAGCCGTCATCGGACGGGACGGCCGTGACTTGACCTCGGCACAGGCGCAGGACCACATCGTCGGCTACACGATCTTCAACGACTGGTCCGCGCGGGACCTGCAGTCGGCAGAGATGCAGGTGGGTCTCGGACCGTGCAAGGGGAAGGACACCGCCTCCACTCTCGGCCCCTACCTGGTGACCGCCGACGAGCTGGAGCCCTACCGGGACAGCGAAGGCTTTCTGCGCCTCGCGCTGACCGCCGAGATCAATGGTGCAAAGGTCGGCAACGACCTCCTGTCCAACATGAGCTGGACTTTCGAGGAAATGGCCGCCTACGCCTCGCGCGGCACCAGCATCGTCGCCGGCGACGTCCTGGGGTCGGGCACCTGCGGCAACGGCGGCTGCCTGGCCGAACTATGGGGCCGTTCCGGCGAACAGAGCCCGTCGCCACTGGGGCCCGGCGACACGGTCACCTTGACCGTGGAAGGTCTCGGGTCGCTCACCACTCGCATCACGCCCGGCGTGGCTCCGGTCCAGCTGCCCCGCGCGCGGCGCCGCAACCGGGAGCGGCCGTGAGCAGCGGAAGGCTCGCAGGAAAAGTCATCGTCGTCACCGGAGCGGCACGGGGGCAGGGCGCTGCCGAGGCTGCGGCCTTGGCGCGCGAGGGCGCCACCGTCGTCGCCACCGATGTGCGTGGCGGCGAGAACGTACGTCGGCTCGATGTCACCCTGGCCGAGGACTGGGCCGACCTCGCCAGCTACCTGCGCGAGACCTACGGGACGGTCAACGGCCTGGTCAACAACGCCGGCATCACCTGGCGTGCCCGGCTGGACGAGATCACCTCCGAGGACATGAGCCGCGTCCACGCCGTCAACGTCCACGGACCACTGCTGGGTATGCAGCACCTTGCTCCGCTGATGCCCCCTGGGGCGTCGGTCGTGAACGTCGGCTCCTCCGCCGCGCTCACAGCGCACTACCCCGTTGCCTACACCACGAGCAAGTGGGCGCTGCGGGGCCTGTCGAAGACCGCTGCCCTTGAGCTCGGACCGCGCGGAATCCGGGTGAACACGATCCACCCCGGTTTCATCGAAACAGAGATGACGGCTTCAGCGGCACCGGCATTCCGTAAAGCGAACATCGCGGAAACACCGCTGGGCCGCGTCGGACGAGTCGAGGAGGTTGCCCCCCTGGTGGTGTTCCTCCTCTCGGAAGAGTCGTCCTTCATCACCGGCGCCGACATACCGGTGGACGGCGGCCTCACCTCGCACGGCGGTGTGAAGTCGGTGTCCGACGCACTGCGTACCGAGGCCGGCTGATGGGAGTGCACGAAGGGAAAGCCGACCTGAACTTCGGCACGGCCGGTGGCACCGGCCGGGCCGTCGCCGACGGCTGGAGGCTGGCCGTGCTGCCCAGCCCACTGACCTGAAAGGAATCTGGAACCGTGGACAAGGTCATCCATGAAGCCACGGAGGCCGTCGCCGACATCCCTCACGGCGCGTCCATCGCCGTCGGCGGGTTCGGCCTCAGTGGCATACCCGAGACGCTGATACGAGCCCTGCACAGCCAGAACACCACCGACCTCAAGGTCGTGTCCAACAACTGCGGCACTGACGGCCGAGGGCTCGGGATCCTGCTGTCGGCCGGACGCATCTCCCGGGTCACCGGCTCCTACGTCGGCGAGAACAAGGAGTTCGCCCGGCAGTACCTCGGCGGCGAACTCGAAGTCGAGCTCGTACCCCAGGGAACCCTCGCAGAACGGCTGCGTGCCGGAGGCTGCGGCATCCCCGCCTTCTACACACCCGCCGGCGTCGGCACCCAGATCGCCGACGGCGGACTGCCCTGGCGGTATGCGCCCGACGGCGCTGTGGCCCTCGCCTCCCCGCCCAAGGAGACCCGGGAGTACGACGGCCGGACCCACGTCCTCGAACGCGGCATCACCGCTGACTTCGCGCTCGTGCGCGCCCGGCGGGGCGACCGGCACGGCAACCTCGTCTTCCGCCACGCCGCAGCCAACTTCAATCCACTGGCCGCCATGGCCGGCCGCATCACGATCGCCGAAGTCGAGGAGCTCGTCGAGCCGGGAGACCTCGACCCGGACCACGTGCATCTGCCGGGCGTCTTCGTCCAGCGCGTCGTGCCCCTCACCCCCGCCCAGGCGGCCGACAAGCAGATCGAGAAGAGGACGGTGCGCAGCTGATGGCCTGGAACCGCAACCAGATGGCCGCGCGGGCCGCCAACGAGCTGACCGACGGCTCGTACGTCAATCTCGGCATCGGTCTGCCCACCCTCATCCCGGCATTCGTACCAGCCGGTGTGCACGTCGTGCTGCACTCGGAGAACGGCATCCTCGGCACAGGCCCCTACCCCACCGAGGACGAGATCGACTCCGATCTGATCAACGCGGGCAAGGAGACCGTCACCGTCCTTCCGGGCGCGTCCTTCTTCGACTCGGCCCTGTCGTTCGGGATGATCCGCGGCGGTCACATCGACACCGCCGTACTGGGAGCCATGCAGGTCTCGCACCGAGGCGACCTGGCGAACTGGATGGTCCCCGGCAAGATGGTCAAGGGCATGGGTGGAGCCATGGACCTCGTCCACGGCGCACGCCGAGTCATCGCGCTGATGGAGCACACCGCCAAGGACGGCTCTGCGAAGATCGTCCAGGACTGCACCCTGCCGCTGACCGGCCGCCTCTGCGTCGGCCGGATCATCACCGATCTCGGCGTCCTGGACGTCACCGACCGCGGTCTGGTCCTGGTGGAGACCGCGCCCGGTGTCACCGTCGAAGACATCCGCGCCCACACCGGTGCACCCGTGCACATCGACAGCGCGGCTGCCGCCTGCTGAGCCTTCGCGGGTCACCCCGAGGACCCGCAGCAACCTGCCGCCCTTCCGCCCTGATGGTCCGCACGACAACGATCCCGACACAGCGACCGCAATGGACGCGGACCGACCCCCTCCAAGGAGGCCCTGGTGCCTTTGACTTCTCCGCCCCTGCACATCGCCGTCGTCGGAGGCGGCATCGGTGGGCTGGCCGCAGCCCTCGCGGTCGCCCGGACCGGCCACCGCGTGACACTGGTGGAGCGAGCCGCACGCTTCGGAGAGATCGGAGCCGGCCTCCAGCTGGCCCCGAACGCCTCGCTCGCTCTTGCGGAACTCGGCGTTCTCGACGCCGTACAACGTTCAGCAGTCGCGCCGCCGCGACTCGTCATGATGGACGCACTCGGCGGCGAGCAGATAGCCGCCCTCGACCTGCGAAGCAACGCCTACCGCAGCCGCTTCAAGCATCCCTACCTCGTCACCCACCGCACCGATCTGCACCAGGCACTTTTGGCAGCCTGCCAGGAGCACCCCTCGATCAGTCTGCGCACCGGACACACCGTCACCGGCGCGGAACAGACACCGCACGAGGTGCGCCTGGACTTCGCCGAGACGCCCGAGCGGCTGACGGCGGACGCGGTGGTGGCGGCGGACGGCCTCCACTCGCGTCTGCGGCAGCTCCTCGTGGGCGACGGCGACCCCGTCTGCTCCCGCTACGTGGCCTACCGAGGAGCCCTGCCGGTCAGCAGCATGACCGGATCCATGTCCCAGCACGCGTCGTCGGAATCGGTGATCGTGTGGGCCGGTCCGCGGATGCATCTCGTGCAGTACCCCGTACGGCGCGGCGAGCTCTACAACCAGGTCGCGGTCTTCGAGAGCGACCACTACACCCCCGACTCGGACGACTGGGGCACCGAGGCGGAGCTGGAGGAGCGGTTCGCCGGAGCGTGCAGTACGGTGCGCGACGCCCTGCCTCTGGTCGCGCGGGACCGGCGCTGGCCCCTGTTCGACCGGCTGCCGGTCGCCGACTGGGTCCATGGACGAATCGTGCTGCTGGGCGACGCCGCTCACCCGATGCTGCAGTACCTGGCTCAGGGTGCCTGCCAGGCCCTGGAGGACGCGGTGGCCCTGGGAAGGTCTCTGCGCGAGCACACCGACCCGGCGGATGCCTTCACTTCCTACGCCGGCCTGCGCAGTGAACGAGCCACAGGCATCCAGACCAACGCCCGGCGGTTCGGTGACATCTGCCACCTGGACGGCATGGGAGCCGTCATGCGCAATCAGCTCCTGGCCACCCGCGCCCCCGACGACTTCGACGACATCGCCTGGGTGTGGACCCCGACCACCGAACCCGAGGCATCGACCGCCCCGTGAGCGACCCCCGCGAGGAGACGAAATGACCGACGACCCCGCCTACAAGGCCCTCGACGGCCTCGGCGCCGCCCCGCTGTGGCGCTTCTACGGAAACCTGTTCCCCGCCCAGCCCCGCAGCCGGGCCGTGCCCCACCGGTGGAGCTGGAAGGAGTTGCGGCCCCACCTGCTGCACTTCTCCCAGACGCTGTCTCTGGAGGAGGCCGAACGACGGGTCCTCATGCTCGTCAATCCCGGCCTGACCGATCCACCGGCCACGGTCAACACTCTCTACGCGGGGCTGCAGGTCATCCTCCCCGGTGAAACGGCCCAAGCACACCGGCACACCTCCAACGCCTTCCGCTTCATCCTGGAGGGCGACGGCGCCTGGACCACCGTCAACGGTGAACGCGTCTTCATGGCCCCCGGCGACCTCCTGCTCACCCCCGGGTGGCACTGGCACGACCACACACACGAGGGCGACGTGCCGATGATCTGGCTCGACGCGCTGGACTACCCCCTCGTCAACGCCCTGGAGGCAGGGTTCTACGAGAAGTATCCTCAACGCCTCCAGCCCGTGACCCTGCCCGACGACGCCGGGTCCCGTCAGTTCCTCCACGGCCGCCTGACTCCGGCGTGGATCACTCCGCAGGGACCCAACTCTCCTGTCACCCGCTACACCTGGCAGGAGACCGACCGGGCACTGGAAGCCATCGCGGACACGGCCGCAGGCAGCGACGTCGACGGCATCGTGCTGGAGTACACCAACCCCTGGACCGGCGGGCCCGTCATGCCCACCATCGGCTGCCGTGTCCAGAGGCTGCGCCCGGGCTTCGACGGAGCCGGCCGCCGCCAGACCGCATCGACCATCTTCAATGTCGTCCGCGGCGAAGGCGCCACCATCGTCGACGGCACGCGCCTCGACTGGACCGAGAACGACACCTTCGCCATACCCGGCTGGGCCTCCTACCGGCACCTGAACACCTCCACGTCCGGCGACGCGGTCCTGTTCTCCTACAGCGACGAGCCGGTCATGCGCTCCCTGGGCCTCTACCGCACCGAGAGCGCCGACCCCGGCGCCTGACCACCCCACCCCTCTGACACCCCCAAGGAGGCCACGATGCGTCTGGCCCTTTTCAACCAGGGACGGCTCGGTGTCGTCGACGGCGACACGATCATCGACGTGACCGACCAGGCCGGTTCTCCCTCCACCGGCGCGGCCGGTGCACTCCACCACTACATCGAGACGCTGGCCGAGGGAACCGGCCCGGTACTGGTGCCATCACGCGGCCGCCGGGCGCCGCTGTCGGAGGTGACGCTCGAAGCGCCACTGCCCCGCCCCGGAAAGATCATCGGTGCCCCGGTCAACTACCTCGATCACAAGGCCGAGATGGACTACCCCACGTCCATCGCCGACCTGGGCGTCTTCCTGAAAGCCAACTCATCGGTGATCGGCCCCGGTCAGGCCATCGTCCTGCCCTACTCCGACCAGCGCACCGACCAGGAAGGCGAGCTGGGCGTCGTCATCGGCCGCACCGCGTCGCGAGTGAGCGCCGAGGACGCGCTGGACCACGTCTTCGGCTACACCTGCCTGCTCGACATCACCGTCAGGTCCGGTGAGGACCGGTCCACCCGTAAGTCCTTCGACACCTTCACCCCCATCGGGCCGTGGGTGGTCACCGCCGACGGCATTCCCGATCCCGGCCGGCTCCATCTGCGCTGCGACGTGGCGGGGGAGACCCGGCAGCGCACCAACACCGCCGACCTCATATTCGGAGTCCGTGAACTGATCGCCTACGCCTCCTCGGTGATGACTCTGTACCCGGGCGACGTGATCGCGACGGGCACGCCGGCCGGGGTCGGCCCGCTCGCCCACGGGGACCGCGTCGTCGTGGAGATCGAAAGCATCGGACGGCTTGAGGTGTCCGTCGACGGCTCCCAGGCCACCTCCTACGCGTCCCGGCCGGGAGACCGCCGCAGCTGAGCCGCCATGCGGTCGGGCCGGTACCGAGCCAGAAGGCGGTGGCTCGGTACCGCGCGGCCTTGAGCCCTAATCCGACCAGCCACGGTCAGGGGGGCTCAGGCCCTGGGAACGGTGGAGCGACGTACTACGAGCTCCGGCTGGAGCACGATGCTCTCGTGCCGGTGGCCCTCCGATGACGGGTCGATTTCCTTCAGGAGGAGCTCGGCGGCCAGACGGCCGATCTCACCAGCAGGGTGGCGGACGGAGGTCAGCGGGATGAGGCAGGCTTCGGCGAATTCGATGTCGTCGTACCCGATGACCGCGAGATCATCCGGCACCCGCACTCCTGCGTCAAAGACGGTCTGCATGATGCCCAAGGCAAGCAGATCGTTCGCGCAGAAGACAGCGCTCGGCCGCGGGCTGAGGCCGATGAGGCGGTGACCGGCGTCCCGGCCGCTTCGTACGTCATGCCGGTGCACCGGCACATCGACGACGGTGTCGGCGCTCATGCCGGCTTCCTGCACAGCACGCAGGAGGCCGTCCCGCCGGTCACGGACCTGCCGCAGCTGCTCGGGGCCGCCCACGTAGGCGATGCGGCGGTGTCCGGCCTTCAGGAGGTGCCGGCCTGCCAGCAGTCCGCCAAGAACGTCGTCGGCGGCCACCGAGCACACCTCGTTCTCGCCGACCGCCCGGTCGACGACGACGAAGGGGATGTTCTGGCGGCTCAGCGCGTGCCAGGGTGCCCCGTGCGAGTCGACGGGCGCCAGCAGCACGCCGCGCATCCGCTGCTCGGCGAAGAGCGACAGGTAGGCCTGCTCGGCGGACTGGCTCTCGGCACTGTTGCAGACCATCACCCCGAGCCCGGCCCGGACCGCCGCCTCTTCCGTACCCCGTGCCAGGGCGGCGAAGAAGGGGTTGCCGGTGTCCGTCACGAGCAAGCCCAGCATGCGGCTTCGTCCCGCGCGGAGTTGACGTGCCGATTCGCTCCGGACGTACCCGAGGATTTCGATGGCCGCCTGCACACGTGCACGCGTCTGCTCGGACACCTGGTCCGGCCGGTTCAGGACGTTGGACACCGTGCCCACGGATACTCCTGCTTCGCGTGCTACCTCCTTGATCCCCACCACAGCCGGCCATCCGTTCCTCTTCGATCTGAGCGAACGCCATCCTAGTCGGCGCAGCCGTGTGCGTTGAATGCTTTCATTACGCGTCAACCGCATCCTCTTGACGGGCTTCGCCGCAAGTGCTTTCGTTTCTATGAAACGATTCATCAATGGCGTCGACGCGGCGCCCCAGGTTCCGAGGTTGACCATGACTGTCGTGCGGGAGGCCGTGAAGGCCACGCTCAGGGCCCAGACCATAGAGACACCCTCCTGGGGCTATGGGAACTCCGGGACTCGCTTCAAGGTGTTCGCCCAGCCCGGCGTTCCCCGCACGCCGTGGGAGAAGCTGGAGGATGCGGCGAAGGTGCACGCATACACCGGTGTCGCGCCTAAGGTCTCGCTGCACATCCCCTGGGACGAGGTCGAGGACTACGCGGCCTTGGCCGCGTACGCCGAAGACCATGGCCTGAAGCTCGGTGCCATCAACGCCAACACCTTCCAGGACGATGCCTACAAGCTGGGCAGCGTCTGCCACCCGGATGCGCACGTGCGACGCCGCGCCGTGGACCACCTGCTGGCGTGCGTCGACATCATGGACGTGACCGGCTCGCCGGACCTCAAGCTCTGGTTCGCCGACGGCACCAACTACCCCGGTCAGGACGACGTCTCCGCCCGGCAGGAGCGGCTGGCCGAGTCCCTCGCCACGGTGTACGCGCGCCTCGGCGAGAATCAGCGGATCCTGCTGGAGTACAAGTTCTTCGAGCCGGCGTTCTACACCACCGATGTCCCGGACTGGGGCACCGCGTACGCCCACTGCCTCAAGCTGGGCCCGAAAGCGCAAGTGGTCGTCGACACCGGGCACCACGCGCCGGGCACGAACATCGAGTTCATCGTGGCGTTGCTGCTGCGAGAGGGCCGGCTCGGGGGCTTCGACTTCAACTCGCGCTTCTACGCCGACGACGACCTGATGGCCGGGGCCGCCGACCCCTTCCAGCTCTTCCGGATCATGTACGAGGTGATCCGGGGCGGGGGACTGGCGGCGGAGACCGGGATCGCGTTCATGCTCGACCAGTGCCACAACATCGAGGCGAAAGTCCCAGCGGTCATCCGCTCGGTGATGAACGTGCAGGAGGCAACGGCCAAGGCTCTCCTGGTCGACCACGACGCTCTCGCATCCGCTCAGCGGACCGGAGACGTGCTCGCCGCCAACGCCGTCCTGATGGACGCCTACGCCACCGATGTACGCCCGCTCCTGCGTGAGGTACGCGAGGAGGCGGGCCTGAACGCCGATCCCGTCGCCGCGTACGCAGCATCCGGCTGGTCCGAGAAGACCGTCACCGAGCGAGTCGGTGGCGAGCAGGCCGGCTGGGGCGCCTGACCCCACGCCCTCGCGCGCCGGCGTTCATTCGGCCCATCGCGACTCCCCAGCTGCCGCCCCACCCCGCCCTCCCGCCCGTTCCAGAAGGATGCTCATGTCTTCCGTCCGCCGCCCCGCCTCCGATCTGCTGAAGCGTTCGCACCGCCTCGGCTCCGATGCCCGCAACACGAACTACGCCGGCGGGAACACGTCGGCAAAGGGAGCCGGGGCTGATCCCGTCACCGGTGCAGAGGTCGACCTGCTGTGGGTCAAGGGATCAGGCGGCGACCTGGGAACTCTGACCGAAGACGGTCTCGCCGTGCTCCGGCTCGACCGGCTTCGCGCTCTGAAGGACGTCTATCCGGGCGTTGACCGTGAGGACGAGATGGTTGCCGCTTTCGACCACTGCGCCTTCGGCAAGGCCGGCGCCGCCCCCTCCATCGACACCGCCATGCACGGGCTGGTGGAGGCGGCCCACGTCGACCATCTCCACCCCGACTCCGGCATCGCACTCGCCTGCGCTGCCGGCGGGGAGAAGCTGACAGCCGAGTGCTTCGGCGACAGCGTGGTCTGGGTGCCGTGGCGCCGCCCGGGCTTCCAGCTCGGGATGGACATCGCCGCAGTCAAGGCGGCAAACCCGCAGGCGATCGGCTGCGTTCTCGGCGGCCATGGCATCACCGCCTGGGGCGACACGTCCGAAGAGTGCGAGAACAACTCCCTGCGCATCATCCGCACCGCCGAAGCCTTCCTCGCCGACCGTGGCCGACCCGAGCCCTTCGGGCCGGTGATCGAGGGCTACCAGGCGCTCCCCGTCAGGGAACGCCACGAGCGGGCTGCTGCCCTGGCCCCTCACATCCGAGCCCTTGCCTCACAGGACCGTCCTCAGGTCGGACACTTCACTGACACAGAGGTCGTCCTCGACTTCGTGTCACGCGCCGAGCACCCCCGACTCGCCGCTCTCGGTACCTCGTGTCCCGACCATTTCCTGCGCACCAAGGTCGCCCCTCTGGTCCTGGACCTGCTGCCCACCGCACCGCTGGAGACGACCGTACGACGGCTCAAGGAGCTCCACGCGGCCTACCGCGAGCAGTACGCGGCCTACTACCAGCGGCACGCGACCGCCGACTCGCCCGCGATGCGCGGAGCCGACCCGGTGATCGTCCTCGTGCCCGGGGTGGGGATGTTCTCCTTCGGCAAGGACAAGCAGACCAGCCGGGTCGCCGGAGAGTTCTATGTCAACGCGATCAACGTGATGCGCGGCGCCGAGGCCGTCTCCACCTACACCCCGATCGAGGAGTCCGAGAAGTTCCGCATCGAGTACTGGGAACTGGAGGAGGCCAAACTGCGGCGCATGCCCGAGCCCAAGCCCCTCGCCACCCGGGTCGCCCTGGTGACCGGAGCCGGAAGCGGCATCGGGAAGGCGATCGCGCACCGGCTCGCCGCCGAAGGCGCCTGTGTCATCGTCGCGGACCTCGACGCGGACAGCGCCGAAGCGGTCGCGGACGAACTCGGCGGACCGGACCGGGCGGTTGCCGTCACCATGAACGTCACGGACGAGGAAGAGATCGCCGCCGCGTTTCGCGAGGCCGTCCTCGCGTTCGGAGGCGTCGACCTGGTCGTCAACAACGCCGGCATCTCCATCTCCAAGCCCTTGCTGGAGACCACTGCGAAGGACTGGGACCTGCAGCACGACATCATGGCCCGCGGCTCCTTTCTCGTCTCCCGCGAAGCAGCCCGGCTCATGATCGAGCAGGGCCTCGGCGGCGACATCGTCTACATCGTCTCGAAGAACGCCGTCTTCGCCGGCCCGAACAACATCGCCTACTCCGCCACCAAGGCAGACCAGGCCCACCAGGTGCGCCTTCTCGCGGCCGAGCTGGGCCAGCACGGCATCCGCGTCAACGGAGTCAACCCCGACGGCGTCGTCCGTGGTTCGGGGATATTCGCCGGTGGGTGGGGCGCCCAGCGGGCAGCCACCTACGGCATCGAGGAGGACAAGCTCGGCGAGTTCTACGCCCGGCGGACCCTGCTTAAGCGGGAAGTCCTGCCCGAGCACGTGGCGAACGCGGTCTTCGCCCTCACCGCGGGCGACCTCACCCACACCACCGGTCTGCACATCCCCGTCGACGCGGGTGTCGCCCCGGCCTTCCTTCGATGAGCACACCCGACAGCGCGGTCCTCGCCGCCGTCGACCTCGGCGCCAGCAGCGGCCGCGTCATCACCGGTCGCGTCACCGCCGGCCGAGTCGACCTCACCGAGATCCACCGGTTCGCGAACCGCCCTGTCCGTCTGCCCGAAGGCTTGCGCTGGGACATCCACGCCCTCTACACGGGGGTCCTCGACGGACTGAAAGCAGCCGGGGAAGTCGACAGCGTGGGCATCGACAGCTGGGCCGTGGACTACGGACTCCTCGACGCCGACGGCCACCTGCTCTCCGCTCCCGTCCACTACCGCGACACGCGCACGGACAACGTCCCGGAGCAGGTCTGGCAGACCGTCCCCGCCGAGCAGTTGTACGCCCGCACCGGTATCCAGCACGCCCCGTTCAACACCCTCTACCAGCTCGTCGCCGCCCAGCGCACAGCACAGGCGTCGATCGCCTCAGGACTGCTGTTGATCCCTGACTTGATCACCTACTGGCTGACCGGCGAGCAGGGCACAGAAGTCACCAATGCCTCGACCACCCAGCTTCTCGACGCGAGCACCGGAACCTGGGCCGAGGACATCGCCCGCCCTCTCGGCATCGACCTGAGCCTGTTCGCCCCACTGCGCGCCCCCGGCGACAAGGCCGGCACCCTGCTGCCGGACGTGCTCCAGCAACTGGACTTGCAGCGGCAGGTACCGGTCACCACGGTCGCGTCCCACGACACCGCCTCCGCTGTCGCCGCGGTGCCCGCCGGCCGCAAGGACCACTTCGCCTACATCTGCACCGGCACCTGGTCACTCGTGGGCCTGGAGCTGTCGTCACCCGTGCTGACCGAAGCCAGCCGGCTGGCCAACTTCACCAACGAAGCCGGTATCGACGGCACCGTGCGATACCTGCGCAACGTCATGGGCTTGTGGCTGCTCCAGGAATGCATGCGCGACTGGGGTGATGACGATGTGGTGGGACTGCTGCGGGAGGCCGCCTCGGTAAAGGGGCTGCGGTCGGTGATCGACGCTTCCGACACGGCCTTTCTCGCACCGGGCCTGATGCCGCGACGCATCGCACAAGCGTGTTCGGCCACAGGACAGCCCGAGCCGGTCACGCGCGGGCAGATCACGCGGTGCATCCTCGATTCCCTCGCGCTGGCCCACCGGCGCGCGATCGAGCAGGCACAGGAGCTCTCCGGCCGCCACGTCGACATCATCCACATGGTGGGCGGCGCCGCCCGCAACAGGCTGCTGTGCCAACTCACCGCCGACGCGTCCGGACTGCCCGTCGTCGCAGGCCCGGTGGAAGCCGCCGCCCTGGGCAACGTACTCGTCCAGGCCCGCGCACTCGGCCTGGTCGGCGACGTCCCCCAGATGCGGCAGCAGGTGGCGGACAGCCAGCCGCTGCACCGCTACGAACCGTCCGGCGACCGAGCGGCCTGGGATGCCGCTGCCCGGCGGATCTCCGGCTGAGACCGGACGCCCGAACCTCCGGATGGGCGCGGAACCTGACACCGCGCCCATCCGGAGCCCTGCCACCCGAACCGAAGGGCCGCGATGCGTGTCGTTCTCTTCCTCACCTGTGTCAACGACACGCTCCACCCCGGGCACAGGCCGCGCCGTGTGGTGCGACTGCTGAACCGGCTCGGCGTCGACGTCGACTTCCCGCTCGGACAGACCTGTTGCGGTCAGCCGCACTACAACACCGGCTACCGGCGCAAGGCCGGACTGCTCGCTCACCGGTTTGCCGACGTCTTCGCCGACTACGACGCCATCGTCACGCCTTCGGGGTCGTGCGGCGCCATGGTGCGCGAGCTCTGCCCGAGGATGGTGCGTCGGGCAGAAGCAGAAGGGCGAGGTTCCTCGCTGGCCGAGGCCCTCGCCAAGGTCGTTCCCGTGACGGGGCAGTACGAGGCACCACGGGAAAGACCAGCACACATGCTCTGATCAGGGAAAACGTCATGTGGTGGCATCGCGCGGCACCGCATGACATGAACGCTTTCAGTCTCGTAATGCGTTGGTCCCGGGTTCGAATCCCGAAGGCGGCTCAGAAAAACCCCAGGTCAGCTCCATGACCTGGGGTTTTCCCTTCTGCTGACCTCGAAGCTACGGTAGATCGGTCACTTATGGCCTCTGCACTTCACTGCGAAGGTCGCAGGGTCGTCTCGCTGTCGCCTGCGCGCTACGGCAAGGCTTTGACCTGCAGATCCGGTATGGCTGAGCCCTTCGGGTGATCGAGCAGCCAAATGGTTCGGTGGACAGCCGATGGACAAGCGTGACGCTACGTCAGGGATACCTTCGCTTTCCATGGGATGGAGACAGCTTCGGGTGCCTGGGGAAGGGGGTCGGCGGCGGAAGGGCCTGTGCTGTTCCGACATGCGGAGGGCATCTCTGAGCAGCTGGCCGTCGCTGTTCCGGCCGACCTGTTGATCGCCGTCCGCCGTTTCCTCCCTCGCTGTGTGCAGGAGCGCGGCGACCGCTCGGGGGCGGGCAAAGCGCTTCGAGGGAGACGGCCTCGCGGTGTGCCGCAAGGCTGTAGCGCCTCACTCACGATTCGGCTGGACGTATCCGAGATGAGCTGGCGGCCCTCCGCCGAGGGCGCGTCATTGGCGGTCCCAGTGGGCGAGGGCCTGCGTTTAGACGTTCGACCAAGCTTCGAGGAAGGCTTTCCGTCCAGCAGCACCGTCCGACCTGCGGTCGGCGTGCAGGACGTGCCACGCGGTGAGTTCGAGATCGCGGAGCCACAGTTCACCGATGACCTGTGTCTTGAGGTCGGGAAGGTGGTCGGACTCGATGAGGGCTTGACCGATCACCTCTCCAGCTGCGAGGCGTTGGGGCGGGGTCATCTCGTCGACGGCCGACAGAATCTGCCGGGCCAGGGTGGTTCCCTCGCCTGTCAGTGATTCGAGTACGCCGGCCCTGATAGTGCCGGGCAGCAGGTAGGCGGTGCCTGAAGACCTCCACAGGTCCGACCAGAAGCGTTCTCCTGCCCCGGTGGGAACCGGCAGCGCGGCCAGCAGTCCGAGGAGATGGCCGATTGCCGCGTAACCACCGGAGTGGGCAGCTGCGACGACTGCGATGCCTGCGACGCGCTCCACATCGAGCTGACCGGTTTCCGAAGCGGGGCCCAGCTGATGTTCCAACTGATCGGTCAGAGGGGTGGACAGGTGGGGACGAACCTCAGGAAGCATTGGCGATCCTTGCGGGTAGGCGAGCGGAGATGCCGGTTCGGAAGCCCTGATCGTTCCCCACGGCCAGCCGGTCTACTCTGCTCCGGAAGGCCCAACCGACCTCGGGGTCGCGGCGGCTCGCATGGCGGCGACGGTCCCGCATCGGCGACAAGCCCTTTCGCCCGGACCTCTGGAAGGGTCTCGCACGGACTTTCCTAGCATGAGCGCATGATTGCCAGTGACGCCCATGAGTCCGGTGGAGGTCGGGAAGCTATGTCCCGCGATGCAGCTGAGGCCGGAAGTGTCCACGTCGGCTCAGGGCGTGGAGAGCGCGGCGAAGTCGCACTGCCCCGCGAAGCGCAGGGTGACGGTGGAGCGGAGAGTGGTCATCTGGGCGCTGCTCTGGTGGAGCAGGCTGCCGACCTGGTGGAGCCGGTCAAGCCGAGGCTGCGTGGCTGGCTGCATGCGGGGATGGTCCCCGCCTCATTGACCGCGGGCATCGCGCTCATCTGGCTGGCTCGCACGCCGCAGGCGGTCTGGGCCTGCGCCGTGTACGCGGTCACTGCCTGGCTGCTGTTCGCGACGAGTGCCATCTACCACCGCGGTACCTGGGGGCCGCTAGGGGAGGCTCTTCTGCGACGTCTCGACCATGCCAACATCTTCCTGATCATCGCAGGTACCTGCACCCCCCTGGCCGTGCTGCTTCTGCCGCCGAGCGATAGGTCCGTGCTGCTGTGGACCGTGTGGGCCGGCGCGTCGGCCGGTATTGCCTTCCGGGCGCTGTGGGTCGGAGCGCCACGCTGGCTGTACACCCCGTGTTACCTGGCTCTGGGGTGGGCGCCGGTGTGGTACCTGGCAGACTTCCTGCACACCGGAGGAGCGGCAGTACTCACCCTGATCGTGGTCGGCGGTCTCCTCTACAGCGCGGGCGCGGTCGTCTACGCACTCCAGCGCCCCGATCCCTCACCTCGCTGGTTCGGCTTCCACGAGGTGTTCCACGCGCTCACCGTGGCAGCGTTCACCGCACACTACGTCGCCATCCTTCTGGCCGCTTACTGACCAGGTCGCTACTTTCCAGGGGCGAGCCGCGGTGTAGCGAACCACGATGGCCCTACCGGAGTGTTCCAGGGCCGCAGTGTTGCCGGGCGAGGTCGGCGCTGACGGTCCTGCCGCCGCAGTGATGCGGGGGAGCCGGTTGACCACGGGCCAGCCGAAGCCTCCGGCGTCGCCGTTCAGTTCGCGGATACGCATGCGCGGGGCCCGAGGGCTTCTGTCGTGGACGGCCACCCGCCCCCGGCCCCCGACGCACCGCCTGGTGCCGTGTCCGTGGCTGCCTGCGGACACAGCCAACACAGCATGTAGTGAATTGCAGAATTTGACATTCATTTATTTGTTGAAGCCGGTGGCGCACGTGGGCGACTCACGGGGGCAGACGGTCAGACGCGGACGGTGGGCGACGAGCGGTGTTCTCGGTGAGACCCGTTCGCGTTGCGGCCGGCCCGCCGGAGGCGACAATGGGGTTCCGCGATGTCCCCCCGGGCCGCTGGTTCTGCGGGCCCGCCAACTGGTCGTCGGGAAGTGGCCCGTGGGGACCGTTCCTGTGAGGCGCTCGCCCTGGAGGTCCAGATGAGCTTCTTCCTTCCTGATCGCGAGGCGGTCCTGGCGGGATGCCAGGGGCTGGCGCTGTCCCATCCAGGCATAGGGGTGTGTCCGGACCCGCTGTACATGCTGGCGACCCGGCCGGCGCCAGGACGGAAGGTGGCGCTGGTGGCCGGGGGCGGCGCCGGACACGAGCCACTCGACGGCGGACTGCTGGGGCGCGGTGGCGTGGACGCCGTGGTGCCGGGCCCGGTGTTCACCTCTCCGACAGGCGCCCAGGTGGAAGCGGGAGCCCTGGCCGCCGCCGCGGTCGGCTCGCGTGGCGCTGTCCTGCTGATCGTGAAGAACTACACCGGGGACCGGATCAACTTCGCTCTCGCGGCGGAGCGGGTCCGCGCCGCCGGGATCAGGGTGGACGAGGTGGTGGTCGACGACGATCTCGCCACCGCGTGCACGGCGGCGGGACGGCGCGGGACGGGGGGCGTGCTCGTGGTGGAGAAGATGCTGGGGGCGATGGCCGACCGGGGCGCCGGCCTGGGGGATCTGACCGGGCTGGGTACCCAGGTGGTGGCCGCCACGCGGAGCCTCGCCGTCTGCGCACGCGCCCACACGTCCCCGGCGCTCAGGTCGCCCGCGTTCGCTCTGCCGCCGGGCGCTCTGGACTACGGCGTCGGGATCCATGGCGAACGGGCTGCCCGCACCGTCACTGCCTCCCGTCCGGTCGAAGACACCGTCGGCTGCATGCTCGACGAGCTGCTGGCCGATCTCCCGCTGGCCGGGGACGGGGTCATCGCCGTGATATCGGGGCTGGGAGGGACGGGGGAGCTGGAACTGAGGGCGATCAGTGCGCTCGTCCACCAGAATCTGACCGCACGCGGGGTCCCGGTACGCTCCCTGGCCACGGGCGTCTACGCCACCGCTCTGGACATGGCGGGGTTCAGTATCACCCTCACCCGTGTGGCCCCGGGATGGCTGGAACTGTGGACGGCACCCGCGGACACACCGCTGTGCCTCCCCGGCCCGGCGAACCCCGGCGGCGTGCTCCTCGAACCCCCGGACGGGTTCAGCCGAGCTCCCCTTCACGCCTCGCCCGCTGTCGGGTCACGAGCCGGAGGCGCCTTCCTGGACGAACTGCACCGGATATGTCTGGCGGCGCACGCAGACCTCACCGCCCTCGACCAGGCGGCGGGGGACGGCGATTTCGGCGACAACTTCTGCGGTGGCGTCACTGCCGCCGTGCGGTGTGCCCGCGAGAACCGGCTCGCCGGCACAGCCGCGCTCGCCGAAACGTTCCGTGACCGTGTCGGCGGCTCCAGCGGTCCCCTGTTCGGCCTCCTGTTCACCGCTCTGGAGCCTGCTGCCGACCACACCCCGCCGGACATCGCCCATCTCGCCGCCGCCCTCCAGCAGGCGCTCACCCGTATCAGCGCCATCGGCGGTGCGGCGCCCGGTGACCGTACTCTGCTCGACGCGCTCGCCCCCGCGGCCGTATCCCTCACGGCCGCGTCACCGGGCAGCCACCGCCAGCCGGTGACCGCTGCGGCGCGGGCAGCCATCGACGGCGCCCTCGCCAGCGCGGCACTTCCCGCCCGCCGAGGCAGGGCCAGCTACACCGGCGCCCACGGCACCGGGCAGCCCGATCCCGGCGCGGTCGCGATCGCCCTCGTCCTCATCGCGCTCGCGCGTGTTCACGAACCGGGCCCGGCCGCCGCTCTTCCCGACCCCGCCGAGGTCACCCGCGCCGATGACCTCGGGGGATCGCGAACTCCCGCACCGGGGTGAGCCTTCCGGTGCGGGAGTACGGTGCCCTCAGCCCGTGGTCGTCGGGTCCCGGTCGCCCCAGCTTGCGATCCAGGCGGCCAGTACCTCGTCCTCCAGGGACTCGACCCAGGCGTCGGCGAGCGCGGCGCACTCAGGGGAAGAACCCGCGCCGACACCGATGACAGGCATCCCCGCGTGCACGGCGGACTGGATCCCGCACAGCGAGTCCTCGATGGCCAGGCAGTGGGCGGGTTCCACACCCAGCAGGTCCGCCGCGCGGGTGTACACGTCGGGATGGGGCTTGGGCCGCATCCGGCCGACCGGCACCACAACGTGGCGGAAGTGCCCGAGGAGCCCTGCCGAACCCAGGCAGGCCTCCACCACGTCCCCGGGGCAGTTGCTGGCCACCGCGAGCGGCAGCTTTCCGGCCGCGGCCTCCACCACCGCGGACGCGCCGAGGCATGTCACCGGCTCGGCGGAAGCCAGCATCCGGAACGCGCCCAGCAGTTGATCCGTCATCTGCGACGCCAATTCCTTCCGCCCGGCCACCCGCGCCATGAGCCTCCCGCACTCGGTGTAGTGGATTCCCTGCGAGAGTTCCCAGAACTTCCTGTCCGGGACAACTCCGTATTCATCGAGGACCTGCTTGCGGGCGTCCACCCAGTGCTTCTCACTGTCCATCAGGGTTCCATCGCAGTCGAACACGACCGCTCTGGGGGACCATGCTTTTCCTCTGGATTCCAGCACTTCCCACCTCTTTCGCGAATTCGTGCAGCCCGGTGAACCCGAACAGTGAGACGGATGGTTCAGAACGCTGCCGTCTACGCATTGCCTGGAGGCAGGGGAATTCCCGCCACTGCTGCACGGAATTGTGAAAGGAAAGGTATTCGCGAAAGCGAGGGAAAGGAAGGGGTTTACTGGAAGTGAAATGAGAAGAAAATAAAGAATTCCACTCATGGAATTTAATTCACATCGCGAAAACGGGAACGAAAAGGAAGGATATGTACCGAACGGGAGCGGTCCTGGGCATGTCTTAGCAATCATGTGCCCTGGTAAGAATGTTCACCCCTCGCATGTTCCTCAACCCCGACGCAATCCCCTCTCCGCCTTTCGCGGAGAAGTCGGAGTTCCGGGGCGACCGAGCGGGAGCGCAACCGGTCACCCGGTCGGCGCACCGCTTTTCCCTGAACGATGTCCGTCTACGGTGGCAAGGTCCGAGCGGACACCGCACCATCGGAGAGACGCCCGGACGCAACCGGACCCGAGGAGGGCCCATGGCACTGAAGGCCGACCCCAAAGTCGTGCGTGAGCTGGTCCACCGCTACGACAAGCTTCGGAGTCTCGACGCACCCCGCCGGGGATCCTCGATCAACCCCGGAATCGAGGGTGTCGTCTACACGCTCTGTGTCCTGACCGGCACTCGCGACGAGCCGAACGCTCTGGCCGCCGCTCGCAGCCTGCTCGCGCACCCCGATCCACCCCGCTCGGAGCACCTCCCGCCCCGCCCGGACCCGCTGCGAGATTCCGCCACGTCCACGGACCGGTGACCGCCCCGCTCCACGGCCGGATACGGGCCGGCACCGCTCCTACCATCCGGTCCAGAGGAGGTGGTTGACCGCAAGGGCGACAGCTGCCTGGGCGGCCAGCCAGCCACGCCGGTGCGGTGCGGGCAGGAGCGCGGCGGCGGGGAGCAGCCAGAGGACGAAGGGCTGCCAGATCCGTTCTGTCTCCGCCTTGCTCATCCCGGACAGGTCGGCGATCAGCAGCGCGAGGAGCGCTGCCGATACGAACAGGATCAGTTTCTGTGGTGAATTCGCTGTTCCGGTTCGCAGGGTTCGTACGGCCGCCGGGGCACCTGCGGCGACCCGGCGCAGACCGGCGAGGGCGGCCGGTCCGACGGCGATCGCGGTGCAGGCGAGGTTGGCCCAGACCCAGTAGGAGTACGGCCGGAGCCCTCCCGCCCCCTGGTAGTAGCGTTCGACGAGCAGGTGGTACGCCTCCCACCAGTTGAAGCCCGCCAGGCTGAAGACGACCGGCGCCACCAGGGCCCCCAGGGCGAAGACGGGGATCGGCCGGACGGTGCGGGTGAGTACGAGGACGGCCAGAAGCGGCACGGCGATGAGTGTCAGGCCGTAGCTCAGGTAGCAGACCAGACCGAACAGGAGACCGGCGCACAGCGCGGCGGTCGCGGGGCTGCGGACCTTGCGGGTCGCGGCCAGGGCCAGCAGGGCGATGGACCAGGCGGCGACGGCGGTGAAGTAGCCATCGGCCGAGGTGCCGGCCCAGACCGCGACCGGTGCGAGGGCCAGGAACGGTGCGGCGCGGCGGGCGGTGTGCTCGTCGGCCAGGGTGCGGACGGCGATCAGCGCCGCTACCGCAGCACTGGCTCCGATCACGATGCACCAGATTCCGGCCCAGGCACCGCCGCCGAGCCCGATGCGGTCCAGCAGCACGAAGGTGAGGGTGGCGCCCGGCGGGTGTCCGGCGACGTGCGCGGGCCAGTTGCCCGGCGGCCCGATCAGGATGTGCTCGTCGAATCCGCGCAGAGCGGCGCCGATGTCGTCGAAGCGGCCGATGACCCTCAGATACTCGTTCTTGGTGGTGAGCCGTCCGGCGATCCCGCGTTCCCAGCCGTCGATCAGCGCGAGCGAGAGGACCCAGGAGAGGGACGCGGCGTACACGCCGAGGAGCAGCGTCCGCCAGCGCAGCCGGTCGGCGAGCACGGGGCCGTAGGCGATCACGGCCACGGCCACGGCGAGCGCGGCAGCTGTGCCGGGGCCGACGTGCGGGAACCAGGTCGCCAACAGAGGTGGCCAGTGCACATACAGGGTGTGGTCGGCGCGCTCGATGGCCGAGCCGATCAGCGCGGCGGCGGTGACCAGTACGACGCCCGCGCAGGCGGCCGCCAGGTCGCGGCGGTGCCCGGAGTTGTGCGGGGGCATCGGCTCGGTGGTGTGTGCGGTGCGCTGCTCGGTCTTCACGCAGGCACCGTACGCACGACGGGACGCCGCGGTGGGGTTGCGACGGGCGCGTCATCGAACCGTCGGATTCGGACCACCTGCAAGGTGCAAGGCGGAAAGGGCCGGGGCGCCGGGCTGGTGCGTCCCGGGGGGTGACGTCACCGTTTCGTCAGGAGTCGCAACCGTCCCACTCCGCTACCCCGGGCATAGCGTCGGGGCATGGGCGACAGCCATCGGAAAAGTCCGACCCTTGCCACTTCCTTCTCCCGTCTCTTCTCCGTACGTGCCACGACGATTCCTGAACGCCTGCCATCGGCACCGGGGTTCTGGCGAAGCCCGGTGCGTGGCGTGCGGTTCACCGCCGTGCTCGGCCTCGTCCTGCTCGTCGGGATCACCCTGCTCTTCGTGACGGGCCTTTTGTCGTACGCCGCCTACAACCCGGACCTGAACCCGGTCAATGACAAGACGCCGGACAAAGGGCTGTTGGGCTTCTATCTCTTCGCCTGGCCGACCGGGCCGCACTGGTTGTACCGGATGACTCAAGGCATCCACGTCACCCTCGGCATCGTGCTCGTCCCCGTTCTGCTGGCGAAACTCTGGTCGGTGGTGCCGAAGCTCTTCGCGCTGCCGCCCGCCCGGTCCTTCGGACATGCGCTGGAGCGGCTCTCGCTGCTGCTCCTGGTGGGCGGGGCGCTGTTCGAATTCGTCACCGGGCTGCTCAACATCCAGCTGGAGTATCTGTTCCCCGGGTCGTTCTACCCGCTGCATTTCTACGGGGCGTGGGTATTCTTCGCCGCGTTCCTCGCACATGTGGGTCTGCGGGCGCCTCAGGCCGTACGGGTGCTGAGGCAGGGCGGGCTGAGCGGGACGGTCCGGGGCGACCTTCTGGAGCCCCCCGCGCCGGCCGCGCCCACGCTGTCCCGCCGCGGGGCGCTGGCCATGGTGGGCGCCGGTTCACTGGTCCTGCTGATCACTTCGGCCGGCCGGAGCTTCGACGGGCCGTTGCGGCGTCTCGCGGTGCTCACCCCGCACGGCGGTGCCGAGCCCGGCTCCGGCCCCAACGGCTTCCAGATCAACAAGACCGCCGCCTCGGTCGGCGTGACCACGGCCGAGACCGGGGAGGGCTGGTGGCTCACGGTCAGCGGGCCTGGCGGAGACCTGCGGTTCACCCGGGAACAACTGCTGGCCATGGACCAGTACAGCGCGGCGCTGCCGATCGCGTGTGTCGAGGGCTGGTCGACCTCGGACCAGTGGTGGCGCGGTGTACGGCTGAGCGATCTCGCGGCGCTCGCCGGATACCCGGACCATCCGCCCGGGGTGCTGGTGGAGTCGGTTCAGCGCGGAGGGCCGTTCCGCCGGGCGGCGCTGCGCGACAACCAGGTGCGCGATCCGCGTTCCCTGCTGGCGGTGCAGGTCAACGGCGAGGACCTGTCGCCCGACCACGGATACCCGGCACGCATCATCGTCCCGGCCGCCCCCGGAGTACTCAACACCAAATGGGTGTCCCGGCTGACCTTCGGAGAGTGGTGAGCAGAGTGGACCCGCGCACCGTCGTTCGGCGTTGGTACGGGGAGGGCCCGTTGCACCTCCTCCTGATGGCCGCTTCCTTCGCCCTGGCGGGCTATGCGGGTGTGCGGCTTCTGGCAGGGGACACCTTCGGTGTCATCGTGTGGTTCGTCGGAGCGGCCCTCGTGCACGACCTGGTGCTGGTTCCGGTGTACGCGTCGGTGGACCGACTGCTCTGCCGGTCGGCCGGCCGCCGTTCCGGGCTGGTCAACTTTGTCCGGGTGCCGGCATTCCTCTCCGGACTGCTGCTGCTCGTGTGGTTTCCGCTGATTACTCGGCAGGCAGACCACTACGATCCGGCGAGCGGACTGTCACCTGATGTGTTCCTCGGGAACTGGCTGCTGGTGACTGCCGCACTGTTCACGGTCTCGGGGCTCTGGCTGGTCGTCAGGACGGCCCGGCTGCGTCGCAGGGAGACGAACGGGCGGCCGTCCGACTCCCACTGATCCACCGGATGCCAGCCGAGAGGCTGCGCGTATCGCAGCAGTGCGGGAGCGCCGAGCCGCGCCCACGAGAACTGCGGCGCTGCCGTCCCGGAGCGGGCGGTCCTTCCATCGTCCAGCCGCACTTCTGACCGCTCGTCGATGTCCTGGGGCGCTGTCTCGGCGATGAGCAGCCCGCCGGGGGCGACCAGGGCGGCTGTGCGGTGGAGGAGATGCCGCGGGTCGCCCCCGATGCCGATGTTGCCGTCGATGAGCAGGGCGGTGCCCCACCGTCCTTCGCCCGGGAGCGGTTCGAAGACGGAGCGGCGCAGCGCGGAACCGCCGAGCCGCAGCGTGCGGGCGACCGCCGCCTCGCTGACGTCGATGCCGAGTGCGCGGTGGCCGTGGGCCGTCAGCGCGGCGACCAGCCGCCCCGGGCCGCAGCCGATGTCCAGGACGGGGCCCTCGCAGCGGCGCAGTGCCGACAGGTCCGTGGCGTCCGCGTCGGCGCACCAGCGCTCGATGTCCAGCGGTAGAAGCCAGCCGTCCGTACGGCGGAGGAAGAGCGGACCGCGCTCCTTGCGCAAGGCGTTGGCATACGGGTCGGTGGTCCACGAGAGGGCGTCCCTGAGCGACGGGCCGGTCAGACCGGGTTCCGACATCGTGCGGCTCATCGGATCGCCGCCCGAGTCAGCCGGGCCAGAGCGGCGGCGAACAGCCCGTGCGGCGCGACAGCGGCGACGTGCGCGGCGTCGGCCGCCGTGTCCACGTCCCGCAGCAGGGGAAGCTCGCGAACCGTCAGTCCGGCATCGATCAGCCGACGCCGCTGTACGGCGCCGGTCTCGGGCACGGACATCGGCACACCGCGCAGGAGTTCGGGATCTGGTTCGGCCAGGCCCAGCGCCCAGAATCCGCCGTCCTCCGCGGGGCCGAACCAGGCGTCGCAGCCGTCCCACGCAACGGGTGAGAGGGCAGGGGCCAGATCGGCCACAGTGATCTGGGGGGTGTCCATTCCGATCAGGAGCGTCGGCCCCGAGAAGGCGCCGAACGCGGCGGCGAGTCGTTCGTCGAGACCCCCTGTGCCCTGCTCCATCACCTCGATGCCGGGCGGCAGCCACGGTCCGGGCGCCCCGTCCAGGACGACCACGCGCCGCGCGGCGGGCAGCGCGCGAACGGTACGCAAGGTGTCGCCGAGCGCCGCCTCGGCCAGCTGGGCCGCCTCGCCGGGTGAGAAGGACGGCGTGAGCCGGGTCTTCACCCGGCCGGGAAGCGGCTCCTTGGCGATGACCAACACGGTCGTCGCCCCGGTTGAGACCGGTCGGGCAGCGCCGTGCTCGGGCGGCTTCATCGCGAGGCCCCCGCCCGGACCGGCGGCCCGCTCAGCACGGCCCGCATGTCGCGCACCGCGTGCCAGGTGCCCAGCCATGTGCCGGTGACCTTCGACTTCCCGGTCCGCGCGAGGTAGGGGACATCCGTCTCGGTGACCCGCAGGCCCGCGTCGGCCGCGCGCACCACCATCTGCAGCGGGTAACCACTGCGCCGGTCGGTGAGATCGAGCGCGAGCAGATCGGCGCGGCGCGCGGCTCGCATCGGCCCGAGGTCACGCAGTCGCAGTCCCGTGCGGCGGCGCAGCATCCGGGCCAGCGCCGCGTTCCCCGCCCGCGCGTGCAGCGGCCAGGCGCCACGCCCTTCGGGACGACGACGACCGAGCAGCAAGTCGCTCTCACCGTCGGCGATCCGGCGGACGAAGCCGGCCAGCAGCCCGGGGTCCAGGGAGCCGTCACAGTCGCAGAAGCAGACGAACTCCGCGTCGGAGGCGAGAAGCCCCGCATGGCAGGCCGAGCCGAAACCGCGCCGCGGTTCATGCACCACGGTCGCACCGAGGGAGCGGGCCAGTTCCGCCGAGCCGTCGGTGGAGCCGTTGTCCACGACAATCGCACGCCAGCCATGAGGGACCGAGGCCAGCACCCCGGGCAGTGCGGCGACTTCGTCCAGACAGGGCAGGACGATGTCGGCACGGAGGTCGGAAGTATCGGAGGAAGAGATCACGTGGCTCACCCTACGGAGCGAAAACCGACATTTCGGGTTCCGGATTCTTACGAAATATGGACGCCGTCAGGTGGTGGCGCGGGAGTGTCGGCGGTGCGCCGCCATGGGTGCCAAGGTGGGTGACATGCAGACGACCCCGGACGCTCCGCCCCCCTGTCCTGCCGACGGGGTGCCTCCGGATCGGCCCGAACGGCCTGCCCGTGCGGCGCACGGTGACCCCGCCCGCGGTCACGTACTCGTCGTGGACGACGACCCCACCGTCGCGGAAGTCGTCACCCAATACCTGACCGGAGCCGGATACGACGTGGCCCGAGCAGCGGACGGCCCGGCCGCGCTCGAACAGTACGCACTCCGGCGCCCCGACCTGGCCGTACTGGACCTGATGCTGCCCGGTATGGACGGACTTGAGGTGTGCCGTCGCATGCGGGCGCACGCGCCGGTGCCGGTCATCATGCTGACGGCGCGCGGCGATGAGGACGATCGCATCCTCGGTCTGGAGACAGGGGCGGACGACTACGTCACCAAGCCGTTCAGCCCCCGCGAGCTCGTCCTGCGCGTCGGCTCCGTGCTGCGCCGCGCCGAGAGGGACGCAACACCGTCCCCGTCGGCTCCGTGCTGCGCCGCGCCGAGAGGGACGCAACACCGTCCCCGTCGGCTCCGTGCTGCGCCGCGCCGAGAGGGACGCAACACCGTCCCGCCGCTCGGCGATGCTCGAAGGCGCGGGCCTCGTCCTCGACCCCGCGGCCAGACGTGCGACCTGGGAGGGCCGTGTACTGGCCCTCACCCTGAGGGAGTTCGACCTGCTCGCCTTTCTCCTGCGCAATCCTGGACGGGCGTTCACCCGGGAGGAGTTGATGCGCGAGGTCTGGGGCTGGGACTTCGGTGACCTCTCGACGGTGACCGTCCATGTCCGCCGTCTGCGCGGGAAGGTGGAAGCCGACCCGGCCCGCCCCGGCCTGATCCGCACGGTCTGGGGCATCGGCTACCGCCTGGACCTTCCCCCGGGCCCGGCCTCCGGCGCCACCACCATCGATTCCCGCTCCTGGACGCCCTCGTGACCGATATCCTCCTCATCGGGCTCCTCGCCTTCCTCGGCGCTGCCGCGGCCGGCCTGCTCGGCGCCCTCGTGCTGCGGTTCTCCCGGCATCGTTCACTCATCGTCTCGCTGACCGTGGTGGTTGCCGTCGCCGTGACCGCGATGCTCGTCGGCACGTTGGCCGTCGCCTGGGCGATGTTCCTGTCGCCGCACGACCTGACGGTGGTCACGACCGTCGTCGCCATGGCAGCCGTCGTCTCGCTCGCTACCGCGACACTGCTCGGCCGCTGGGTGGCGGCGAGAAGCCGCGACCTGACCCTCGCCGCTCGTTCCTTCGGGGACGGCGGCACCTTCGCGGCCCCCGAGGCCCCGGCCACCGCCGAACTCGCCGCTCTCACCCGTGAACTGGCCTCCACCAGTGCCAAGCTCGACAGATCACGGGAGCGGGAGCGCGCCCTGGAGACCTCGCGGCGCGAGCTGGTCGCCTGGATCTCGCACGATCTGCGCACCCCGCTCGCCGGTCTGCGCGCCATGTCCGAGGCGCTGGAGGACGGCATGGCCGTCGACTCGCAGCGCTATCTGGGACAGATACGCACAGAGGTCGAGCGGATGAACGACATGGTCGGCGACCTCTTCGAACTCTCCCGTATCCACGCAGGTTCACTCGCCCTGACCCCCACCCGGATCTCCGTGTACGACTTGGTGGGCGACGCGCTCGCCGGGGCGGACCCGCTGGCCCGCGAACACGGTGTGCGGCTCGTCGGCGACCGGGTCCAGGCCGTTCCCGTCGAGGTGGACGCCAAGGAGATGAGCCGGGTCCTGGGCAATCTCCTGATCAACGCGATCCGTCGCACCCCTGCCGACGGCACCGTGGCGGTGGCCGCGCACCGGTCGGAGAAGGGTGTGGTCCTGTCGGTCACCGACGGCTGCGGTGGGATCCCGGAGGAGGATCTGCCCAGGGTCTTCGACACCGGCTGGCGCGGCAGCCACGCCCGTACGCCCCCGGCGGGCGCGGGCCTGGGGCTCGCCATCGTGAGGGGGATCGTCGAGGCACACGCAGGCCGGGCGGAGGTCCGCAACGTCACCGGCGGTTGCTGCTTCGAGGTGACCCTCCCCCCGGCGTGAGCCTCAGGCGGGCAGTGCCTCGGTCGCTTCCCGCTGCGGCGCGGCCGCGAACTCCACCATCCCCTCGGCGAAGCCCACTTCCGGTTTCCAGCCCAGTTCCTCGCGCAGTCGTCGCGAGTCCGCCGTGACGTGGCGTACGTCCCCGAGCCGGTATTCACCGGTGACCACCGGCGCGGGGCCCCCGTGGGCGGCAGCCAGGGCAGCGGCCATCTCACCGATGGTGTGAGGCTCTCCGCTCCCGGTGTTGTACGCGGCGAAGCTGCCCGGCCCCCTTCCCCCGACCGCCTCCAGCGCCACAGCGTTCGCGCAGGCCACGTCCCGCACATGGATGAAGTCCCGCCGCTGGCGGCCGTCCTCGAAAACGCGGGGCGACTCGCCCCGGGCCAGGGCCGAACGGAAGAAGGAGGCGACACCGGCGTACGGGGTGTCGCGCGGCATCCCGGGCCCGTACACGTTGTGGTACCGCAGTGACACCGCGCTGCCCCCCGTCGCCCGTGCCCAGGCCGCGGCCAGATGCTCCTGGGTGAGCTTGGTAGCCGCGTACACGTTGCGCGGGTCGGCCGGAGCGTCCTCCGCGACCAGCCCGGAGACCAGCTCGGCACCGCAGTCCGGACAGCGCGGTTCGAACCGGCCCGCCACCAGGTCGGCCTCCGCCCGCGGGCCCGGCCGGACCCCGCCATGACGGGGGCAGGAGTAGCGCCCCTCTCCGTAGACCACCATCGATCCGGCGAGCACCAGACTCCGCACCCCGGCAGCGGCCATCGCGGCCAGTAGCACAGCAGTTCCCAGGTCGTTGCACCCCACGTACTGCGGGGCATCGGCGAAATCCTTGCCCAGACCGACCATCGCCGCCTGATGGCAGACCACATCGACGCCCAGCAAGGCGCGGTCCACGGCCTCGCGGTCACGTACGTCCGCGATGATCATCCGCCCGCGGCCCTCGACGGCGGACCGCCGGACCGCGCTGCCGCCGTGCGCCGAGGGCAACAGAGCGTCGAGCACCACCGCCTCATGTCCGGCATGGGCGAGAGTCCGGACGATCTCCGACCCGATGAACCCGGCTCCGCCGGTAACCAATACGCGCATACGCCCACGTTAGGACGCTTGGAGCCGAGCCCAACGCCTCTGAGACGGCATGTCACGAGACCGTCAGTGATTGCTTTCCATGCCGGGACCGACCCAGAGACGGGGATCTGATGTCCTGGGCCCGGTGCGCCCTGCCGGCATTCGGAAGTCCGCCCGATCCGTCACCGGCTCCTCACCGGGCCCCCGTGTTCCGATCCGTGACGAAACGCAGATTCGAGGAAGCTCACGACTCGGCCTCCCCTGCCGAACCGATCACGGTGATCGGTGGAGTGAGGCGGTTACGTTCGCTGATCAGCGCCTCCCCGGTGGGGCCGTCGTCGGCATGCAGCACTGCTCCGGGGTGGCAGGCCCGCACCACGGGGGGCGGGCGATGTCCTGGACTCCACTCCGTTCGGTGTTCTTCCGGTTATGGACGGGTCAGGGGGAGGGACCATACGTAGGCGAATGCGGCGCCTGCCTGGTGGTTGAAGGTGTCGCCGGCTTCGTAGGTGGCCAGGGAACCGCTGTAACGGGAGTGCGGGGAGTGCCGGGCGACGACGGTGTGCGAGCCCTTGTACAGCTCCAGGGTGATGTCGCCGGTCACGGCGGTCTGGAGGCTGGAGACGAACGCGTCCAGGGCGCGGCGCAGGTCGGAGAACCAGTAGCCGTAGTAGACGAGTTCGGCGTAGCGCAGGGCCATGGACTGCTTGTGGTGGAGTGTCTCGCGGTCGAGGACGATCGCTTCGAGTTCCTCGTGTGCGGTCATCAGTACGGTCGCGGCCGGCGCTTCATAGATGCCGCGGGTCTTGAAGCCGACGATGCGGTTCTCGACGATGTCGACGCGGCCCACTCCGTGCCGTGCGGCGAGCGTGTTGAGCCGGTGCACCAGCTCGGCGAGTTGGAGCCTCTCGCCGTCGAGGGCGACGGGGATCCCGGTCTCGAATCCGATCGTGACCCGCTCCGCCCGGTCCGGGGCCGTCCCGGGATCGGCCGTGAGCTGCCAGGCTCCCGCGGGCGGAGGCCGGCCGATGTCGTCCAGCTCGCCGCACTCGATGCTGGTGCCCCAGATGTTGGTGTCGATGCTGTAGGGGCTGTCAGGGGTGACCGGCACCTGGATGCCGTGTTCCCGTGCGTACGCGAATTCCGACTCCCGGGTGGTCAGTTCCCAGTCGATGACGGGTGCGAGGACCCGCAGGCTGGGGTCGAGAGCGGTGACGCCGGTGAAGAAGCGCACCTGGTCGTTTCCCTTGCCCGTCGCTCCGTGGGCGACCGCGTCCGCCCTCTCCGCATGGGCGACCTCGACCATGCGCTGGGCGATCAGCGGACGTGAGAGCGGCGCGGCCACCAGGTACTTGTTCTCGTAACGGGCGTGGGCCCGCATGGCGGGCAGCGCGAAGTCCTTCAGGAACCGGTCGGTGAGCGGCTCGACATACACCTTCGAGGCACCGGTACGCAGCGCCCGCTCCTCGATCGTGTCCAGCGACTCGATCTGGCCGATGTCCGCGCAGAACGCGATGATCTCGGCGTCGTACCGCTTCTTGAGCCAGTGCAGGGCCACGGAGGTGTCCAGACCTCCTGAATAGGCGAGCACGATCTTCATGAGCCCTCCAGAGATGATGCCGGGCAAGGGGCGACGCCGGTGGCGTCACCGCCGGCACCGTCCAGGGCACTCTGCCGCGGACTGCCCCGTCCCTGAGTCTGTCCATCCCGCACGCACCACACCCCCGCCCCGGGGCCCACAGCCTCACGAGAGCCGCCACCACGCCGCGGCCCCCGCCGGACCGCCGCTCCCCTGAAGCGCGGAGCTGCTCCGTGACACCCCGGAAGGGGCCGGCGCCGCGTCCGGCCGGTCGGCGACCGGCCTGCCCATCCAAGAGACACGCTCCGGGGGCGAACTCGCGGACCGGAGCCGGCTTCTCAGCTCGAACAGGCTTCGCGGGCCGAGTAGATCGTGCGGACCACGCCTTCCAGCTCGGGTTCGATGATGGAAAGGTCAGTGACTGCGTGCCTGGCCAGGACCGCGCTGATCAGGTCGGAGATCTGGTTCTGCTCCGGGTCGAAGCGCAGCGTGACCGAGTCGGCCTTGGCGCCGGGCGGGTCCTGGAACACGCCATCCAACGCGATCCCCTGCCACTGGTGGTTTTCGGCCAGTTGCACCACCAGCTGCCGGTGCGGGGCGTAGCGGGTCTTGAGCGTGTTCACGTCGCCGTCGTAGAGGACCTTTCCGTCGTCGATGAGCACGATGCGACGGCACAACTGCTCGACATCGTCCAGGTCGTGCGTGGTCAGGATCGCGGTGACGCCCTCGTCGCGATTGAGTACGCCGATGAACTCGCGAATGCGCTCCTTGGCGACGACATCCAGACCGATGGTCGGCTCGTCGAGGTAGAGGATGCGAGGTTCCGGCAGCATGGCGGCGGCGAGATCGCCGAGCATCCGCTGCCCCAGCGACAGTTGGCGCACGGGGGTGTCGAGGAAGGGGCCGAGGCCGAGCAGTTCGGTGAAGCGCGTGATGTTGGCACGATGACGGGAACGCTCGACTCCGTACAGCTTGCCGATCAGATCGAGCGAGTCCCGCAGCGGCAGGTCCCACCACAACTGGCTGCGCTGACCGAAGACGACGCCGATATTACGGGCGTTGCGCTCGCGCTCGCGCCACGGCACGACACCGGCGACCTCGACGTGGCCTGCCGTGGGATGCAGAACTCCCGTGAGAATCTTGATGGTTGTGGACTTCCCCGCGCCATTCGGGCCCAGGTAGCCGACCACCTCACCCTCATCGATGGTGAACCCGACTCCATCGACGGCGAGTTTGCTCACGTACTCCCGCGTCAGCAGAGTCCGCATACCGCCGAATGCTCCAGTGAACCGTTTGGGCCTGCGAAACTCCTTCACCAGCCCGGCTACCCTAATGATCGACATGATCAATATTCTGGGTGGCCGGGGTGCGTACGGTCAACGGTGCGACTCCCGATCATGGAAGTAACGCCTGGTAAAGAGGTGATCGTCTCTGCCGGGGTGGTCGAGGATGCCCGGCCGGAGGGCGAGAAGACCCACCATCCATCTCGGATACGACGGACATGACCCGGCCGGCGTCGGCCCGGGAGCTGACGCACGGTGGAATTCCGGCCAACTCGGCCTGAATTGTCACTGGAACGCGCAGGTCGCCGGGCCCGTCGTCACTCGTGAATGCGACGGTCGACGCGAACTGTCCCGCACCGGGAGCGCGGGACGTCCCGGTGGCACGCAAGCGGGCACGACACCCCGCCCAGGCGGCGGGAAGGCTTGGCTTCCCGGCCGGAGGGCGAGCCATGGAACCGGGCCGCGACTCTCCAACGGCCCATGGGCGGGCCCGCTCGATGTGCGGCACTGGTACCCCGAGAACCGCAGAACCAATTGTCTGCCATAGCGCAGCAAATCAGACTCGTCGGAGCGTCCGGTTCACCGGGCCGCTGGTGGATGACGTAGACAGCTGTTCCGTGATCTATTAGCTTTGTAAGCGCTTACGCGGCAGCGAGGAGCGAAGCTTGCCCCTTGTGTCCTAATGCGGATGTTTGATGCTGTCGAGGTGTGTTAGTTGAGGAGTGTCATGGCTTTCCGGGATGAACCAGGGAGCACGAGCAACCAGTCGATTAAGCCCTCGGCGGCTTTGGATCCTCTGAGCAAGCGTGAGCTTGAGGTGTTGCATCTCGTGACCAAGGGCATGACGAACCGAAAAATCGGTTCCGCGCTGGGGATATCGGAGAGAACTTCCAGGGAGCATGTCGCTCGCATTCTCCTGAAGCTCCGGGTCCGTTCGCGGGTCGAAGCCGCTGTGATTGCCGCAGAGGCAAGATTCGAGGCGATGGCTCAGGAACGCTCGTGAAGTGGGCTGAGCGGTGCCCCCGGGCTCTCCTGGGGGCATCGGGTACGCCGTAGGCGGTCAAATACGGAAACCCGGTGCGGGTATTGGATGGGCTCCGGCGGGAATGGGAGCGGGTACGGGCGGATCCGCCGCCTCTCTCCGCAGGTCCCTGCCCCGTGGAGCCTTTCGGTACGCAAGCGCGCGGCGTCGGCCGGAGGCCCGCTTCCATCGGGCTGAGGGCTGCCGTTCACGGCAGGGTCCCGTCGGCGTGGTTGAGGGTTTCGTCGTAACGACCGCCGGCGGAGAGTTCCGCCTGTCGTGTTCCTTTTGCGCCGGACGGATCCGGTCCCGCGGCGGCCTGCTGCGACGGGGTCTCCGCGAATCGCCTCGGTGGCCGGCGGATTCCCGGGCGGTGTCCGGGCGGTGCGATCGGTGACCCGCACCGCACGAGTGGCCGGGACAGGACCCGGACGCCGGCTGGTACGCCCTGCGGTGTGACCGTCGTCCACCGACGAAGCCAAGGCGGTCCGTGCTGTTCCCGGCAGCCGTGCCGCGGCCTCGGCGTAGGGGAAAGATTCGCGAGAATGTCAGTTTCGTGAACCTTCGGGTCTGCGATTCGGCATCGGGCGATCGGCGCGGTCCGTGCATCAGTGCCGAAACGCTCCGATGGTGGATCGCGACGTCGGATGGATCCAGTGAAGGCAGGGGCTATGCACATTCACCAATTGCGGCTCGATTCTCCGCTGCCGCTCTCGCACGGTGACGAACTTGCGAAGCGCATCTATTACGCGTCGTCGGATATCGAATCGTTCCGGCTCATCGAAGAGGAACTTCGCATAGTGGCCGTGGAGGTGACTACTGTACGCGAGGTCGGAACCGACGATCTCGCGCGCAAGGTGAACCTCATCAGTGATCGAGATGTTCTTCCCCAGCGGATCACGTCCGTGGAGCGCGTGTGGAACTCGCCCCATTCGGAGAGATTCGCTGATGGCGCAGTCTATGAACAGCTCCTTGCGCTTGGGCTGGTCCATGAGATGGGACAGGGGTTGATTGCCTCCGGCGGACTCTTCACCGCCACTCTCGATGCGCTTGACGAACGCATCCGTAACCTTGCCATCGGAAGATTCGGGGCAAAGGAGCAGCGGTACCCCACGCTCATCTCCACAGAGACTCTTCGGCGTGGCGGCTATCTCGATTCGTTTCCCCAGTTCCTCATGTCTGCGCATCGTCTCCATGCCGATGTGGACACATACAGTGACTTCGTGGGCGAAGGGGAAAGCGCAGAGGATATCGGCGCACGCCTGGCCAGGTATGGCGAACACTCGGGCTACTGCCTGCCGCCGACCATGTGCTTCCACACCTATCAGCAATTCCATGGCAAAAGGCTGGATTCCGGTGGAACCGCAGTGACTTCGCGCGGAAAATCATTCCGTCACGAGTCGCGCTACAGCCGCTCCGTGGAGCGGCTGTGGGACTTCACCATACGGGAGATGGTCTTCTTCGGGGAGGGCAAGGCAGTTGCCGATCTTCGGCAGTCCTTCCTCGAAGCGTCGTGCGACCTCATCGATGAACTGGGTCTGCCCGGTCATGTCGAAGGAGCCAATGATCCGTTCTTCGGGGACGGGCGGAACCCTCGGCGGATGCTTGCGCAGCGGCTGAGCGGCCTCAAATACGAACTGCGGCTGCCTGTTGAAGCGGGGCGCACTGTCTCTGTGGCGTCATTCAACGCACACGGCACGCTCTTCGGGGAGCCGTTCGAGATAGCGTTGGCTGACGGCTCCACCGCGAGTTCCGCGTGTGTGGGTTTCGGTCTGGAACGGTTTGCTTACTCCTTCTTCTGCCAGTACGGGCCTGAGCTGGGTAACTGGCCCGGATCCGTCCGGAGAGCTCTCGGCCTCTGAGCGGTGCGAGCCCCGCACGAAGTGCGGGCCACCGCCCGCGATCCCGCGTTCTCGATGAACTGGGCGCCGGACCGCGGGCTTTGGGGGTGGGATCGCGGGGCCCCCGAGCACCGGGTGTCCGAGCGGCCGCAGCCCGGACAACCTGATCCCGCACCGGGCGTGGGCCCTTATTCGGAGTGCTTCGCCGGCTCCCACCAGTCGCGGTGGTCGCGGTACCACTCCACGACCTCTTCGATCCCCTGACGGAAGTCCACCTGCGGCCGGTAGCCCAACTCCTCCCGGATCAGGCTGTCGTCCAGCGAGTAGCGCAGGTCGTGCCCCTTGCGGTCCGCGACCCACCGGATCCGCTCCGGGCCGGCACCGAACAGCTCCAACAGGTGGTCGACGAGCTGGAGGTTGGTCAACTCCGTTCCGCCGCGGATGTTGTAGATGCCGCCGGCGCGCCCCTTCTCCAGCACCAGTTGCACAGCCCGGCAGTGATCCGCCACATGCAGCCACTCCCGTACGTTCCTCCCGTCGCCGTAGAGCGGAACGGTGCCTCCGTCCAGCAGATTGGAGATGAAGCGCGGGATGGCCTTCTCCACGTACTGGTAGGGGCCGTAGTTGTTCGCACAGCGGGTGATGCTGACGTCCACCCCGTGGGTCCGCCAGTAGCTCCTCACCACGAGGTCCGAGGCGGCCTTCGAGGCGGCGTAGGGCGAGTTGGGCAGCAGCGGCTGTGCCTCGTCCCAGGAACCCTCGGCGATGGAGCCGTAGACCTCGTCCGTGGAGATGTGCACCACCCGCGGAACCCCGGTGGCCAGGCAGCAGTCGAGCAGATTCTGTGTCCCCAGCACATTGGTGCTGAAGAACGGCGCGGCATCGGCCACGGACCGGTCCACATGCGACTCGGCGGCGAAGTGCACGACCGCGTCGTGCCCGGGGAGCACATCGAGCAGTGCGTCCCTGGAGCGCACGTCAGCCCGTACGACTTCCAGACGCGGGTGGCCGGTGGGCAGGTTGGCCAGGTTGCCGGCGTAGGTGAGACTGTCCAGTGCCGTGACCCGGGCGCCTTCGTAGCCTGCGTAACTGCCGCCCAGCAGTTCCCGTACGTAGTTCGATCCGATGAACCCGGCGGCGCCGGTGACCAGGATCCTCATATGCCGACCACCGCCCGCGCGCCGTCGGCGGCCGTCGGGCCGGACCCCGGCGCACCGGAGGTCTCCTCGGTGATCGTGACCTCGGGGCCGATCAGAGAGTCCTGGACGTCGCCCGCGTCGATCAGCTCCGCCCCGTCCAGGACGATGCTCCGCTCGATCCCGGCACGTCGCGGAGTGGCGCGGTCACCCACTGCCGTGTACGGCCCGGCGAAGCAGTCCTCCCGGCCGGTGTCCTGCCAGAAGCCGGTGTGCAGGCTCGCGCGCACCCGTCGGCCGCTGTCGATGATGCCGGCCTCGCGAATCCGTTCCGGACAGTGGATCAGCACAGGCTTCTTGGCGCGGGGGATGAGCTGCTCGGGCATGTGATCGGTGAGCGGGCGCAGCCGGGAACCCATGCCTGCGGACAGTACGAGCGCTTTCATGTTCATGCTCCCTGGCTGGTCACGAGCCGACGGCGAACCGTCGGGGGGCGGGATCGGCGGAAGACCCGGCTGCGATGATGCGGCCGAGCGTTCGCGCGTCGCTCAGCAGCGGGGCGTCCCACTCCCGCGAGCCCGTTCGCACGGCTTCCAGGACCCGGGCCAGGAAGAGCCGCATGCTGTCGGCACGGGCCACCCGATGGACGTGCTGCGCCTCCCCGGAGTGGACTCGGATGCTGCCCTGCGTCTCCGGGGGCAGCGAGAACGGGCGCTCGATGTCGATGGCGCAGCCACTGCCCAGCAGCCGCAGCGTGTTCTGGTACACGGTCGTGAATCCGAAGTGCCCGATGGCCGTCCTGCCGCCCGGATAGCCCGCCAGCACGCTGTACGCGGTCTCCAGGCCGTCCTCGGTGCGCCCGCTCACCAGCACGTTCACCTGCTCGGGTTCGGCCTGCCAGAGCACCCTGCCCAGGGACGCCATATAGGGACCCGTGTCGAGGAACGCGCCGCCTCCCCGGGAGCGGTCGTAGCGGAAGTCGCCGCGGGGAACCGGCGGCGTGAAGACCGCGACCGCGTTGGTGATCCCTCCGAACCGTTCGGCGATCGACGTGACTTGCGCGTACGCCGGATGGAAGCTGTAGCACACCGCCTCCGCCAGGACGAGGGACGAGGACCGGGCCAGCGACACCATCTCCCGCGCCGTGTCCGGGTCCAGCAGGCCGGGTTTGTCGACCACGACGTGGTGACCGGCCTTCAGGGCGTGACGCACCGCTGCCGCGTGCTCACTGTTCACCAGCGACACATAGACCAGGCCGGGGCGGGCCGTGTCCAGCGCCACCCGCCAGTCGCGGTGGACGCGTCGTAGCTTCGCGAGCTGTCCGACCGATTCGGCATCGGCGTACGCGCTGGCGACGTCGATGGAATCGATCCCGCTCATGGCCGCCGCGGCCGGCAGAACGCGGCGCCGCGCGAACCTAGACATACCTATCAGGAGGAAGTCCATCTCACTCTCACGGCTCTCGGTCGGGGAGTCGGATGCACGGCGCCCGGACGGGCATCCGGGCGCGGAACTCGTGCGGGTGCAAAACGTACGGCCGCCGGGGACCGGCAGGCGGGGATCCTGGGGGCGATGCCGTCCGGCGCCGGTCCTGCCGCTCCAGGTGCGCCGGCCGTCACAGAAGACAGGCGGCCAGGCTTCGCACCTCGACGTTGAGGTGGTAACCGAGCCGGTTCATGCGATTGAGCAGACCGAGGGTCATCCACCGGTAGTTGTCCGGGACTTCGATGCTGTGGTCCTCGGGAAGCTGGATCACGACGTGAAGGGTGTCGGCCCGGGAGAAGCGTCCGCCGTCCTCCGACTGGACGGTCCGCAGCCGGATCCAGGATTCAGGTGCTTCGAGATACTCGCTCAGCGGCGGGTGGTCCTGCGGCCCGCGGTACGCGCCGGGGACGAACTGTATGGACGGTCCGAGTTCGAGCCGGTCCGTCAGACCCGGCTGGACCATGGCCTGGGCGAGGAATCGCAGTACCCCGGCACGCCGCTGGCAGATCAGGGCCACGACGTTGCCGGCGCGCGGTTCGAGCATCGGCTGCCACCACGCACCGACCTCACGGCTGGTGGCCCGTACCGACATGCCGATGATCTCGAAATAGCGGCCGTCACGATGGCGGATGCTGTCGTCGTCGCAGATCCACCCGTCCAGCCCCCGCAGACCGGTCCGTGTGACGTCGAGGCTGAACCTCGCCTTCTGGTCGATGAGCCAGGTCGAGACACCGGAGAGCTCGGCAGCCGAGCCGGGCGTCCGGTGCGACTCCAGTACATCGGAGCGGAATCCGCCGGGCCGTGACTCCTGCGGAGAGGGGCCGCTCCCGAGATCTCCGTAGGAGATTCCGGAAAGTACCGTACGGGCGTTCATGTTGACGCGATTGCCGAGTCCGAGTTGCTCGCGCAGCTGCCCCAGGGTGAGCCAGGCGAAATCCTCCTCGACCGGTACCTCTTCGTCCTCCTGCACTTCGACGATCATGTTCCGGTTCCTTTTGAACAGGTACCAGGAGGCATGCTCGGACAGGAGCTGGTCGAAGAGAACACGGCGTCGCGTGCCCGCCATGAAGTAGTCCAGGTACGGGGTGGACCTGCCGCCGTGCACGCGCTGGTAGTTGCTCGGCGTTGCCTGGACCGTCGCCGCGTACTGGACGAACGCGCTGTTGCCGGGCTCCATCTTCGCCTGCATGAGGAAATGCAGCACACCGTCGAAACGCTTGGCGAGGATGCCCAGGATGCCGATCTCGGGCTGGACGATGATCGGCTGGCACCACTGCGGAACGGGCCCGAAGTCCGTACGCACGGACAGTCCCTCGACTCCGAAGAACCGGCCCGACACATGCCCGAGCCGCTCGCCCAGCCGCCATTGCGGGAGGGCGGCCAGCGGCACCCGCTCGACCTCGTACGAAGCGGACCGGTCCCGTTCTTCGAGGAAGGCACTCGCATCGGGAGTGAGGGGGGACCCCGTCACCATCGCCGACGCGAGGAAGTCCTCGGCCCCGCATGCCTCGGTTGTCACGCTGCTACCTCTTTCCCACGTCACGGGCCATGAGCGCCACCCCGGCGGCCAGGCCCAGCGGTTCGAAGCCGATCAGTGACCGCAGCAGCGCCGTGTCCACGACGAGCCGGCCCCGGTCCGTGATGGCGGCGGCACCGGGGACGGTCGGCACGACGGAGTCCGTCGCCGTCTCGACCGCGCTGATCAGGTCGGATACCGAGTGCCCGACACCGGTGCCGACATTGACGACGCGCGGCAGCTGCTGATGTCCGGCGAGCAGATCCAGGGTCGCCCCTACGAAGTCGTCCACATGGAGGAAGTCCCTGATCTGCCGTCCACCACCGTGCAGCGTGAACGGCGTCGAGGTCAGGGCGCTCCAGAAGGCGGCCGAGACGACGTTCTGCCCCCGCGTCCGCGGCAGGAGGCGGCCGTAGATGTTGCTGCATCGAAGCGCGCACGTCCGCAGCCCGTGCACTCTGCCGTAGTACGCCAGGTACTGCTCGGCGACCATGCGGGACATCCCGTACGGCGAAGTGGGCTCGGCGGTTTCCGACTCCCGCTTGGGTTCCGTTCCCAGGGCGTAGACGGCGCCCGCGGACGACAGGAGCACCACCGCCGTCCCGGGACTCTCGGCGCGGACCAGCTCGCAGACGGGGATGACGAGCGACAGGGTTCCGATCACATCTGCGGCCGGCTCGCTGCCGGAGGGCACCGGGAAGTGACCGCCGGCGGCGATGACGACCACGTCCACGCCGGAGCGGAGTACCTCCGGGAGCCGCTCCGCCCCGCAGCCGGGCACGAACACGACATCGGCGGGGGAGGCGCTGTCACCGAGCCCATAGGGATCGGAACGGCCGATCACCGTGACCGCGAGGCCACGACGAGCCGCGCCGGACGCCAGGGCGCTGCCCAGGAAGCCGGCACCGATGACCGCGATCCGCGGCGCCGTCGTAGCCTCGTTCATCCGGCGTCGCCCGTCAGCAGGGCGGTCAGACGTGCCACCACCGTCTCCTCGCCGTCGTCGTCGAGGGCGCGCGGATCCACTTCGAGCCGGCCCTGGTGCATCTTGAAGTCGCGGAGATGGACGGCGGGGGTGCCCTGCGCCGCTTCCCTGGCGAGAGTCCGGGCATCCCGTCCGGCCCCGGCCGGGTCGACGGTCAGCAGCACACGGTGGATGGCCCGCCCCGATTCGTCCGCGACGACCGCCACGGAGAGGCCCGGCAGTCCCTCCAGCCGGGCGGCGACCTTGCTCATCCTGGCGAACTGAGCCGCGGCACGCTCCTCGGGCGTCGTCGCCGTGAACTCCTTGACCGCCTGGAGCAACCCCATGAGGTTCTCCTTGCCCACCTTCATCGGCCGGGCGATGCCCGCGTACTGCGCCCGGCAGGCCTCGATCAGATCGGCCCGCCCGCACACGAATCCGGAGGTCGGCGCGCCCAGCGCCTTGGGACCGCTGTAGATCACCAGGTCGGCGCCTTCGGCCGGCCAGCGGCTGATGTCCTCTTCCCCCGCTGCGTCGACGATCACCGGCACGCCGTGCTCCCGGCCGATCGCGACCAGGTCGGCGAGGGGCACCTGCCGACGATGGACGGCGTGCGTGTGTGACGTCACGTACACCAGAGCCGCGGTCCGCGGGCCGATGGCTCCGGCGACATGGCCGGGAAGGGTCTCGTTGACGGACCCCACCTCGACCGTCCGGCCGCCGCCGAGCGCGATCATCTGGCTGATCGGAGCCCCGCCGTAGCTGATGGAGTGGCCCTTCTGCAGCACGACCTCGGCGGGCCGCCCACCGGCGTCGGGCAGCCGCTGGATGCTCGTCAGGTCGGTGCCGGCAACGCAGGCCGCCACGCACACGGCCAGGCCGGCGGCGGCGCCGAGAACCGGCCAGGCGTCCTCGCTGCCGGTGGCCTCCGCCAGGTACTCGCCGGCGGCCCGCGCCAGCCTGTCCATGTCGACGTGATACCTGGCCGCGTCGCTCATCGCCGCGATCACACCGGGGCTGAGGGTGCATCCGCCCAGTGGTGTCGAATTCGCCTGGGCGCTCACTATGGGAGAGACGCCGAGATCCCCGTACTCCATACTCTGGCTCCTAGTCGCAGTGATTCATCAGGTCGGGTGGACGAGGTGCTCCGAGATCCGGTGCCCGCGCCGCGTACGGCCGCGGCTCGGAACCGCCGTCCGTCAGCCCGAGGCCAGTTCGGCGTCGAGCCAGGACACGAAGCCGCCCAGCGTGGTGTCGTAGAGGCGCTCCAGCCGTCGGCCCGGAGTGGTGACCTCGCCGTCGGCCACCTGTTGCAGCGCGTCGGCCAGGGTCCCGGCGTCCGGCCGGTGCAGCGCGACGCCCAGCCCTTCGCGGGCGACGACCTCGCCCGAGGTGCCGAAGGCGTCCACGATGCTCGGAATACCGTGGAGCCAGGTGTCACGCAGGCGAAGGCGCGTGGCGGTCTCGTTCTCCGCACCGGGCTTGGTGATGCAGACGAATGCCTTCGCCGCCTTGACGTACTGGTCTCGCTCGGAGAGGGCCGGCGGTTCCTCGTTCAGCAGGACACTGCTGGTGAGGCCCAGTTCGCCGATGGTCCTTCGTACGAGCTCGATGGTGGCCCGGGTGTCCTCGATCGGCCTCGCGTACATGAACGCCGCCGTCGCGTCCACGCCCCGCTCGCGCAGCAGACGCATGGCCTGCACAAGCATCAGCGGATCGTAGAACGCCCACATACCGCCCGTCCAGAGGAAGTCCGCCATGGGGCGCGCCCCTGCCGCGTCGGCCAGCCGCATGCTGCCGCTGCTGAACCCGACCGGCACGGTGCTGACCAGATGGTCCAGCGTCCGCGAGCGGACGATGTCGGCCGGCCTGAGCCTTCCGAAGGCACAGAGCACCGTGAGCAGCGCGGTCCGCTCGGACGGAGATCTGGAGAGGAAGTGGTGGCTGACCTGTATCTGCCGCTGGTAGGTGGCCAGATAGCGCTGGTACTCGCCGGTCGGGTCGCTGTGGGCCAGGAGTGACGGAAAGTCCATCTGCTCGATCGGCGCACGGCACTCACCGACGATCAACTTACGTCGGCTCACCGCGAGTTCGAGACGGTCCCGGTCGGCGGTGTCGAAGAACAGGACGGCCTTCGCCGCCGCGACGGCCCTGTCCGCGTCCGGGCCGTCCCCGACGAGTTCGGCCTCACCCAGATCGACGGGATCCGCCGCGGGCGGAGCGACCACGAACACGCGGAAGTGCCGGCTGAGGACCTGGGTGATCTCGGCAAGGCGCTGCCCCGCGCCGGCGATGGACGTGTCCGACAGCGAGTACGAACCGGCGTCCACGACGATCGGTTGCTCGGGCACTGGGCCTCCAGATTCCTCGGGGGTCGCGGGCGACCCGAATGACGGGACAGGTCATCGGTGAAACAGGGACGGGCTGCCCGGCTCCTCCGGTCGGCTCTGCCGTCCGTGTGGCGGCCGGCGCGCCTCGGTGCACTCATGAACTCCCGTGCCGGCACGCGACTTCGCTTCGCACCGCCCGTGCAGGCGGTCCCCCCGCCCCGGCCGCGGCATCGGCCGGGGCGCGACCGGCCGGCCGGGCCCGGACGTTGGGACGGAGGCATGTGGTGGCTGCTCTGGGCAGTGGCCGGAGGCGCGAGGGTGCGGGAGCGTCCGGCAGTTGCGTACGGGGCGGGTGAGGGCGGCCATTTCCGTACGCGCACCGGCCCGCCGCACTCTCGTTGTGCGCCACGAAGCGGCGCTCACGGCCGGTGTGGCGCGCGGCGTCCGCCGGGACTTCGGCCGGCCGGACCGTTCTCGACGCGAAGCCGCACGGTCAGTCCGTCGCCAGGACCCGTTCGAGCGTCGCGTAGCCGGCCGGTTCCCAGGTCGGCTTGCCCCCGGGCAGCCCGAGCCTGCCGTTGCGTCCGATCGCGATCAGATTGAGGGCGCGCAGGACGGCCCAGCCCCGGGCCCGGGTGACCGTGGCTTCGTCGGCACGCTCATAGGCGTCGAAGAACCGGCCCGCCGCTCCGGCGGGCAACAGGATCCAGGCGGCCGAGAGATCGGTCGCCGGATCGCCGGCGCACAGTTCGCCGAAGTCGATCACCCCGGCGAGCGTTCCGTCCTGGACGACCACGTTCGCCGGATGCAGGTCGCCGTGCAGCCAGAGCGGCGCGCCCTGCCAGGCGGGTGCCTTCACGGCCGTCTCCCACACCTCCCGCGCGGCGTCGGCGTCCGCATGGTCCGCAATGACCTCGAACACGTCGTCGATGGGCGGCAATCCGGCCAGGGGGATGCCACGTGAAGGGTTGACCGGCGCGTCGGCCGGTGCCTGCTGATGCAGCGCCCGCAGGAAGTCCGCGAGGACCTCGGCGGCCCCGATGCGGGTGATCGGCGCGTAGTCGGCCGGCTCGCCCTGGACCCAGCGCACGATGGTCCAGGTGTGCTCGAACAGGGGGGACGGCTCGCCGATGCGCACCGGGGCGGGCGTCGGCAGCGGAAGGATCTCGGCCAACGGCGGAAGCCACCTCTGCTCCATGCGCAGCAGAGCCGGTGCCCGCTCGGTACGCGGCATGCGCACCGCCAGTTCCTCCCCGAGGCGGAACTGCTGATTGTCCCAGCCTCCGTGGACGTCACGCAGTTCGAGGTCCGCGAGATCCGGGTGCTGATCCCGCAGCAGTGCGCGCACCAGATCCTGCTCGAATTTCAACTCTTCCATCGAGGGGCTTCCCATCGTTTCATCGACATGCATCGAAAATCTGGCGCCGGTCGGAGAGCAATAGTGCGCGACTGCGGGAGCGGTGCTATTCGCCGTGTTCCCCAAGGGTGCGCAGCATCGGGAGCCGGACAAAGGGCGCCGCCCGTCGGCCGACCGCGGAGTCAGTGGCTCCGGCGGCCGCGCACAGGCCCCGATGTCGCCCGCAGTACGGACAGCACGGTGCCCAGGTCTCCGGTTCCCGGCGAGCATCCAGATCCGTTTCCCCTCACCGGTCAATTTCTCCGCGATCCGGGGATCCTGCCCCGAAGTCACCGTATCAACAAGCTCGTTGACATCTCGTGCATGAGACCTGACCGGCACTGCGTCCCCATCGAATGCGGGGCAGGGCCGGCGATCAGACACTACCCATTCACGGCCGTCGGGGTGACATGGCCGATGCTCCATGGTCGATGGGCCACTAGACACGGCGACAGCTCGGCAGGAGTATCGCTTCGTATTCCAACGAGCACGAGCAGGTCCGCTCTCCGGGAGAAAAACTTGGACATCAATTCTGTGCAGCGAATCGCATGGGACAACAAGGTGCTGAAGGGATACAACACCACCGACTTGCCCCTGGAGTTCTGCATGCTCCAGGAAAAGGCGGCCGCGGCCTTCACCTCATGGCGGAAGGGGACGGAGATCCTCGGGGAGGAACTCGCCGATGTCGTCCTCTATGCGACGAGCATCGCCGAGATGGCCGGCCTCGATCTGCAGGAAGCCGTCCGGACGAAGGTCGACAAGAACGCGGCACGTCCGGATTGAGAGACAGGGGAGCTGAGAACGTCATGGGCACTGTCGACAGCGGAGCGCGAGCACTGTCCTTCGGTGAGATCGTCGATCGTTACGACCGGTACCGGCCCAGCGTGCCGCCGGAGGCCCTGGACTGGCTCCTCCCGGACGACTGCGGGACAGTGGTCGATCTCGCCGCCGGCACCGGCGCGCTGACCCGGCGCCTGGTGGGCCGCGTGCGGCACATCGTCGCCGTCGAGCCCGACCCGCGGATGCGCGAGACCCTCGCCGTCAACTGTCCGCAGGTGCGGCTCCTGCCGGGAACCGCCGAGCAGATGCCGCTGCCCGACGGTCAGGCCGACGCACTGCTGATAGCCATGGCCTGGCACTGGATGGACCCGCAGCGCGCCATGCCGGAGATCGCCCGCGTGCTCCGTGGCGGCGGTACGTTCGGCGTCCTGTGGAACCACCGGGACGTATCCGTCCCCTGGGTCGCCGAACTCGACCGGTTCACCCGCGCGTTGCGGGCCAGGGAGAGCGGCGGCGGCGCGGCGCAGTCGCCGGGCCGCGCCCTGGACCCGCCGCCCGGGACACTGTTCAGCCCTCTCGTCGAAATGCGCATGACCTGGTCGATGACCGTCACCGCCGAGGAGATCGTCGGGCTCCTGGGCACCGATGCCAGTGCGATCGCCTTGCCGGCGGAGGCCCGTCGGGCGGTTGACGAGCAGGTGGCCCGGTACGCACGTGACGAACTGGGCCTGTCGGGGGACCGGACGATCGAATTGCCTGTGGCGTGCCGCTGTCTGCGCACCACCAGGAACCCCGACACCGCACCATGAGCGCCTTCGGCACCCGGATGAACCGGGTGGAGGACCGGCGGCTGCTCACCTCGGGCGGCGTCTACGTCGACGATCTGCGGGTACCCGAGCTCCGCGGAGCGGCGTACGTGACCTTCGTACGTTCCCCGGTCGCGCATGCGGTGATCACCCGCATCGACACGTCCCGGGCGCGGGCCCACCCCGGAGTGGTGGCCGTCTACACGGCCACGGACCTGACCGGCCTCCCCGCACCGCAGCCGTTCGGGCGTCCGGCGCACAGTGGCGGGTTCTTCGCCGAGCTCCTGCTCGCCGGCGAGAAGGTCCGGTTCGTGGGGGAGCCGGTCGCGGTCGTGCTCACCGACGCGCGGTACGACGGCCGGGACGCCGCGGAACTCGTCGACGTGGAGTACCGGCGGCTCCCCGCGGTCGTGGGCCCCGCCGAGGCGCTCCTCGACGAAACCCTCCTGTTCGAGGAGGCCGGGACCAACCTGGCCGGCCAACGGGACCGCGACACCTACGACGACACCGTCTTCGATGAGGCGGACGTGGTCGTCGAACGGGAGATCGTGAACCACCGTGTGGCCTGCGTCCCCATGGAGGGCCGTGCCACCGCGGCGGTCTTCGACGGCACGAGGCTCACCGTGTGGCACAGCAGCCAGAACGCCCAGCGCTGCCGGAGCACCCTGGCCGAGTCCCTGGGCATCCCGTCCGAAGCGATCCGGGTGATCGTCCCGGATGTCGGCGGCGGGTTCGGCGCGAAGATCGGCATCGACCGGGACGCGATCGTCGTCGCCTGGGCCGCGTGGCGGTCGGGAAGAGCGGTGCGGTGGGCGGAGAGCCGCGCCGAGAACCTCGTCGCCATGACCCAGGGCCGCGCCCAGCTCAACCGGATCAAGCTCGGCGGCAGACGCGACGGCACGATCACGGCGTACCGCCTCGACGTCGTCCAGGACGCGGGCGCCTACCCGCGCACCAGCACGCTCGCCCCCGTGACCTGCACGATGGCTCCCGGTGTGTACGACATCCCGCATGTGCAGTCCGGCTACCGGGTCGTCGTCACGAACGCGACCCCCGTCAACAAGTACCGCGGCGCGGGCCGTCCCGAGGCCACGGCCGCCATCGAGCGGGCCGTCGACCTGTTCGCCGCCGAGATCGGCATGGATCCGGCCGAGGTCCGCCGTCGCAACGTCATCGCCGCGGACGCCTTCCCCTTCCGTAGCGCAACGGGGGCCTGCTACGACTCCGGTGAGTACGGGGCGGCCCTCGACAGGGCCCTCGGCGCCGCGGCGTACCCCCGGCTCAGGGCCGAGCAGGCCGCCCGCAGGGACAGCGGATGCGTCAAGGTGCTCGGCATCGGCATGTCCGTGTACGTGGAGATGACCGGCGGCGGTGGTGAGACCGCCAAGGTGACCGTGGACGGCAAAGGGCAGGCGACGGTTCTGACCGGCAGCTCGACGCAGGGTCAGGGCCACCACACCGCCTGGGCGATGCTGGTCGAGGCCGAGCTCGGCATTCCGGTGGACCGGATCACCGTCGTGCACGGGGACACCGACCTCATCCCGAAGGCCGTCGGCACCTATTCGAGCCGGTCCTTGCAACTCGGCGGTTCCGCGGTCCACAAGGCAGCCTCCGATGTCAGGAGCCAGGCCCGGCGGCATGCCGCCGGCCTTCTCGGAGTCCGCGAGAGCGACGTCACCCTGGACGTGGGTTCCGGCACATGGCACGTGGCGGACGACCCCGGCCGGTTCCTGACCTGGGGCCAGGTCGCCGACCACACCGGAACGGCGAGCATCTGCGCCGATGTCGAGTTCGCCTCGGACCGGCCGACGTTTCCGTTCGGCGCGCACCTCTCGGCCGTCGAGGTCGACACCGAGACCGGGATGGTCACGGTGCTGCGGCACGTGACCGTGGACGACGCGGGGCCGATCCTCAACCCGGTCCTGGCCGAGGGCCAACGACACGGCGGCATCGCGCAGGGTATCGCCCAGGTCCTGTTCGAGGAGGTGCGATACGACGCTGACGGCACCCCGCTCAACGCGACGCTCGCCGACTACGGGGCCGTCGCCGCCGCCGACCTGCCCGACTTCGAGCTGGAGGCCGGCGAGACCCCCACGGATGTGAATCCCCTGGGCGTGAAGGGAATCGGCGAGGCGGGCACGATCGGTTCCATTCCCGCGGTGCAGAACGCCGTCATCGACGCGCTCGCCCATCTCGGTGTCCGGCACATCGACATGCCGATGACGCCGGGCCGCGTCTGGGCGGCGATCAGGGAAGCGGACGCCGAGCGACGGTCTCCACGTTGAACGGCGGATACCCGGCCGGCGGGCGGGTGCGGGTGACCGCGCGAAGGCCGTCTCCATCGCCGCCGGTCCCACAGGACAACCGGCACACGTCGCGCGCCACCGACAAGGCCCGCCCGCCCGTCCGCCCGTCCGTCCGTCCGTCCTCAAGAGGGAAGACATGAATCGCATCTCGGTGAACGTGGACGGCACGACGTACGAGGACGAGGTGGAACCGAGGCTCCTCCTTGTCCACTACCTGCGGGACCGGCCGGCCCTGACCGGCACCCAGATCGGCTGTGACACAGGGAACTGCGGGGCGTGCACCGTCGACCTGGACGGGGCGAGCGTCAAGAGCTGCTCCGTCCTGGCGGTCCAGGCCGACGGCGGTGAGGTGACGACCCTCCAGGGGCTCGCACAGGACGGCGAGTGGCATCCGCTGCAACGGTCCTTCCACGAGCGGCACGCCCTCCAGTGCGGCTACTGCACTCCCGGGATGATCATGGCCGCCCGCGATCTGCTGCGGCACAACCCCGATCCGAGTCCCGAGGAGGTCCGGTACTCGCTGAGGGGCAACCTCTGCCGTTGCACCGGCTACCAGAACATCGTCCAGGCCGTGCTCGCCGCGGCTGCCGCGCCGGACTCCGTGACAGCACCGGCAGCGGGAGGTGAGCAGACGTGGCCGTGACCGCCACGGAGCCCAGCACCTCCGCCGATGCCGGCCCGGGGCGCGGCTTCCCCGTCCCGCCCCGGACGCGGGATTCGCGGGAACCCGGAGGTGCGGCATGATTCCCGCGGCATTCGACTACGCCTGCCCGACGAGCGTCGAAGAGGCCGTGCGTCTGCTGGCCGAGTACGGCGAGGAGGCGAAGGTCCTGGCCGGCGGCCAGAGCCTGCTGCCGATGCTGCGACGGCGGGCCGCCCGGCCGCGGTTGGTCATCGACGTCAACCGGGTGCAGCGGCTTCGCGGTGTGCGGGAGGAGGCGGACTCGCTTGTCATCGGCGCCATGACCACCCACCACGACGTCATCCACGACGCGTTGGTCCGCCGACATGCCCCGCTGCTGGCCTCCGCGACGGAGACGGTCGGTGACCCCGCCGTCCGCCACCGTGGAACCGTGGGCGGCAGCGCCGCCCACGCCGACCCGGCCGGGGACCTGCCTCCGGTGATGCTGGCGCTGAATGCCGGGATGGTGGCGGAGGGCCCGCGAGGACGGCGCACCATCCCGGCTGCCGAGTTCTTCGTCGACCGCCTGGTTACCGCGCTGGAGGCCGACGAACTGCTCGTCGGGATACGGGTGCCCAAACCGGCGGAGGGCTGGGGCTTCCACTACGAGAAGTTCCAACCCTCGGCGCAGGCGCCCACCTTGGTCGGCGTGGCCGTGGCGGTACGACGCGAGAGCGGGAGTATCGCCGAGGCGCGTATCGGGCTGGCCAATATGGGCGCCACCCCGCTGCGGGCCGCCGCAGCCGAGGCGGCGCTGGCCGGTGCGGACGCCACTGAGGAAGCCGTGGCGCGGGCCGCCGGGGCGGCGGCCGAGGGCACCTCGCCGATGTCCTGCGGGGGCACTCCGTCCGAGTACCGGGCTCACCTGGCACGGGTGCTGACACGCCGTGCCGTTCTCAGGGCGGTCCGGAGCACCGGAAGGAACGCTGTCTGAGGTCCAAGCACCTATCTGAGGGTGCCCGTGGACGGCGCAGTCCTCCTCTTGAATCAGGAACGGGTCGAATGAACAACCCACGCTTCGGTTTTCCTTCCTCAGCACCGCGACCGAGAAACCGGTTCGGCAAGCAGGACAGTGTGAACGGTGAGGGCGCACCTCCCATGACCTGGCGTCAGGAGGGCATCGCCTACGCCGGAATAATAAAAGTTCAGATCCGTACGCAGCTGATCTACCGTGCGGACTTCCTCTTCGGTCTGATCGGGATTCTCACACAGATCTACCTGCTCAAGCTGGTATGGACGGCGGTCTTCCCGGACTCGGGCTCGGCTGCCGGCTCCGACGGAAGCCGGATCACCCTCTCCACTCAGATCGCCTACGCAACACTCGCCATGCTTCAATACTGGCTGTTCAATCCGTCGAGACTCTCACTCATTCCCGATCGTATTCGACAGGGCAGCGTGGTCATCGACCTGGTCCGTCCGATCAGCTTCACCTCGCAGATGTTCTTCTCCCAAGTCGGAACCACTTTCGCCATGGTGCCGTTCGCGGTGATAGCCCTGCCGTTCGCGGTACTGATCGGCGGTATGCAGCCACCCGCCTCGGCAGGCGCGGCATGCGCCTATCTGATCAGTCTGGTCCCTGCCTATCTGATCACCGTCCTGTTGTCCGAAACCGTGAGCATGGTGGCGTTCTGGACCATGGAGATCGGCGGAATCTTCTTCATCTATCGCATGGTGTCCCAACTGCTCTCAGGGACTCTGGTGCCGCTGTGGTTCATGCCGGACTGGCTTGCGACGCAGATTCAATGGCTGCCGTTCCACGCCACTATCTACACGCCGCTCTCCATATACCTCGGCCAAATCAGCGGTCCGGGCGAGACGCTGACGGCCCTGGGTGTCCAGTGTGCCTGGGTAGCAGTTCTGTGGCTGGTACTGCGTTTCGTATGGCTCCGGGCCATGAGGCAAGTCGTCATCCAGGGAGGGTGATCATGAGAGTCGCAGGAAAGGACGGAAATTCGCCCGCATGTCATCCACCGCGACCGGTCGCAAACCTGCCTGTGCCGTGGTGGCGGGCCTACTTGCTGTTGATGGGCGCTGCCGTCCGGGCCCAGTTGCAGTACCGCAGCAATCTCCTCCTCACCTTCGCCGGCGGAGCGGCCTTCCAGAGCGTCGGGCTGGTCTTCGTGTGGCTGGTCGTCGAGAGATTCGGTGCCATCGACGGCTGGTCCATGGCCGAGGTCGCTTTTCTGTACGGCATGCGGCTGGTGTCCCACGGGCTGTGGCTGGTGCCGTGCAGCCAGGTGTACCGCATTGACGCGGCCTTGCGTACGGGGGTTTTCGACCGTTATCTGATCCGTCCTGGCGGTCCACTGGTACAGCTGCTCACCCAGCGGTTCCAGCTGGAACACGTGGGCGATCTCGTGACCGGTGTCGTGGTCCTCGGAGCCGCCGCATCCCGGCTCCACATGGGCTGGTCGTTTCTCGGCGTGGTCTATCTGCTCCTGGCCGTGGCCGGAGGCGCCATGATCGAAGGGGCATTGCAGCTCGCCATCGCTTCGCTGTCGTTTCGGGCCCTGTCCACCCAGTCCCTGCGCATGCTCATCGACAGTGTCTTCAACAACTTCGGTGGCTATCCGATGAGAATCTTTCCCACGGCGACGCAGTTCGCCCTCACCTTCCTCGTGCCGCTGGCTTTTGTCGCCTATCTGCCCGCCGGGGTGCTGCTGGGACACTCCGCTGGCCTGCACGTCAGTCCCTGGCTCGCCTTCGGGGCGCCAGTGGTGGGACCGGTTCTTCTCCTCCTCGCCCACCGGCTGTGGCGGAGCCAGATCAAGCACTATTCGAGCAGCGGCCATTGAGTGGCCCGGCCACGCGTCTCGGCGGCGAAGCGAGGCACACTTCCGGCGCATTCGAAGAGTGAGTACTGCGGCAAGGGACCGATCTGTTCTTGGCGCAACAAGAGCGAGCATGGAGAGAAGACCTTGGAAGTTCCTCTTACCTCCGAACAAGCCTGGTTTCTGGATGTGATCCATCCGGCGCTATGGAATCCGAACCTGTGGACATTGACACGACTCTATAAAATGCCCCACGATGTCGACCGCCGAACACTGGAGGGCGCCATTCACGATATCTGGAATTCACACTCCGCTCTGCGGGCGCAGTTCGAGCACCGCCATGACGGATGGCGCCAACGGATAGTGGATCGATCGGATTCGGTACCGATTCGCCACTTCGATGCCAGGACGATTCCACGTGATCAGCTTCGCACCGTGGCGACGCAGATAGCGGCAGAGGTCGGCCGCATGGTCAATGTGGATTCCGGAACACTTGCACGCTTCGCCGTGGTCGATCCCGGAGCGGATGAATCTCCGTACCTTGTGGTGGCCGCTCACCACCTTGTGGCGGATGGGATCTCCCTGTCGTTGCTGGAGCGAGATCTTCAGGCGGCGTGCACCATGCGTTCCTCCGGGAAGCATTTCACCTCCAACTCGGTTCCTTTTGAGGAATATGCGCACAGGATTCAGGAATTTTCCAGGTCCGGCGAGCTCGAAGGCGAACTCGACCATTGGCTAAATCTGCCGTGGGGAGATCTCACCCGGATACCGACCAGGACCCCGGACTACCACGCGGACTCGGTCCGCCAGGTATGCAGTCAGGACATTGACATCCCGGCCGATACGGCGACACGCCTCGCCCAAGAGATACCAAAGATCTTGGAAGTCACCGAACAGGAGCTGCTCCTCGCCGCCGTCGCGGATTCTGTGACATCGCTGACAGGGCGAGATATCTGCATCAAAGTCGTCCACAACGGCAGAGCGATAACGTATGGTTCAGCGAGCGGAAATGATGACCACGAGAAGGCTGTCAGGCGTCATCTCCTGCCACCCAGGGTCTTCAACACGGTCGGCTGGCTGGCCACTTGCGGTGTAGTGGTGCTGCCTCGTCGAGGCGAATGTGACGCTGCGACGTACATGCAACGGGTACGCGATGTTATCCGCTCCGTTCCCAACAGCGGCATCAGCTTCGGCCTTCTCCGATGGCTCGGGCACCCGGACCGTATGCGCCGGCACATCGACGACAAGGGTTGGGGCCCGCAGGTCCACTTCAATTACTTCGGGCAGGCCCCGAAGAAGCGGGACGACCGCACGTTCCAACGCCTTCGACTGCCGTTCGAGGAAACGTACTCGACGCATACCGGCGCCCCTGAGCTGAACGTGAGAGCGCAGTTTCACGACGAGGGTCTGAGGATGAGCTGGCTGCATGACGGATATCTGCACGAGAAATCCATGGTCGACACCTTCATGTCCCGTTGCCGAGATGCCCTGTTGGAATACTCCACCATCGGCGGATGATCGGCCCTCGTACGAGGCGATACCCAGTCCCGGAGAGCGGGCACCGTCATCAGGACCAGCAAGATCCGCGGGGGCGCGGCCACGCTCCATGGCGGTTCCGTACCCACCATTCATCCTGCGATTGCGAGGGTCTCATGGAACGTCCGAAACCACAGGGGGTGAGGGATCTCCCGCCGTACACGGAGAACCTGATGACCTCACAGGAGCGGCGACGTCTCCTGCTCCGTGACATCGATGTGGTCATCGACGGAGGCGCGAATTGCGGTCAGTACGCGAAGTGGATGCGGCAGTGCGGTTTTCGCGGAAAGATGATCTCCTTCGAGCCGGCGTCGGCGACGTTCGACGTGCTGTCCGACGCCGCCCGGTCGGACGACGACTGGCACTGCTACAACGCGGCGCTCGGGCCGGAGGACGGCCAGGTCCAGTTGCACCTGACACGTACGTCGCTCGGCTCATCGGTCTTCCGGCGGACCGATCTCCACCGCCGCGTCTGGCCCGGCGACATCGAGGCCGGCACGGAGCTGGTCCCGATGCGTTCGTTGCGCTCGCTGTGGGACGAGTTGGGCTGCGACGGGCAGCGGGTGTACCTGAAGCTGGACGTGGAGGGGGCGGAGCTTTCCGTACTCAAGGGTGCGGGGCCGCTCCTCGACCGTGTGGCGCTGCTCGAACTCGAACTGTCGCTGGTCGACATGCACCGCGGCGCACCGGCGTTCGACGAGGTGCTGAACTTCCTGACCGGACGGGGCTTCTCGGTGGTCGCCCTGGAGCAGAACCACAGCGGCGACGACGCGACCGGTCAGATGCTGATGATCGACGGCATCTTCCGGTCGTCGAGCGCCGGACCCTTCGATGCCGGGCCGGGCCGGCAGTGACGCCAAGGGCTGTCCCGCCAGGGATTTCGGGACAGCCCTTGGGGCAGCGGTGGCCCTATGGCCGGCCGGGAACAGCGTTTGCCCGGTGCCGCACGGCCCTTTGACGGTGAATCTGCGCATTTCTGTACACAGTACGAGTCGGTCCTTGAAACTCCTGGAGGAGATGACTGATGAAGTCGGAATTGGAAGCTGCGGCCGGAAACATTGTGCGGTCGATGTATTCTCGTTTGCAGTCGAACGGGATCCGGATACACGAGGGATCGTCGTCCGTGCATCAGATCGCTGACCTCATGCACATAGCCGAAGGCGAAGGCATTGAGAGGATAGCGGAGGTGGGTTTTCACGCGGGCCTTTCGAGCTTTGCTTTCCTCGGGGCGAACAAGAGGGCTTCCGTGACGTCCTTCGATATCGGCTTCCATGAATGTGTTCCGCGCGCCAAGGAATTTGTGGACGAAGAATTTCCCGGGCGTCATGAACTGGTGATCGGTGATTCGAGCAGGACGCTGCCGACCTACCGGGAGTTTCACCCGGACGTTGCCTTCGATTTGGCTTTCGTGGACGGCGGGCACAGCCTGGACGAGGCCCGGTCCGACATCGAAAACCTCGTTCGCATGTGCCGAAAGGGCGCGACGATCGTCATGGACGACATCGTTCCAGAGTGGCCCTGGGGAATCGGCCCGACCGAGGCGTGGGAGAAGGCGATTGCGTCCGGAAAGGTGCGGGAGATCGCACGGCATTTCGCCGAACCGAGTACGGACGTCTTCTTGAATCTGCTTGCTCCGGGGCCGGAGACGAGGCCGGTATCTCATTGCTGGGCCATCGGCGTGGTCCAATGAACCGACTGCGTCCTGCGTGTACCTCCGTACCGACTGTGCCCACGGGCCGACACGGCGGACCCCGGCCCTGACCTCGTCCGGCCCCCGCTTGATCCGGGCCGAGATGTGCGGAGGCGCGAGACGCTGAGGTGCTCGCGAGGCGGGCCGCGCAACGGGCGGCGGGACGCATGGCCGTGTGGCGTGGCGGCGGAGCCCGAGCGTCGCCGGCGGAACGCGACCATGCGCCGCCGGACCCGAAGTCGCCGCATCCGCAGGCGTGTTGTCGTCGCGCACACGAGTGTCGAGGGCCGCGGCGGAGCCGCGTCACCACTGAATGCGGGACAGAGCCGCTTGATGGGGCGCTCCCCAATTCACCGTCGTCGGGGTGACGTGGCTGATGCTCCATGGTCGATGGGCCACTAGACACAGCGGCGGGCTCGGCAGGAGTATCGCTTTGTATTCCAGCGAGCACGAACGGGCCCGTACTCGGGGGAAACGATTGGACGTCAATTCTCTGCATCGAATCACTGGGAGAACGCGGTGCTGAGGAGCCATCAGACCGTCGCCTTGTCTTTGGAGCTCTTCGAGCTCCGGAAAGGTGAACGTGCAGGAGGTACCCCGGGTAGGAACAAGCGCAGGGCGGGGTACGTCTTCCGCTGTATGAGGGCCATGCCCTGCGCAGGGCTGACGCGGAGTCCGACGGACCGGTGTTCCAGCGGCCCGTGACGGGCGAGACGGACGCTTCGCAACCGCTTCCACCGGTCTGCGTCCGGTGGCCGCGGCACACGGTGATCTGCCACCCGTTCCTGGGCAGTTCGGGGGCAGTGCCGCGAGGCGGGAAGCGGTACGTCGCGTGGTGTCCATCGCCGGCCTATGGAACTCTATTTTCCGGAAGGTGAGATCCGTTGAAGCAGGCCCAAGCAGACTACCGTAGCCAGGATATTGGGCGCAGGATCGAGTTCTCTGCTCCCGGCGCAGCCGTATCGCTGGTGAGTGACCTTGAGCGCAATGGATTTTCCGTCGCCGTCATGGGTGATTCCGTAGACGGCCCTGAAACCTGTCTGAAGAGACTGTCCTCCTCGCTGGGACTGGGCGATCCAGTGGTTCCCTCTCTGTACCGTCGCGAGAATGCCGAACAGTACGCGAGTCTCTATCACGAAGTGCAGAGAAACCCTGCGGACGAGCATCCCGGTTTCAGTACGACCGATGGCCAGGCGTTGCACGCGGACGGTCTGGCGGACGAGATCGGAAAGCTCAAGACCTCGATCCTCTACTGTGTGCGTGCTGCGCACACCGGCGGGGAAACGGTGATCTTCAATGCCGTGGCCGCTTTCGCGGCGTTGCGTGCATCCGACTCCGAAGCGGCTTCCGCGCTGCTGGCCCCACGTGCGCTGGAGCGGCGGGCCACGATCCCCGGTGTCGAGGCCAGCGCGATCGGCCCTGTCTTCGCTGTTGAGCCCGACGGCAGTGTCATCACGCGATTCACGGACAACGACACATGCGAATGGAATCATTCCGTCGGCTCGGCCGGCAGCCTGGCGCGCGGTCTTGAGTTCCTTCGGGAGGCAGCTCAGGAGCCCCGATACCGCACCACGGTGCGGCTGGCTCCGGGGGAAGCCCTGATATTCCGCAACGACCGGGTCTCGCACGGCCGTACCGCATACCAGGACAGTCCACGATATCGACGCCTTCTGGTCAGGGCGGTGTACGGCCGTCCACCCCGGCCGGAGGGCTGAGCCGAGCAGGGGAATACCCGGGGTCATCCCCCCGACCCCCGGCGCGTGAGGACAGCCAGGGCGCCTCTCCAGGTTGTCGGATCGCCCGAACACCTCTGTATGCGAGCATCTCTCCGACTTGCGATGCACTGCATCCGACACCGCGCACTGATCCGTCAGTCATGACGGGTCAGCCCTTCGGAGCGATCGGTCACCTGCTCGTTTTCATCAGGGCGGACGGCGGTGTCAGAGAAATCTGCAAGGAAGAAAGGGAACTTAAGATGGCGGACATCTCGGAACTTCGCAAGGCAATCCGCGAATTCCGCTGCCACGAGAAGAGTGCCGAATCCGCTGTCAACCTCGTGCCGAGCGAGAACAAGATGTCACCGCTGGCGAGCATGCCCCTCGGCAGTGACTACTACAACCGCTACTTCTTCAATGACGCGCTGGACCCGGACTTCTGGCAGTTCCGGGGCGGCCAGGCGGCGGCCGAGCTGGAGACGGGACTGGCCGTTCGCAGCTTGGCCCGGCTGGGCCGGGCCCCCTACGTCAACGTACGGCCCATATCCGGGATGTCGGCCATGATGATCGCCATGGCCGGCCTGGGCGGTGAGCCCGGCGGAACCGTTGTCTCCGTCGATGCAGCGTCCGGCGGTCACTACGCCACTGCGGATCTGGCGCTTCGGCTCGGCTTCGCCTCCGCCACGGTGCCTGTCGCACAAGGCCGGGTCGACGAGGTCCGGCTGGAGCGGGCCCTGCGTGAACGCGCACCGAAACTGGTCTACCTGGACCTCCAGAACAGCCGCCACGAGTTGCAGGTGTCCCGCGTCGCCGAGCTCATCGCGGCGCACTCCCCGCGAACACTCCTGCATGTGGACTGCAGTCACACGCTGGGGCTCGTCCTCGGGGGAGCCCTGGAGAACCCGCTCGATGCGGGCGCCGACACCATGGGAGGGTCCACCCACAAATCCTTTCCGGGTCCTCACAAGGGGGTCCTGTTCACGCGGTCGGGTGAAATGCACCGCAAGCTGCGGGACGCCCAGTTCAAGATGCTCAGCAGTCACCACTTCGCCGAGACCCTTGCGTTGGGTCTTGCCGCTTCGGAGTTTCTTCACTTTGGCCAGGCATATGCGGAGCAATTGATCGGCAATGCACAGCTCTTCAGCAAACTGCTGGGAGCGGAAGGCTTCGACGTCGTCACGGACGACGACGGCCATGCCACCAGCACACACCAGGTGTGGGTGAAGATCGGGAACGCCGCACGGACCGACAGCCTCTCGCGGGCGCTCTACGACCACGGCATCCGAGTGAATGTCCAGGTGGACCTCCCGGGCGTGCCCGGCCCGCTCCTGCGTCTCGGTGTCAGCGAATTCACGTTCCTGGGAGGACGTGAGGCCGCAGTGCACGCCCTGGTCAAGGAGTTCGGCAACGCACGGTCCGACATCCGCCGGGATGGAAAGGGGAGTCTGCGAGTTCGCGAACAGTACGGCCCCCCGCACTACTTCGCAGACCTTCCCTGACCCCTGACGAGACAGCCAAGGTCCACGCGACCGCATGGCCCCGGCTCCGTCAGGTCGCCCGCGCACATTCCAATCAATGCAAGGGAGATACGTATCATGACCTCTCCGATCCTTGACTGCGCCCCGTTCAGAGAGCAGTTGCTCGGTATGGCCTCGGCGCTCCCGGAGGTTCCCCGCGCGGATCTGTACGGCTTTCTGGGGACCGCGAAGCAACTGTCCGGGGGCCTGCCGGAGGAACTGTCCAAGGGGCTGGACGAGTTCAATGTCAACGGCAACCAGGACGGCTATCTGCTCCTGACGGGCCTGCCCGTCGAGTCGGAAGCGGAGCTGCCTCCCACTCCCACGTCCGCGCCCACGCCGGAGGACCGCAGGCTGCTGAACATGGAGGCGATGCTCGCCGTCGTCGGGGGCCGGCTGGGGCTGCTCACCGGCTATGACCAGGGATACGGGAACCGTCGTTCCCGCTCGGTCCTCCACGAGCTGTACCCGGCACCCGACGCGCATCCCCTGTCAGGAGGGACCACCGAGACGCAACTGGAGTTTCACTCGGACCTGAACCATCACGCTCTTCAGCCGAACTACATCATCCTCTCCTGCTCGCGCGCCGACCATGAGCGCAGGGCGGCGACCGTCATCAGCTCGATCCGCAAGGCCCTGCCGCGGCTCGGCGACGAGGTGAAGAAGCGTCTGTTCGACCGTGAGCTGCCCCGGCCCGTCGGAGTGACCTTCGGTGACCGTGTCGAGGACCCGGAGGTCACCGCCGTCGTCAGGCCGCTGCACGGGGATGTGGACGATCCGCACCTCGGCTATGACCGGTCGATCCTCACGGCTGAGGAGCCGGCCGACAAGGAAGCCCTTGCCGCACTGTCCCGGGCCCTGGACGACGTGGCCGAAGAGGTGCAGCTCGTCCCGGGCGCCCTGCTGATCATCGACAACTTCCGCACCGCGCACGCGCGCAGGCCGTTCACCGCGCGTTGGGACGGCAAGGACCGGTGGCTTCACCGGGCCTACGTCCGCACCGATCGGGACGGACAGCTGTCGGGCGGCGAACGCGCCGGCGATGTCGTCGACTTCGTACCCCGTCGGTAGCGGGCCGTGCGCGTGCTGTCCGTTGCCGGGAAGGACAGGAAGCTACGTCCTCCGCGCCGGGTACGCCGGTCAGGGGCACCGGGCCCGCCGGCCCCCGCGCTCGGCCGGCGCGGTCAACGGATGCCGCTCGAAGCCCGGGAGCCACCGCGTTCACCGAGCGGACCCCGTATCGGACCACGTGCGGACACAGAGAGAATGAGGTGCAGAGAGTGACGGCAGACGGCTTCTCGCAGAGAGGGCTGGCCCGGGTGCGAGAGGTGCTCCAGCGTCACGTCGAGGCAGGCCACGGCCCGGGCGCGGTCGCCGTGCTCGCCCGCCACGGCGAGGTCCACATCGAGGCGACGGGCACTCTCGCCTTCGAGGGCGCGGGGTCGGGGACGCCGATGGCGGCCGACACGCTCGTCCGCATCGCGTCGATGACGAAGCCGGTCATCGCCGCCTGCGCGATGACGCTCGTCGAGGACAGTGTGCTCCGCCTCGACGACCCGGTCGACACGCTCCTTCCGGAACTGGCGGACATGACCGTGCTCGCCGATCCGAACGGGCCGATGGACGAAACCGTCCCGGCGGAACGCCCGATCACGCTGAGGGATCTGCTCACCTGCCGCCTCGGCACCGGCGCGATCATCGCCGAGCCGGGAACGGTGCCTATCGCCGACGCACTGGATGCGCTCTGGCGCGGTCGGGGCCCGGACGATCCCGGGCCGTCACCGGACGAGTGGATCCGCCGGCTCGGTGCGCTGCCGCTCGTCTGCCAGCCGGGTGAGCGCTTCATCTACAACATCGGCCCCACCGTCACCGGCGTGCTCATCGCCCGCGCCACCGGCATGTCCCTTGAGGACGTCGTGCGCGAACGGATCTGCGAGCCGCTCGGGATGAAGGACACCGGCTTCCGTGTGGGCCCCGAGAGCGCCGGACGGCTGGCGACCGCGTACGAACTCGACGAAGCCACCGGCGAACTTGTGGTCGAGGACGGCCCCGACGGGCGCTGGAGGCAGCCGCCGACGTTCAAGGCGCCCGCCGGCGGGCTGGTGTCGACCCCCGAGGACTTCCTCACGTTCGCCTCGGCGCTGCTCCACGGCGAGCGCATCCTCTCCAGGCCGTCGGTGGGGCTCATGACCAGTGATCACCTGACGCCGGCGCAGAAGGCGGTCTCCAGCTTCACGCCGGAGTGGTTCTTCAGGGAGTACGGGTGGGGTTTCGGGGTGTCGGTCCGCACCCGGAGCGCGCGCTTCGGACCGTCCGTCGGGAGTTACGGATGGTACGGAAAGTACGGCAGTTACTGGATCAACGACCCTGCCGAGGACCTGACGGCGGTGCTCATCCTCCAGCGGACGGAGTGGGAGCGTCTGCCGGTGTACCTCGGGTTTCTGACAGCCGCCTACCGGGCGATCGCCGACTGACCGCGGTTCCGGAGACCGCCGTGCCGGGCTGCTGTCCCGTCGTCATCTGCATCGCGGACCGAATGCCGGGCACCCGTAACGGAAAGGGTAGAAAACCTATGTCCGAGTATGTTCTGGCCTTTGTCCTGTAATGCGCGGCATCATTTTGGCGGGCGGGACCGGCTCCCGGCTGTGGCCGGTCACCCATTCTATTTCGAAGCAACTTCTGCCGGTTTTCGATAAGCCTATGGTCTACTATCCGTTGACCACGCTCATCATGGCCGGAATGAGAGAGATTCTGCTCGTCACCACCCCCTACGATCTGCCCGGTTTCCGGCGGCTTCTCGGTGACGGATCTCATCTCGGCATACAGCTGGACTATATGGTGCAGGAAGAACCGAAAGGAATTGCGCAGGGCCTTCTGCTCGGTGCGGATTTCCTGGAGGATGAACCGGTCGCACTCATACTCGGCGACAACATCTTTCACGGCGGCAACCTGGGAAGCGGGCTGTGCGAGCACACCGATCCGGAGGGCGGCCGGATCTTTGCCTACCCGGTTGATGACCCGACGGCGTACGGGGTCGTCGAATTCGACGAGAAAGGAGTGGTGGTCTCGATCGAGGAGAAACCGCTCGTACCGAAATCCAGGTACGCGGTGCCCGGACTCTACTTCTACGACCACAAGGCGGTGAAGTTCGCTCGCGACCTCGTGCCGAGCGACCGCGGTGAGCTGGAGATCAGTGCCATAAACAGCGCCTACCTGCGCGAGGGCGAACTGACGGTGACCGTCCTGGACCGGGGTACGGCATGGCTGGACACCGGGACCTTCTCCGCCATGGTGCAGGCGTCGGAATACGTGCGTGTGATCGAGGAACGCCAGGGCCTGAAGATCGGCTGCGTGGAGGAAGCGGCCTGGCGCTGCGGCCTCATCGGTGACAGGGAGCTGCGCGAGTTGAGCCGTCCCCTGCTGCGCAGCGGATACGGCCGCTATCTGCTCGGCCTGCTCGACGATCCGTCCGGCGAGGAGGCCGTACGTCCCTGAGGACTGTCCACCCCAGCCATACACGGCGGAGCGAGGAAGGAGTCGGTACATGGTGAGGCCGCTGTTGCTGAGGGACCCGAACCTGAGGCGGTTCATCCTCGCGCGGTCGTTCTCGCGGGCCGGCGACGCGGTGTTCCCCATCGGGCTCACGGCCGTCATGGTCGAGCAGGACTTCAGCACCTCGGCCGTGGGCCTGGTGCTCGGCGCCTCCATGGTCCCGGTCGTGGCGCTGATGCTCGTGGGCGGAGTGCTGCTCGATCACTTCCAGCCCCGGACTCCCATGGTGATGGCGGACTTGACGAGGTGCGCACTGCAGGCTGTCCTCGCCCTGCTCTTCCTCACCGGCAGACCGGCACTGTGGCAGATCCTGGTGATCGTCCTCTGTACGGGAGTGGCCCAGGCGCTCTTTCAGCCCGGAGCGGGAAGTCTGCTGAAACAGGTGGTTCAGGGGGACACCCAGCCGGCCAACGCGACCCTGCGGGCGGCGGAGTCCGTCGTCTCCCTGGCGGCGCCGGCGGGCGCCGGGTTCGTCATCATGGCCCTCTCCGCGCCCGTGGTGATCGTGCTCGACGCACTCTCGTTCGCGGCCAGCGCCGTGCTTCTGCGGCGCATTCGTCTGGCGGCCGTCCGCAGACCGGTGGGCCGGCCCGACATGCGACGCGAACTGAAGGAGGGCTGGCGCGAGTTCGCGGGACGTCCGTGGCTGTGGTCGACCGTGAGTGTTTTCGCACTGTTCGGACTTCTGGTATTCGGTCCGTTCGACGTTCTCAAAGCAGTTCTGCTCATTGAGAGATTCGGGGCGACCACCTATGGTTTCCTGATCTCGACCTTCAGTCTCGGGGCCATAGCGGGCGGAGTTCTCGCCTGGTGGTCCAAGCCGGCCAGGCCGCTGATGGTCGGTGTACTGAGCCTGATGGCTTTCGCACCACTGCCCGCGGGTATCGCCTTCGGCGCGCCCCTGTCCCTGCTGGCCCTCTTCTTCTTCATGGGCGGTACGGCGAACGCTTTCTGGGCCGTCATGTGGGCGACCACCGTCCAGTCCCACTCTCCGCCGCACGTGCTCAGCCGTATTCACTCCTACGAGGTCCTCGGCTCGATCGGACTGGTCCCCGCGGGACGCGCCCTGGCGGGTCCCGTCGCGGCGGGAATCGGCGCCTCGGCCGTATTGCTGACTTCAACCGCTTTCCTCCTCCTGGGAGGCCTGGCGCTACTGCTCGTACCCGCCGTTGTCCGTCTGGGCCGGCCGGCTCCGGCCGAACAGGCCACCAGCGGCAGAGAACAGACCGTTGATTCCCACCGACTCTAGGGGATTCCGTGTATCCGCAGACACGTCGCACGCTCACCGACAAAGAATTCGCCGACATCAAGCACACCGTGTCGATCCGGTCCAAGTCGCGGGCCCGGATGCGTACCGACCTCGCCTACGCCTCGGAGGTGCCGCGCGAGGTGAGCCTTCAGCTCACCTACCGCTGCAACCTGCGCTGCACCCACTGCTACCAGTGGAACGACCAGGGATTCTTCCGCGACTGGGACGTCGCCAAGCAGCGGACGGAGCTGGACACGAGCGTCGTCGAGGATGTCCTCTCGGCGACGGAGAAGGTCCGGGGAAAGCTGTTCCTGTGGGGCGGCGAACCGCTGATGCACAGCAAGTTCGACGAGGTGTCCCGGCTCATCGAGCGATACCCGCGAACGGTCAACATGTGCACCAACGGCCTGCTCTTCGAGCGCAAGATGGACGACCTGCTGAGGATCGGCAGGCATCTGAACCTGCTGGTCAGCCTGGACGGGCTGGGAGCCGATCATGAAACGCTGCGGGGCAAAGGTACGTTCGGGCGGACCGTGCGCAACATCCGGGCGATGCTCGACCTGAAACGAAAGGGCGAGTTCCAGGGCGAGGTGTCGGTCTCCTGCATGGTGTCGGAAGCCACCGTGGGCCGGATGTACGAGTTCATGGAGTGGGCCGAGGAAGTCGGGGTCAACACCGTCTACTTCCAGTTCCCCTGGTACATCAGCCCGGATGTGGCGCACTCCATGGACGAGGTGTACGCCGAGCACTTCGCCTGGCTGGAGCCCGACACCGGAACCGCGCAGCCGACCTGGCACTCGTACACCTATCGGCTGCCCGAAGAACTGCTTCCGGTGCTGCGGGACTCGATGGCGCGGCTCGCCGGCCGGGTGTGGGGGCCTCGTGTCCGCTACCAGCCGCAGCTGGAGGAGAGCGAGGTCGAGTCGTTCATCCGGGGTACCTCGCAGCCGGCTCAGCAGCGCAAGCGCTGCCTGGCCGTCACCAACCGCATGGAGGTCCACGCCGACGGAAACGTCAGCTCCTGCAAGTTCTTTCCGGAGTTCGTGGTCGGGAATCTGTACGACACCCCCGTGATCGACCTCTGGCAGAGCGATAGGTTCCGGCGGGTCCGATCGATCCTCGCGGAGACCGGCATGATGCCGGTGTGCTCGAAGTGCATTCTTCTCTACTTGAATGGGGTGTGAGTCATGGTGCCGGAATCCGACATGGAAACGCGTGTGAAGAAGGTCCTCGTCGATATCTTCAAGGGGAAGTTCGAGGCCCATGAGATATCCGTCGACGCGGACATCGTCCAGGACCTGGGGCTCGACTCCCTCCAGGCCATCGAATTCCTGCTGCGGATCGAGGAAGAGTTCGACATCGAGTTGGAGTACGAGAGTCTCAGCCTCCAGACGCTTCGCTCGGTTCGGCAGTTCAGCGCCGAGACCGTCCAGCCGCTGGCCGGTGGCGAAGAGGGAGCGGAGCCTCAGGAATCGCGGACGTGACCACCGCTGTCCACTTCGGCACGTTCGGGGCCGAACATCACTGGCGCCCGCACGACTTGGCGGAGCTGCCCCGGCTGGCGCCGTCGGGGACGGGCCCCGTCGTCGGGAGCATGGACGAGATGCTCTTCGGCTTCACCTCGCCCGGTGACCTTCTGGTCACCCGGGGAGCGCTGACGGCACCGCACCGGGAAGCGATGGCGAAGGCGGGCTTCGACTTCGAACACCGTTGCGTGCGAACGCCGGTGGCGGACGGCGACGGGGCGGCCATCGCGGAGGAGTCCGCCGTCGAGGAGCTGCTCGCGCGGGACCAGGAGTCGGTGGAGGCCATCAGCGGGCATGAGCGCGCCCTCCCCTTCGCGGTGCTGCCCGCCACGCAGCGGCTGCTGACCAAGGCAGGGCGGCCGTCCGCGGTGCCGCCCGCGGAGACGGTGGCCCGGGTCAACGGCAAAGCGTGGTCGACGGCGCTGGCACAGCGCCTCGGGCTCCCGGGGACGGGCCGCCTCGTGTACTCCGCGGAGGAACTGGAGACCGCGCTCATCCGCACACTGGCCGGGGGAGAGCGCGTAGCCCTGGTCAAGGACGCCTACGGGGTCGCCGGCCAGGGCGCCGTGGAGGTCATGACACCCCGGGCATCCGCCCGACTGGTCAGACACGTCCGGCGCCAGGAGGAGCGCGGGCTGCGGGTCACGTTCGTGGTACAGCCGCGCCATGCCCGGCGTGCGGACTTCTCCGGCCACCTCGTCATCGGATGCGACGGTACCTGGGAGCACCTGGGTCTGCGGAACATGATGAACGACGGCTACCGCCACCACGCCTCGGGGCCGCCGGCGCCCGATGTGACGCGCCGCGCCCGGCGCGGGGACCACACGGCGGTTCTGGACGAAGTGGCCGCGGCCCTGGTGGCGGAGGGCTACTTCGGCCCGGTCGGTGTCGACGCGATGCTGGTCGAGGGCGACGCATGGGTCCCGCTCCTGGAAGTCAACGCCCGGAGCTCGCTGGGCCTGCTCAGCCTGCATCTCGACCGGCGGGCCGCCCGCTACGGGCTGAGCGGCCACCTGTGGCAGAGCGATGTCGTCGTGGAGCCGGGAGCAGGCATCGACCGGCTGCTGCGCGCGCTCTCGGAGGACGGGCTGCTCTACACACAAGGACCGCAGGCAGGTGTGCTGCCGCTCGTCGGCGGCTCGCTCCGCACCTCGTCCGGGCGCCTGTTCTGCGCCGCCTTCTGCGCCCCGGAGGACTTTCCGCGGCTCCGGGCACGTACCGGGATCAGTGCCGGGCGTGCGGGGATCCATGGGAAACGAGGAGGTGTCCCGGTATGAGCCTGGCCATCGGACTGATCGGGGCGACCGGGATAGCCGAACGCACCATGATCCGCCCCAGTCAGGAGTACCACGATGTCAGCGTACGGGCGGTGGCCGCGTCCGATCCCGACCGTGCCGAGGACTATGCCCGCCGTCACTCGATCCCGCACGTCCACGCGGACTACGAGGACCTGATCGCCGACCCCGCGATCGACCTGGTCTACATCTCCCTGCACACCGCGGGACACGCGCGATGGGCGGAACGTGCGGCGCGGGCGGGCAAGCACGTGGTCGTCGAGAAGCCCCTGTGCCTGACCCGGCCGGAGCTCTCGGCGATCGCCGCCGCGCAGCGGCACGGGGGCGGCCATGTGCTGGAGGCGTTGCCCACGCTCGGACACCCCTGGCACCGGACGGTGCGCGAATGGCTGCGGGCGGGCACGTTCGGCGAACTCGACGGTGTGCGCAGCCGGTTCGACTTCGCGGTGCAGCCGGGGCCGGGCTACCGCTGGCGGCCCGACCTCGGTGGGGGGTGCTTCTACGACTCCGCGGGGTACTGGCTCCAGGCACTCCAGGACACGGTGGGCATCACCGACGTCCGAGGGACGGGGCACTCCGACTTCGACGGCTTCGGCAACGTGGACCGCCGGTTCTCCGCGGCCCTGGTGCTGCCCACGGGACAGCGCGCCCTGCTGGAGTGCTCCTTCGGCACGACCCGTACCACCGAGCACGTGTTTGTGTTCCGTGAGGGCACCGTCCGGATCCGGGGCGTCCTGCTGCCCGTCGCCGGGGCTGTTTCCCTGAACATCACGGTGGTCGCCCGTGACGGCAGCAGAACGGTGACCAGAACACCCGCGGTGTCCTACTACACACAGCAGTTCGCACGCATCCGTGCCCTGCTGCGGCAGGAGGGCACGCACTGGGGCGCCGAACTCGGGGCCTCCGAACCGCGAATCGCGCTCATGGACCGGATCCATGAGTCGGCACGGCGCAGCATGTCCGGGTCCGTCGAGGAGGAGCGAGAATGAGTATGTCGCACGAGAATCCCGCTGAGGTGGCTGCCGCGATTCTGGGGGAAGTCGGTGTGCGGGGGCGGGAGTCGGCCCGCTTCGCCCCGTTGGCCGGTGGTACGTACAACACGGTTCTCCGGGTCACTCTGGACCGGGGCCGTGAGTGGGTGCTGAAGCTTCCGCCGCGTGCGGCTGAGGGGATGGCGTACGAGCGGGGGCTGTTGACCGGCGAGATCACTTTCTACGGGTCCGCCGCGGCGGTCGACGACGCGGGCATCGTGCCCCGGGTGGTCCACAGCGATACCGGGGCCGCCACGGATGCCGGCCCCTACCTGATCATGACGGCCTGCCCGGGTACTCCCTGGCACGAGGTCGCCGGTTCCCTGGAGGACGGCGAACAGGGGCGGCTGCGGGAGGAGCTGGGACGACTGGTGGCGCGGCTGCACACGGTCACGGGGCCGGGGTTCGGCTACCCCGCGCAGCCGCTGGGGCCGCTGGCACCGACCTGGCGGGAGGCGTTCACCACGATGGCCGGTGCCGTCCTGGACGACGCGGACCGGTACGCCGCACGGCTTCCGCGTACCACCACCGCCATCCGGGAGGTGTTCGCCGCCGCGTCCGGCGTACTGGACGACGTGACCCGGCCCGCCCTGGTCCACTTCGACCTCTGGCAGGGAAACCGCCTGCTCTCCGGGCCGCCCGGCGCCGTCCGGCTGAGCGGGCTCATCGACGGCGAACGGATGTTCTGGGGCGACCCGGTGGCCGACTTCGTCTCACTGGCGCTCTTCGCCGACATCGAACAGGACAAGGAATTCCTGGCCGGCTACGCGAGCGCCGGCGGGAAGACCGTCTTCGACGACTCCGTACGCCGGCGCCTCGCCCTCTACCGGACCTACCTCTACCTGATCATGCTCGTGGAGGTCGAACCCCGCAACGCCGCGCCTGCCGACCGGGAGTGGGCGTGGAACCATGTGGCCCCCCAGCTCCTCTCGGCACTGGAGGACGTGGAATCGGGGCTCCAGGGCGGCCGCCAGTGATCGCGATACTCACTTCGGGGGTCGCCCTGGGCGTGCATGTGCCGGGGCTGCTGCTCGCGTCCCGGCTGCGGGAGCGAGGCGTACCCGCCGCGGTCGAGGTGCTGGAGCGGCTGCTCCCCGCCGAACGGCTCGCGGCCGTGACCGCCTCACGTGAGGTGTTCCACCGTGATTTTCGCGTGGCGCGAGCGGGGCAGCGGATCGCCTCCGACCCGCTGTCGGCGATCGATGCCGGAGCACGGGAGGAGCTGTTCCGCCGCTGGGAGGCGAGCGGGGTGCGCACCGTGGTCGTCTTCTCCGGATTCTGGCTGAACCTCGTACGTCTCTTCACCGAACGCACCGGCCTGAAGCCGCGCGTGATCCTCTGCCATGTCGACTCGGTCGCCTCGCCGTCCTTCCGGAACGCGGGGCTCCCCCTGCCGGGTACCGAGGAGGTCTGGCTGGCCTCGCGGTCGGACACCGCGCTGCCCTGGACGATCCCGGTCACCGCGGAGCCCCCGCTCGACTGGGGCCGGCGTGAACCGCGCCTCCTGGTGCACGGGGGCGGGTGGGGCATGGGAACCTACCGCGACCGGGCCGCCGAACTCGCTTCCGCCGGGCATGACATCGACCTGGTCGTGCACGCCGCCGAGGAGGCGGACCCCCGGGGCGGACGGGCCCGTCACTTCGCCCTGAGTCCGACGTGGCACCCGTGGCTGGACAACGGGTACCCCCCGCTCGGCCGCCTGCTGCCGGGCCGGTCGATGTCGGACATCACCTACACACGGGGCAGCGCGCACCACTCCTCCTTCGATCTGGCACGTACGGCACACGCCATGGTCAGCAAGCCCGGCGGAGGCACACTTCTGGACTCGCTGTGGTCGGCCACCCCTCTCGTGCTGCTGGAACCCTCGGGCGAACACGAGTCCCACAACGCCCAGTTGTGGTGCGACCTGGGATTCGGGGTGCGCTACGAGGACTGGCGCGCGGACGGGTTCTCCCTCCACCCGCTGGAGAAGATGCACCACGCCCTGCTCGGCGCCGCCGAAGGTCCGCGAGACCTCGCGGCGGCCCTCTCCGGCAGCGAGGTCTCCCTGTGTTCAGAATGAAGCTGTACGAAGCCGACCGCGGACAGGTCCAGAGGGCGTCGTTCACCCAGGAGGAACGCCTGGTCCACGGCCGCGAGGTGAGCCAGCAGAGCAATGTGCTCGTCTTCGGCTGCTCCGTCGAGGGGGAACTCGACACCGGCCGGCTGGAAGCGGCCCTGGCCCAGCTGCAGTTGCGCCACGAGAGCGTGCGGATCGTCTTCCCGGAGGGCTCCCACGACATCGCCCTGCGTCCCGCGGACGAGCTGGACTTCGCGGTCCTCTCCGTGGAGGGGGCCACGGCTGAGGAGTCCTGGGAGGCCGCCCGAAGGCTCGTCGCCGAGACCGCCGCGGTCCCCTTCGACCTGGCGAGCGGTCCTCTCCTGCGCGTGCGGTGCATCCGCGTGGCACCCGCGCACCATCTGGTGGGGTTCGTCCTGGACCACGTCATCGCGGACGGCGAGTCGTGCCAGATCCTCGCCGAGGACCTGTTCGCCCTCTACGCGGCGAACGGACGTACGGGCGACGGCACCGAACTGCCGCCCCTCCCCTTCCAGTTCCTGGACTTCGCCCACTCGGAGCGCCTTTTCCTGGCCGGTCAGGAACGCGAGAAACTGCTGAGCTACTGGCGTCGGAAATTGGACGGTGTCGCCACCGTCCCCCTTTCGAGGCTTCGTGACCCCGCGAGGGGGGACGGCGCGGAACGCAGGCTGCGGGTGGACCGGTTCACCGTGGATCAGCCCTTGCACGCGGGGCTGACGCACATCGTTCGCCGGCAGCGTGTGACGCTGACCGCGGTGTGCGCGGCCGCCCTCAAAGTCACCGTACGGCACCACCGGCTCGCACTCGGCGAGAGCGACGGGACGGCGTCCGATGTCGCGATCATGGGTTCGTTGGCCAACCGGTCCCAGAGCGAAGTCCGCCGTGCCGTGGGCTACTTCGCCACTCCGTGCGTGCTGCGCACCACGTTCTCGGGCGAGGAGTCGCTCGCGGAAGTGGCGCAGAGCGAGAGCCGCACGATATTCGGGGCCCTGCGCCACCAGGAACTGCCCCACGCCCTGATGGCCAGAGAACTCGACCCGGAGAACTACGGCATCCGTTACCTCTCCGCGACGGGGCACGGACCGAGGTACGTGAACTTCGACCTCACCTCGGGCGGCTCCTCCTGGAAGCTCCGGACCGACGGGCTGACCGTGACCACCGTGCGCATCGCTCGCGACGAGGTGCCCCGGGGCGGAATGCGGGTGCACATCCGTGACAGCGGTGGGAGCGCGCTGGTCGAACTGCGGACGGACACGGGGGAGTACCGCGCGGAATGGGCGGAGGAGTTCCTGGCACGTTACGTGAGTGTCCTGCGCCGCTTCGCCGCCGACCCGGGCACTCGGGTGGCTGAGGCAGTGGGCCGCTGACCTCATCCCTTCCGGCCTCCGCGCCGCGGGCCGAGCAGCAGCCAGAGCAGATACGCGCCCCCGGTGCTGACCGTGACGACTCCCGTCGGGAGCTGGACGGGGGCGAAGGCGTGTGCGGCGACCCAGTCGGCCCCGGCGAGCAGGAGGGCGCCGGTCAGGGCGGCGCCCGGCAGACTGATGCCCGGGGTGCGGCGGTACAGAAGCCGGGCGATCTGCGGTGCTGCGAGGGCGACGAAGGCCAGGGGCCCGGCGACCGAGGTGGCGACGGCCGTGAGTGCGACACCCACCGTCGCGAGGATCAGCCGCCCCCGTACGACCCGCGCACCGAGCGCGGTGGCCACGTCGTCGCCGAGTTCGAGAACCCGCAGGGTACGGACGAGGAACGGGGTGATCAGGGCGAGCGGTGCGAGGGCCACCAGGGCCGGTACGGCGTGTTCCCAGCCGAGCGCGTCGAGACTGCCCGCGGTCCACTGGGCCGCACGGGCGGCGACGGCCGTGTCGGCGCCGTACATCAGCCAGGTGTTGACCGAGGTGAGGATCGCGCTCACGGCGATGCCGGTGACGACGAAGCGGGTGGTGGCCGTGGAGCGCCTGCCGCCGAGCGCGTACACCAGGGCCGCCGTGGCGAGCCCGCCGATGAGAGCGCCCAGTGCGGTCCGGGTGTAACCGGCGGTGCCGGAGAGGAGCACGGCCAGGGCACCGGTCGAGGCGCCGGTGTTGAACCCGATCACGTCGGGGCTGCCGAGCGGGTTGCGGGTCAGGGTCTGGAAGATCGCCCCGGACAGCCCCAGGGCCGCCCCGAGGGCCAGGGCGAGCAGGGCGCGCGGCAGGCGCCAGGTGAGGACCACCGTGCTGGTCAGCGGGTCCCCCCGCCCGGCGAGGGCGTGGAGGACATCGGGTACGGGGACGGAGATGTCGCCCGCTGCCAGGGAGGCGATGAGAACGGCCGCGCCCAGGAGCGTCAGCGTCAGTGTGGTGCCGGCCGCCCGGTGCCGGCGCCTGCCCCGGGAGCGACGGGCGCCGGGGGCGGTGGTGGTGGGCACGGTGGTGGTGGGGCCGGTCACCGGATCCGCCCTTTCCGGGAGTGGAGCAGTATGAGGAGCAGCGGTGCTCCGAGGAAGGCGGTGACGACTCCGACGGGGAGTTCGCCCGGCCGGGTGACGAGCCGGGCGGCCACGTCGGCGGTCAGCAGCAGCACGGGTCCGACGATCAGCGAACCCAGGAGCAGGCGCCGGGTGCCGGGACCGATGAGTGGCCGCAGCAGATGGGGGACCATCAGCCCGAGGAACGACAGGGGTCCGGCCAGTGCGGTCGCCGAGCCCGCGAGCAGGGTGATCGCGGCGATGGCGACGGCCCGGGTGAGATGGGTGCGGGTGCCGAGGCCCCGCGCCAGGTCCTCGCCCATCGCCGCCATGTCCAGGCCCCTGGCGACGGTCAGGGCGGCGAACAGCCCGACGGCGACGAAGAGCGTGAGGAACGCGGTGGTGCCGGGCGGGATCCCGGTCAGGGTGCCGGCGCTCCAGGCGCGCATGGTGTCGAGGGTGCGGGGGTTGAGCAGGGTCAGGGCGGCCTGGATTCCCGAGAGGACGGCGCCGAGCGCGACCCCGACGAGGACCAGTTGTCCGGGGTGGCGGTTGCCGGTCGCCGCGGCGACGACGACGATCAGCACGGTTACGGCGGCTGCCCCCGCGAAGGCGGACCAGACGGTGGCGGTGACGCCGGTGGATCCGGTGAGGGCGACGGTGAGGGTGACGGCGAAGCCGGAACCGCTGCTGACGCCCAGCAGTCCGGGGTCGCCGAGCGGGTTGCGGGTCACGGCCTGGATCAGGATGCCCGCAGCGCCGAGCGCGGCCCCGGCGACGAGCCCCGCCGCCGTACGCGGCACTCGGACCTCCCGGACCAGGGTGACGATGTCCGCCGGTCCGGTGTGGGCGAGCCCCTGGACGATCTGATGGATTCCGACGGTCCGCGAGCCGAACGCGACACTGGCGGCGGCGACGAGCAGCAGGACGCCGCACCCGGCCCCGGCGAACGCGAGGACGCGGGCGCCGGGCCGGGGGGCGCGCCGCCCGACGGGCGGGGTGGAAGCGGTCATCGAGCGGAGGCGGCGGTGGCGAGGGTGGCGCGGAGTTCACCGATGAGCCACGGCACGGCGGCGGCGTTCGGGGACTGGAGCGCGGTCGCCGCCTCGATTCCGAGCGGCAGGTACCGGTCGGACTTGACGATCCGGAGCCGTGACACGACGGGGTCGGACTCGAACTTCTCCTTGAGCGCGCCGCTCTGGTACGTCATGAAGAGGACATCGGCGCGGTCGTACAGGGCGGCCCGTTCGTAGCTGACGTCGACGGCGCCCGGTACGGAGCCCTTCCCTTCCAGGTTCGCGACGGCGGGCAGCGGGGTCAGGCCGAGCCGGTTCATGAACCGGGCGGTGGCGTTGGTCTCCTCGGTGATCATCACGGCGAACCCGTCACGGGCCTGGCCGTACAGGTATGTCTTTCCGGCCAGGCCCGGCAGGTCGGTCCTGAGCTTCTCCACCGCTCGGTCGGCGGTGTCCAGGACCTTGCGCGCGCCCGGCTCGTCGCCGAGGGCCCGCCCGATCCGCAGGGCCTCGTCGGTGGCGTCCGCCCCGTAGAGCCGCTTCTCGTAGGCGACGACGGGCGCCACGGTGGACAGGCGCTTGTAGGTGGGCTCGTCGAGGGTGAACGCGGTGCTCGCCAGGATGAGATCCGGCCTGAGCGCCGCTATCCGCTCGGTGTTGATGTTCATCGGGTCGAGCCAGGTCACGGAGTCGTCGAGCGGCTCGGTGTAGGGGAGGTTCTCGTCCTTCGTCTCCCCGCTGAGGCTGCCGTAGCTCTTGACCGCGCCGACGATGTGCGCGCCCAAGGCGCCCGCGACGGCGGTGTCCGCGTAGCCGAGGGTGACGACGCGCCGGGGCGCGGCCGGGACGGTTGCCGTGCCCCAGGCATTGGTGAAGGTGGCGGGGAAGCCCTTGCTCGTCCCGCTCGCGGCGTCCGGGGCGGCGGAACCCTCGGTGCTCTTGGTGGCGGTGCAGCCGCTCAGGGCGATGGTGGCGGCGAGCAGGGCACCGACCAGCGGTGTCCACGGGCGGAGGGGGCGGCGCATGGTTCTCTCTTTCGCAGGGGTTGTGTTCGCGTCAAAAGGGTGTGCGGGATCGCCGGTACGGCGGGGGGCGGCGGTATGGGGTGCCGACGGCGATGACGCACCGGTGCCCTCACGTGTCGCTGGTCATGATCAGCGCCGCAGGAAGGTAAGCCTAGCCTTATCCTGCGGATATTTTTACATGTACGGTAAGGCAATGCTTACTTCTACGGGACCCGGTATCGGACGGGCGCTGCACGGCTCGGTCGCACGTCTCGCCACGGGGATCGGCTGCGCGGCGCTCGCCGCCGGGGCGGGAGTCGCACTCCTGGCCGCGGTGGTCGAGTTCGTCCGCGCCCCGGACCCCCGATGGGTGTGGTGGGGCGCCCTGGCCCTCGTCGCGGCGGGAGCCCTGAACTCCCTGTCGTCCTGGCTGGCGCACGGCGCGGAGGCGGAGTTCGAACACCGGCTCCGCCGCGTGCTGGCGGCCCATGTCTCCCGGCTGCCCACGTCCGCCCTGGCCCGGCTCGGCGCCCAGGGTCTGCGCACCCGGCTCGACGGCGACGTCTCGGCGCTGCACCACGCGGTGGCCCATCTGCCCGGCGAGATCGCGACCGTGGTGATCGCCCCGCTCGCGGCGCTCGTCCTGCTGGTCGGATACGCCGGTCCGCCCGGCCTCCTCGCGGTCGTGCCCGCCGCCCTGGCGGCCGTGTTCCGCCTGGTGGTCATCCCGCGGCTGTCACGGCGCTACGCGGCGGACCGGGGCCGGACCGTCGGCCGCATCGTCACCGCCGTCGACGACATGGTCCGCGGCGCGGTGATCACCCAGGTCCACGGCGACGAATCCGGCGCCTCGGCCCGATACGCCGCCGCGACACGGGAGTTCGGGCACGGGTTCCGGGACTGGGTCGGACGGGTCGCGACCCCGGCAGCGGTGGCCACCGCGCTGCTCCAGCCGAGCGTGACCCTGGTCGCGGCGTTCTGCGTCGGCCACCGGATGCCGGTCTGGCAGCTCACCGCCGTCTGCCTCTTCGCCCTCGCCTCCCTCGCGCCGGTCCTGCGCCTCGGCCACGGCCTGGACTACCTCGGCGCCGCCCGGGACGCGGCCCGGCGCATCGACGCCCTGATCGCCGAACCCCTGCTGCATCCCGGTCCCGCGGGAGACAGCCCGGCACCCCGGGACGAAACCGCCGGTACCCCCCGTGCGGCCGGGGACCCGAAGCCGGCACCCGTCCTCGAAGCGGTCACCGTACGGGAGGGCGGACGGCGGCTCGTCGGCCCGCTGAACCTGGTCATCACGCCGAACGCGGTCACAGCGGTGACCGGTCCCAGCGGTTCCGGCAAGACCACCCTGCTGCGCCTGCTCGGCCGGGGCATCGACCCCGACGACGGCACGATCCGCCTCGGGGACACGCCCTACCGCGACCTGCCGCTGGAATCGATGGCACGACGCGTCGCCACCGTTCCCCAGTCGCCCGATGTCCTTCCCCGAAGCGTCCGCGAGAACCTGTTGCCCGCCCGCCCCCGTGCCACCGATCCGGAACTACGGGCGGCCCTGGCGGCCACCGCCCTGGACGTCCCGCTCGACGCCCCGGCCGGACCGCTGTCCGGCGGGGAGCGCCAACGCCTCGCCCTCGCCCGCGCGCTGCTCACCCAGGCCCCGGTGCTTGTGCTCGACGAACCCACCAGCGCCCTCGACCCCGACACGGCGGAGGCCGTCATGAACACCCTGCTCACCCTCCCCGGCCGCACCATCGTGCTGACCACCCATGACCACGCCCTCGCGGCCCGGGCCGACCACCGCATCGTCCTGGAGCACGGGGAGGTGGTCGCATGAGGACCGCGCTCGGCACCACGGCCGCGCGGCGCGTACGCGCCGTCGCGCTCGCCTGGATCTGCGTCACCGCCCTCGAAGCCACCGTGGCCGCACTGCTCGCGGCCACCCTCGTACACGGAACGCCCCTGGGCTGGGCGGTGGGCACCGTGATCCTCGTGCTCGGCGCCACCGTGCTGGTCTCCCGAGGCGGCTATCTCGCCGGGGCCGCCCTCGCCACCGACCTCTACCGTCGGCTCGGCCACGCCCTGGTCCGGCTGCCGCTGGGCTGGTTCACCCATGATCACCGGGCGCTCGCCAACCGGATCGCGGGCGAGGGCGTGCCCCGGTTGATGGGCATCCCCGCGCATCTCGTGGAACTCCTCGTCCGCGGTGTACTGACCCCGCCGCTCGTCGTCCTCGGCCTCGGCATCGTCGTCGGCCGGACCCATGCCGTCGTGCTGCTCGGCCTCCTCGCGGTCTCGGGCACGGCACAGACCGTCGCCCAACGGGCCCTCGCCCGCACGGACGCGGACCGCCGGACCGCCCGCGCGGCCTCGACCGAGGCACTGCTGGAGTTCTCCGAGCACCAGGAGCTGTACCGCAGCGTGACCGGAACCGCAGGAGCGGTCCGCCGGCTCACCGACGCCTGGGACCGCGAGCACGCCGCACTGCGACGGCTCAACGCCGTCAGCGCCCCGGTGACCCTCGTATCGGCACTGGCCACGGCCCTGCCCACGGTCGGGATGCTCGTCCTCTGCGTCGTGCTCGACGCCCCTGCTCCCACGGCGTTCGCCGTACTCCTGCTGACCCTGCGCGCCGCCGCCCCGGTCGACGAACTCGCGCTCCTCGGGGTGACCCTCGGCGACACCCGCTCCGGTATCGACCGGTACGCCTCGCTCGTGACCGTGCCCCCACTGCCCGAACCGCCGCACCCGCGCCCGCTGCCGGACGACACCGGCCTCGGCATCGACCGCGTGGCGTTCGCCCCGGCGCTGCGGGACGTGTCCCTGACCCTGCCCGCCGGATCGACCACCGTGATCACCGGCCCGACCGGAAGCGGCAAGTCCACCCTGCTGAAGCTGCTGCTGCGGGGCGACGACCCGGACAGCGGACGCGTCACCCTGGGCGGCACCGATCTGCGGCACCTCGCCTCGGCGGACCGGCTCCGCCGCTTCGCCGTCCTCCCCCAGGAACCCACGCTCTTCGACGGGACGGTCGCCGACAACATCCGCGTCGGCGACCCGAACGCCGACACCGCAGCGCTGCGCGACGCGGCACTGCGCGCGGGCCTCGGTACTCTGCTCGACACCCATCCGGACGGCCTGGACCTCCAGGTCGGAGCCCGCGGAACCGCGCTCTCCGGCGGCGAACGCCAGCGCGTCGCCCTCGCCCGCGCCCTGCTCAGGAACGCACCCGTCCTGCTCCTCGACGAACCGACCGCCGCACTCGACCCTGTCACCGGCGCCCATGTCACGGCCACGGTCAACGCTCTGGACTGCACTCGCGTCGTGGTCACCCACCACGACCCCGAACGCTGGCGCCCCGACCGGATCGTCCGGCTCGTCGACGGAAGCATCACCGACCCGGAACCGGCACCGGCACCGGCACCGGCACCGGCACCGGCACGGGGAACACCGAGTGGCCGGGAGCGGGATGCGTGATCTGCCTCCCACCGGGGCGCCGGCAGGAGGCGGAGGCGATCCGGCGCGGTACCGGTTCACGGCCCGCACGGCCCGCACGGCCCGCACGGCCCGGCCGGCACTGCGGGCCTGCCGGGCCGCGGCTCAGGGCGCGGGCCGCTTCGGGGGCCCGTGCTCGGCCGGGGGCGTGCGGGGTGCGAAGCGGATCGGGGCCTGGAAGCGGGCCTTGCGGGCCGCGCGGCGGAAGACCGTGAGCACGGCCGGTCCCGCCAGACAGACGCAGACGAAGTTGGTGACGGCGCGTCCGGTGTCCCAGCCGAGGGAGGTGGCGAGGTCGAAGGCGAGGTAGCGCTGGAACTGCTCGGTGAAGGGGAGGCCGGGGAGATAGGCGATGGAGCTGTTGGGGTCGAGGGAGAACGGCCAGAAGGAGAGGTTGAGGAGGAAGCCGAAGAGGTAGCCGGACACGGAGCCGTAGACGGCGAGCAGAGCGACCTCGCACCGGCCGGTGGCCTTGGGGAGGAAGCCGGCGAGCATACCCACGAAGGCACAGCCGAACATCTGGTACGGCATCCAGGGCCCGACCCCGCCCGTGATCAGGGCGGAGGCGAAGAGGGACGTGCAGCCGAGGGTGAAGCCGAAGCCGGGGCCGAACACCCGTCCGGCCAGGACCAGGATGAAGAACACCGTCTCGATGCCGGCCGTGCCCGCGCCGAGGGGGCGGATGGCGGCGTTGACCGCGGACAGTACCCCCAGCATGGCCAGGGCCTTGGAGTTGATGCCGCCCTCGGCGATCTCGGAGATGACCACGCAGAGCACGATGACGAGCAGAACGCCGAAGATCAGCGGTGGTGCGTAGTTCGAGCCGAACGTGCCGGGGGCGACGAGGAAGGGCCAGAAGAACGCGACGATGCCGAGGAAGGCGGCCATGGCGATGACGGTCCCGGCCCGCGCGTGGATCCGGATGGCGGCGGCGCGTGCGGTCATGAGTCCGGGTCCGTCTCGTCGGCGGGCATGCGGGCGGCGGACTGGGCGACCGTGAGGTACGGGAGCGGGGCGAGGATCTTGGCCGTCTGGGGGGCGAAGACGGGGGAAGCGACGATGACTTCGGTGGTGGGGCCGTCGGCGACCACGTCACCTTCGGCCATGACCACGACGCGGTCGGCGGCCCGCGCGACGAACTCCACGTCGTGCGTGGAGATCACGACGGCGCGGCCCTCCGCGGCCAGCTCGTCGACGATGCGGATCAGTTCGCTCTTGGCGCGGTAGTCGAGGCCGCGGGTGGGCTCGTCGAGGAGCAGTACGCGGGGGGCGGCGGTCAGCTGGATCGCGAGGACCAGGGCGAGCTTCTGGCCCTCGGACAGGTCACGGGGGTGGGTGGTGTCGGGGATGCCCGGCGCCAGCCGGTCCAGGACGGCGCGGGCCCGGATGCCGTCCCCGGCGACCCCCGACTCGGCGTCGGCCTGGTCGAGCTCCTGCTTGACGGACTCCAGGTAGAGGAGGTCGGTCGGGGTCTGGGGGACGAGTCCGACGAGCCGGCGGGCCGCCGCCGCGGAGAGCTTCCGGGGATCCTGCGGCTTCGGCGCACCGGGCGCCGCGACGGCCACGGAGCCCGCCCTGCGGGGCCCCGACCCCTGGAGCGCCCACAGCAGGGAGGACTTGCCGGAGCCGTTGCGGCCCATGAGGGCGGTGACCTCGCAGCCGTGCAGGGTCAGGTCGACCTCGCGTACGGCCGGCACCCCGTGGTAGGTGACGGTGATGCCGCGCGCGGCGAGGAGTTCGGGACGGTCCTGGGCCGGGGCGGGCCTCACCGGTGGGGGAACGGTGCCGGCCAGCCGGGTGCGCAGTGGAGCCGCCGCCCGGCGGGCGTCGCGGATCGACAGGGGGAGCGGGGACCAGCCCGCGGCGCGGCCGAGTTCCACGATCGGCGGGGCGATGGAGGACGTACGGAAGATCTCGGCGGGCGCGCCCGACACGACGAGGCCGTCGCCCGGGAGATGGATGACGCGGTCGGCGTACTGGACCACGCGCTCCAGGCGGTGTTCGGCGAGGAGCACCGTGACACCGAGGTCGTGGACGAGCCGGGTGACGGCCGCCAGTACCTCCTCCGCGGCCG